>JAAZCE010000001.1 GCA_012513435.1 Clostridiales bacterium
CATGCCATGTAAAGGTCAGGTCTTACCGTCTTACCTGTCTGTCCTACCTGTCTTGACTTCTCTATCCAGCCTGCGTCTACGTTAGCTCTTGAGGATGATATCTCTCCACCAAGAAGGTCTGCTACCTTCTTAAGTTCACCAAAGAATGCAGGTGAACCTATGCCTCTTCCTCCTGATATGAGTACCTTGGCTTCAGTAATGTCTACTGCCTTCTTCTCTTCCTTGATAACTTCCCTTATTACTACATTCATATCGCTAGGCACGAAGTCTACCTTCATCTCCTCGATGTCGCCCTTCTTTCCTGCCTTGGTTTCAAGCTTCTTCATTACTCCAGGTCTTACTGTAGCCATCTGAGGTCTGTAGTCCTTGCATCTTATGGTAGCCATGATGTTGCCTCCAAAGGCTGGTCTTGTCATCATAAGAAGCTTTGTCTCTGGGTCTATATCTAGACCGGTACAGTCTGCCGTAAGGCCTGTGTGTACTCTTGCTGCTACTCTAGGGGCTAGGTCTCTTCCTATGGATGTTGCTCCAAAGAGTACTATCTCAGGGTCCTTTTCCTTTATGAACTGTGTCAGTGCCTTGGTGTATGGCTCTGTCACATATTCAGCAAGCATCTTATCTTCTATTACTACTGCCCCGTCTGCTCCTGCTTCAACAAGCTCATTTGCTTTGCCCTTTATGGCATCTCCAAGGAGCACTCCGTATACCTTCTGGCCAAGGTCAGCTGCAAGCTTCGTAGCCTCCCCTATGAGCTCAAGAGCCACCTTCGCTATCTGCCCGTCTCTTTGCTCTGCTATTACATATATATCTTTACTCATTTTATTAGGCTCCTCCCTTTATATAATGTGTTTTTCTTCCATCTTGGCTATGATGGCTGCTACAGCTTCATCAGGGCTTGCCTCTATCTTGGTCCCTGCTCCCTTAGCCTGCTTGGTAAATGACTTAACTACATTGGTAGGTGAACCCTTGAGCCCTATATGTTCAGGATTTAAATCGTCTTTCAAATCCTCAAAGGTCAGTACAGGTATTTCCTTTTCATAAGACTCTATAATAAGTCCTGCATGCATGTATCTTGGCTCTGCCAGCTCCTGCAGTGCTGTAAGAAGGCATGGCATCTTCACATCGATTAGATGATATCTATCCTCATACTGTCTCTTTACAGTTACTGTATCTGCTTCTACGCTTATATCCTCTGCATAGGATACCTGCGGTATTCCAAGGTTTTCTGCTATCTGCGGGCCTACCTGCGCTGTATCTCCATCTATGGCCTGTCTTCCCGTTATTACCATGTCATAGCCTATCTTCCTTAATGCTGCTGCTATGATAATGGCTGTTGCACATGTATCCGAGCCTCCGAACTCTCTTGCCGATATGAGCACTGCTTCATCGCATCCCATTGCAAGGGCTTCTCTTAAGGCTACATCTGCCTGTGGCGGTCCCATGCATACTGCTACTACGCTTCCTCCATGCTTTTCCTTTAGCTGCAGGGCTGCCTCTATTCCTGCCTTGTCATCGTGATTTATTATACTTGGCACTCCGTCCCTTATGAGTGTGTTTGTCTTTGGATCCAGCTTCACTTCGTTTGTGTCCGGGACCTGTTTAATGCATACTGCTATCTTCATTGCTTATCTCTCCTTTTCACTTACTTTAGCTTCATGGACCCTGAAATGACCATCTTCATTACTTCCGATGTTCCTTCATATATCTCCGTTATCTTAGCGTCTCTAAGGGCCCTTTCTACCGGGTACTCTCTGCAGTAGCCGTAGCCTCCCATAAGCTGTACTGCTTCCCTGCATACCTGATTTGCTACATCTGATGCAAACAGCTTTGCCATTGCTGCATCCGGTCCGTAGTTTTCTCCGTTATCCTTTGTTACTGCTGCTCTATATGTGAGAAGTCTTGCTGCATCTATCTTTGTCTGCATGTCTGCACACTTAAACTGGGTTGTCTGAAATGCCGCTATCGGTCTTCCAAACTGCTTTCTTTCCTTTACATATTCTATTGCTGCATCTAATGCTCCCTGGGCTAGGCCTACAGACTGAGCTGCGATTCCTATTCTACCTCCGTCAAGTGCTTTCATTGCTATCTTAAAGCCCTTGCCTTCTTTTCCAATCATGTTGCCTGCTGGTACTCTTACGTTCTCATAGGATACCTCACAGTTTGATGCTGCTCTTATTCCCATTCTCTTAATGTTTTCGCTTACTGTGATTCCTTCCATTCCCTTTTCAAGAATGAAGGCTGATATTCCCTTTGTCCCAACGCTCTTATCTGTCAGGGCGAAGACTACGAAGATATCTGCAAAGCCTGAGTTGGTTGTGAATATCTTCCCTCCGTTTATTATATATTCATCTGTTTTCTCATCATAGACTGCCTGAGTCTGCTGACCTGCTGCATCTGAGCCTGCATTTGGCTCTGTTAGTCCGAAGCAGCCTGTCTTGCTTCCGTCTACAAGCGGTCTTAAGAACTTCTGCTTCTGCTCTTCCGTTCCGAATGAATCGATACATGAACAGCACAGTGATGTATGTACTGAGATAGTTATTCCTGTGCTTCCGTCGCATTTTGATATCTCTTCCATACACAGCGCATAGCTTAGATAATCTCCGCCTACTCCTCCGTACTCCTTGGCGTATGGGATTCCCATCAGGCCATACTTATGCATTTTCTTTAGCAGCTCCATATCAAACTGCTCGCTCTCATCCATTTCCTCTGCCAATGGCTTTACTTCATTCTCCGCGAACCTTCGATACATTTCCTGCTGCAGTAAATGTGTCTTTGATAATTTGAAATCCATTATTTCCCTCCTGCATTAATATTGGTGATTTTTGTAACAACCGTATTCTTTTGGAAGTTTTTTGAATATTTTATCAATAGATATTGATAAAATATTCACACTCCAAGGCCTAAAAAAATCCGGCACTGAAAACAGCAAAACGTAAAATTGCCATCAAACTCTTAAGCCCTTATTTCCCATTAATTGTATACAAAACACACCTTATACGGACTTAGACCATCGTTTATGTCTTGTTACACCTCAACTATACTATTTCTTTTATAATTGTCAAGGGGATTTTTGCTTTTTAAAGTTGTTTTTGTTAATTATTTAATTAACAAAGATTTTTTTATATTCTGAATATCTGACTATTTATATTCTGCCTCTCTTTTCCCTATAAAGTTGGATAAAATCCTTTATCGCTGCCTTATATGCATAGATTCCGGCAGCTGCAAACCAAAAAATTCCAATGACATATATGATATAAAATCCTGTTCTACTCAGCATTTTCGTTTCCCTCCTTTGCCTTCACATTTTTAAATATATAATTTTCGGGCTTTAGTATTGACCATCCCATCACAGTAATTGTTGATACAGTAATAACTATGATATTGCTGATTACAACACCCCAGTTCATATCAAATCCTGTGTACAGCCAGTATGCGACTCCAGCCGCCGCACCAAAAATAATGGCCCAAAACACGCCATCGCGATTGGTTTTCTTCCACGCCAAAGATAATATAACTGGAATTACCGCTGATGAGAATGCTATTCCCATAGCCTGATACATTCCTGAAAACGGAAAATTAACTGTTCTTAAAATCATAACAATTACATATATCAATGCAGCACATATCCAGAGAAATGCTTTGCTCATCCTTAATATTTCTTTGTCTGTTGCGTCTTTTTTTAGATGTCCCTTGTACACATCGTTCACTATGCAGGTTGTCATCGACATTATTTCACCGGCACCGGTACTGATAGATGCGCCTAATGTAGCTATAACAAAGAACAGCAATCCTATAACTCCCAGGGCAACAAATGCCCCTAAGGGTGCAACTGCATCCGCCTCTGTAAACAACATGGTAATTCCACCATTTGTATAGCTTTTCCCAACCATAAGTTTTTGTGACAGGGCATACAATCCAAGAGCCGTTGCAACAGCAATTGGAATAGGGGTCCAGCAAAATGAAGCTGTTCCAAATGATTTCATAATTGTTTTATCATCCTTAGCTGCAATTGTACGCACCCAGTATGTCTGATTGCACAACACTGCCCCAAGATTCCCGATTATATTTGTCATGAGGAATCCTATCCCACCTATATTTGCAATATTAAGTGGATCAAGCTGATTTTCCTGCGTGGCTGCAGTAGCTTCGGGCTGAAGAACTGCTTTCGTCGTCATCACATTAACGAGTCCGTCATATATTTTTCCGGGCCCTACTGAAAACAGTATACCAAATACGAGAATCGCCATTGCAGCATACATAAACAACGTCATAATCGTATCACAGAATATACTTGCCCATAACCCGGCAATTGATGTATATGATACGAATATTATCAATAATATCATCGCAACAATCCAGTAGGGAATATTAGCGTATGATACAGCCATGACAGAGGCCCCAGATACAATCATAATTGCCACAACCCCGCTTACTACAATTGAAATAATTGTAAGCAAAATATGATTCTTCTTATCCAGTCTGTGGCTGATAAATTCCGGATATGATCTGACGTTAGGCATAACATGTCTCAGGCGTTTGCCTAGAAATCCTATAATCGGAAGTGGCAAAACTGCGCCAAGCCCATACCACCAGGGGCCTATGTATCCAAATGAATATGCGGTCCAGCTACTTGTCATCAACGTTGCCGCCCAGATCCACGTTGCGACAATAGAGGCATTCGTCATACCATGACCTACTCCTCTTCCTCCCGTCAAAAAGTCATCGGCTGTAGTTCCCTTTGTTCTCCCTATCTTCATAACAGAAAAAATTAAAATTAGTCCAATTGCCATTAGTATGGTAAGCATTAACCACCCGGGCAATGGTGCCGAGCTTCCTGTATCCTGTTGTAAAAAGACAATAAGATATGCACCAATTATTAATAGTGCAATAATCCCAGTTAATTTGTCTTTCCATAAACCTTTTGCTTTCTCCAAATTGTTTACCTTCTCTTTCGCTGTTAGATTTTTGTGCAATAATAATCAAACGCACCATAAATGCCAATTTAAAATATGATTCTTTTTCGTAAAAAAGAGCTTGCGACTAATGTCGTACAGGATTACGATTAAATATCGTTCCCCTTATCAAGCTCTTTTTTGTGACTAAGTATGGTAAAGTGTTTTTATGTCCTTATTGCTAAGCCTTGCTCTTTTTACCATCAATAAATATTTCTCCATCTTCTGCAAAATCAATTGCATGCTTTCCTTTTTTATCAATAGCATTTACGACAAAGAACAGCACTACGCTGACTATCATACCAAAAATAATAGGATATGTAGACGTTATTCCACATATGAAGAATAAAACTGTTACAGTAATAAAACTTGCTACCAATGAAATCAAACCGGCTTTTGCACTCACGCGTTTAAGCAGGAACGCCAATACAAGTGGTACGAATACGCATCCCGACAGATATGCATACGCAACATCCAGAGCTACAAGTACACTCTGAATAAATATTGCACATACCACTGCACAGATACATACCAGCACTATAAGAACTCTTGTAGTATTAATTGCAGCCTTACCACTTATTTCCGGTTTCTTTACAGAAATCATATCGTTAAATATAACCGTTGCTGATCCGATTATTCCACCATTTGCGGTTGACATAATGGATGCCAATGCCGCGGCAAGGACAAGGCCCCTAACTCCTCCGGGACAGAATGTTGCAGCTGCTGTAGCAAATGCAAGATCACTGTTTTCAAGATTTGGAATAGCCGCTGCAACACACATACCTATAATAACTGTTGCAATTGCATACAAGAAAATATATCCCGAAGCAAGCAATGTCCCCTTCTTTGCAACCTGTGGGCTCTTTGCTGTAAAAGCTTTCTGCCAAATGTCCTGACCAACAAGAAATCCCGGTACAAGTAGAAATACATATGCAATAATCCTGGAACCACCAATACTTGTCAGATCAAAGGATTCCGGAGGAAGGCTTGCACTTAAACCACTGAACCCGCCAACATTCATCAATCCCAATATTGGAAGAATAAACATAACGCCTATTGTCATTACTACGAACTGGATAATATCAGTAAATGCTACAGCATACATTCCGCCTACTGTAATATATGCAACAATTATCCCTCCTCCTATCAACATTGATACAGTCGTTGATAGTCCAGTCATTATACTTAAAACAGCGCCAATACTTACTACATTTAAAACCGCTATCATAAAAAGATATATAAGCATGATCAAAGCACTTACACTTCTGGCATATGGTCCATAGAATATTCCTACCCCTTCATTTGTACTTAAAATTCTCATATTGGACATTTTAGTACGAAGAAGCCAAGCTAACAGGAATATACTGATTGCATACATTCCACCAACCCAGATTCCGCCTATGCCACTGTTATAAGCCAATGTTGTTCCGCCTATAGTACATCCACCGCCTATTACTACAGCCGCCATTGCCGCTGTGAACATTGGCAGAGGCAGGCTTCTTCCTGCAACGAGAAAGTCCTCTTTTGATTTAGCTTTTCTGGATGCAAATATACCTACTCCGATTACAATAACGAAATATACAATACAAACAATAATGTCAATTACTGATACCATATTAAACCTCCTTAGTAAAAAGAGTTGTTACTTTCTTTTTCTTGCAACCATAGCAATAAAATCATGGACTATATTTGCAGCAAGGAATGCTGTTATCTGTGTCGGGTCATACATCGGTGCTACTTCAACAAGATCAAAGGCAACAACATTTAAATCCTTAACTCCGTTGATAAGTTCCATAGTTTCATGGCTGCTGAATCCGCCGATCTCAATAGTTCCCGTTCCCGGTGCATAAGCTGGATCCACGAAATCTATATCAAATGTAAGGAATGTTTTCTTATCGCCGATTCTTTTAACAATTCTTCTTGCAGTCTCTTCAATACCAATTTGATGCATTTCCTTGGCTGTAATTACTTCAATGCCCAGATCTTCTGAATCTTTAAATCCATTTGGTTCATAGAGATTACCTCTCATTCCTACCTGAATTGAGTGAGCAGGGTCAATTAATCCTTCTTTTATTGCGTGAAAGAACGGTGTTCCATGACAATAGTCCTTTCCAAAATACGAAGAAACTGTATCAGTGTGTGAATCAAAATGTACGAATGCAAGAGGACCATGCTTTTTTGCTGCTGCTCTTAATTCTCCCAATGTTATTGAATGATCTCCACCAAGACAAATTGGAACTGCACCCGCATCCAGAATCTTGGCACATTCTCTTTCAATTATTTCATATGTGTCCTCGATATATCCCGGAATAATATCCATATCACCGCAGTCAACAACGTTGATATGTTCAAAGCTGTTAATTTCCATATCAATGTTATATGGACGAACTGTAGTTGACATGTCTCTAATTGCTGCCGGACCAAATCTTGCACCCGTCCTATAGGTTGTCGCTGTATCAAAAGGTACTCCAATAACAGCAACATCTACGTCCTCTAAATCTGTAACATATGGGGTTCTCATAAAAGTCTTGATTCCACAAAATCTTGGTGAAACCAGTGCGTCTGTTGGCATGTAATTCTTTTTCATAAAATTTCTCCTTTCATTTACAAAACATCTTATACACTATTAATGTAAACGCAAAGTTCATGCCAAACATAAACACGTTGAAATTCCAACGTTTATTATACTTAATCACTTTGTTATAAATGCATATTTGCATTTTTTATTTAACCCGAAACGGTTATATTGTTTAAATTTACTTGCATGTATAATAAAAATGCGTTTTTGCTTTTAAAGGCAAAAACGCATTTCTGTTATAGCTTAAATAATCTATTTAAACCTGATATTGTATTTATGCAGTTTTCTCCTGACTGTCGTTACGTCCATAGACAATACTTCTGCAATCCTGAGAGGTTTATATCCTTTTAATATTAAAGTTTCAAACAAATCATGTTCATATTCATCAATTATTTCCTTATAAGTTATCTCTCCGCCCGTAATATCACTACCCTTTATAGAGTTTATGATATCGTCCAAACCTTTCTTTTTAATCGGAGCATTTAAAGCATTGTGTTTAATCTTTATTGGTAAATCCTCCAATCTCAGATTGTCCTCTGATGATATTACTGCAATCCTTTCTATAACATTTTCAAGTTCTCGAATATTTCCCGGCCATTCATACTCAGTCATTATGTTTAAGATTTCTTCAGATATTTTTTTATTAAGCCCGTATTTCTCATTAATATGTTTAAGACTATTAATTATAATAATTGGAATATCTTCTTTTCGCTCCCTAAGGGGTGGTATATCAATTGGAATTACATTTATCCTATACAAAAGGTCTTCCCTGAATCTTCTTTCCTTTACCATTTCCTCAAGATTTCTGTTAGTTGCAGATATTATCCTCACATCAATTTCAATTGGTTCATTTCCACCCACTCTATAGAATTTCTTTTCTTGAATGAATCTAAGAAGTTTCGCCTGCATTGCAACAGCCATTTCCCCTATCTCATCAAGAAAAATGGTACCTTTATCTGCCATCTGAACCAGCCCGATCTTACCTTTTGTATCAGCTCCTGTAAATGCCCCTCCTTCATATCCGAACAATTCTGATTCGAACAGCGTTTCCGGAATTGCACTGCAGTCTATTTTCACAAATGGCTGATCTTTTCTCTGGCTGTTCTTGTGAATCATTTCAGCAATAAAACTCTTTCCCGTGCCGGATTCACCTGTAATAAGAGCATTTGAATTAACCTTTGCAACACTCATTATGGTCTTTAAAACAGTTCTCATATTTTTACTGTTTGCAATGACCCTTTCACTCATATCCTTTAAGCTCAGCTGTTCTTCGTACAAGTAAATGCGATTTTCCTTGTCCTGTATTTCTTCCCTCAGCTCTGACAGTTCAGTAACATCCCGTGAATTAACAATGACTCTAACTATTTCACCCTCGTCATCATATATCGGCATGGCTGTTACAAGTATTTCTTTACCGTTTTTTACACGTTGAAGTCTTGTAATAGCTCTTTTTTCCTCAAGCACCAACAAAGTTACGGATTCATCATAATAGCCTTCTTCAACCAGCTGACTTATAGTTTTATTGCCTATATCTTCTTTTGTAATTCCTTCGATTCTCTGACAAGCTTTATTTATAAGAATCGTCCTGCCCTCACTGTCAAGAATATGTATCCCATCATACGAGGCTTCAAATGCATTTTCTAATGCCTCCACTCTCTCTTTATATTCAATTTCATTAGTCATTGGGGCCACCTCTTTTCATCTTTTATTATATATACTTATTCCCCTTGCGCAAGTTGATATTATCTTTTGTTGTAATGTTGTGGTTTTTCATTATAATAATTTTGCTCTGTTTGCATACTAATGTCAACTTATCCGTCAGTTCTGGACTTTCTTAACAAAAAACCATCCACGCGTCTAACGAGTTGTTGTTTTTATGCGGGCATGGCCCTCTGCTCCTCACTGGCACGTTAAAGGTGTAAACACAATGTGATATTTACAATTTCACACTGTGTTTGCTAAACTATCGTTCGTTGTCTTTCATTAAACATTCCGCCTTTGCTTCAATAGATTGGTTGGCGGACCTTTTCTACCTTTGCACAGGATGTCTTTTTTACCTAAAATGCAAGATATTTAACCACACCTGCATAGCGGGTGGTTTACTGTTCCTCCCTCCTATCATCAGTCGAAACCGCCGCTAAAGCCACAAATAAAAGAAGGGCAAACGGCACGTAGCTGCGTTTGTCCTTCCTAGTAGGGGATAGGGTATATGTAAATTTACTTATTCGTAATCAATTCTTTATATCATCTTAATAATATCAGACATGAGCCGGTTTTGCAATTATCCGTCTCTTTAAAAATAAGGGAGTGTTTTTGTAATTTTTACAAAAGATGTGTTTTGATTTATAGTTCTTTATGTTATAATGACAAAAATCCAAGTTTTATTACAATGACTCAGTTAGGAGGGCCACGTGGTCACCATATCCAATTTACTCACCTATAGCGCTTTTTCCGAGCTAAAATTAGTTTCCGATAAGAGTGGGCTGCAAAACCTGGTTTCGGAAACCGGGATATTTGACTGGGAAACTCCGGAAACTCTGCGCCAAACCTTTCTCCCCGGCGCTTTCGTGGTCACCACCCTTTCCGGAATGCAGAACGGTTCTCAAAATTCCCTTGATGGCTTGAGGACTCTCATTGATATAGGTGTGGCGGCAATAGCCCTCAAAACCGTATTCATTGATAGATTCCCCGATGAAATCGTGGACTACGCCAACAGGCGGCATGTGCCCTTGTTTCTTTTTTACAATACGTTCTTTGATGATATAATTTATACGGTAAAAAGCCTTCTTTCCGCCGGCAACAACAACGAAAGGCTCATTGAAAACATCAGGCGACTCCAGAACGAAGATGTTTCCGCCAATCAGCTACAGATTATTAAAGACATTAATCCATTTTTTAATGAAAGGTGTCTCTGCTGCCTTTGCGTTCCAAAGGCCCGCAACATTAAAGGGGCTTTGCTTAAATACAGCAATTCCTATTTTAAGGTGGACGCCAGCCTTGCTAACAGGAATGAGTCTTCAAACTCCCTTACAATAGGAAGTAACTGTATTTTGATAATATACACACAATCAGAAGGAGAGGTTTGTCTTCGAGAATCATTAGAGGGTTTCCTGACGAAGCTAAACATAATCCCAGATGATTTCAGGCTGGGGATTAGCGGTGAATACCCTATTGAAGATTTGAAATCCGCCCTGGATGAAGGGGTACAGGCGGCGTACAGTGCCCTTGCAGGGGAACATGATAAGGTGGATTTTGAGAATATTGGTATGGGGCAGATACTCATTCCCAATATGCACACCAAATGGGTGGAGGACTATTATAAAAGGATCTATGACAGGCTGACCACCCAGGATAAGGCTCACCGGTCTAATCTGCATGAAACTCTGCTGGCATACATAGAATGTGACGGTGACATAAATCTTACAGGCGAAAAGCTCTTTCAGCACGGCAACACTATACGCTACAGGCTGGGAAAAATAAAATCCATTTTAAATATTGACACGGCCCCCGATTACTATATGCAGCTATGGGTCTATGTCATCCTTTATAAACTTTACGGTTATTTTGGAGGTGAAAATATTATTTGACAATACATCTATAATTTGACAGAATATCTCTTGTAGTGAGACTTGCTATTTACGTTGGGGAAAGGATCTAAAATGAACAACAACGCAAAATCAATAATCTGTTTATTTATCACCACTATTATATGAGGATTGGCCTTCGTAGCGCAGAGAATGGGAATGGACACCGTTGCCCTCGTCATCACCTTTCTGATCGGTGATTTTATCAACAAAGACAAGGAGGTTACGAGATCTGCCGGTAAAGTAAAGCAGGAAAGAGAAACCCTGTGGACAGGAGGCATCGCATGCGGCGTAATTATTTTCTTTGCATCCAATCTTCAACAGATGGGGCGAGGGCGCTGGTTTCCGTAGATGCGGGAAAGACAGGGTTTATTACAGCCCTCTACATGCTTCTCGTTCCTATCTTCGGTATTTTCCTGAAGCATAATACAAATATATTTAACTGGATAGGCGCTTTTCTCGGTGTTGCAGGACTTTATTTCCTCTGCATTACCAAAAGCTTTTCCATTTTGCCCGGCGATCTGATAATCCTTATAGGCACCTTTTTCTGGGCCTTCCATATACTTTGCACTTAATGTATATGTTATCAAACTGACCGCCATTCAGTTTCTCGTGGTAGGCATTATGAGCCTGCTTGTAGCTGTATTTAGAAAACCTCTTACCATGGACTCTATATCCGGCTCCTGGATGGCTATTCTGTACGTCGGTATTTTTTCAACAGCCATAGCCTTTTCCTTCCAGGCTCTCGGCCAGAAATTTTTAACAAACCCTACTGCTGCATCTATATTACTAAGTACTGAAGCTCTCTTTGCAGCAATATTCGGTTTCATTATCCTAAATGAAATTTTTATAGTAAAAGAAACTATAGGCTGCATTCTCATGTTTATTGCGGTTATTATCGCACAGCTGCCTTTTGGAAAGGAAATCAAATGAAAAACTATAAAAAATTGCAAAACGGAAGCGATATCAGGGGTATTGCCATTACAGGCGTTCCCGGTCAGTTACCTAATCTGACTGCTGATGAAGCATCTGATATTGCCAGGGGCTTCCTGATCTGGCTCCGCAATAAAAACAACAAAAAGCCCGCTGACTTAAAAATAGCCATAGGGAGAGATCCCAGAGTTTCGGGACAGCATCTTCTTGATGGCCTTATGAATTGCTTTGGGTCTTACGGCGTCAAGGTCTACGACTGTGGCCTTGCCTCAACTCCCGCGATGTTCATGACTACCCAATTTGCCGACTTCAAATGCGATGGAGGTCTTATGATAACGGCCAGCCATCTGCCTTACAACAGAAACGGGTTTAAGTTTTTTACACCGGAAGGTGGATTGAATAAATCAGATATATCTCAGATCCTCTCATATGCCGAGGATGACGATTCAGGCCTCAAAAATCTGGGAGAACCCACTAATATCGATGGCTTCATTCATAGACTGGGCAAAAAAGTATTTCCTGCAGAAAAGGGTGATATAATGACTCCTTATTGCGATCATTTGAAGGAGCTTATCCTTGACGGAGCAGATGGAGGTGACAGACCTCTTGAAGGTATGAGAATCGTTGTTGACGCCGGCAACGGCGGAGGCGGATTCTTTGCAAAAAGAGTGCTTGCTCCTCTTGGAGCAGACATCAGCGCCAGCCAATACCTAGAGCCTGATGGTATGTTTTCCAATCACGCTCCCAACCCTGAAGACAAGGATGCCATGAATGCTATTTCCACACGGGTCATCTCTAAGGGCGCCGACTTCGGAATAATATTTGATACCGATGTGGATCGTTCCGCCGCTGTAGACGGGCGGGGCAGAAAAATTTCCGGAAACTGGATCGTAGCTATGGCCGCAGCTCTGATTTCCGAAAATCATCCTGGAACCACTGTAGTTACGGACAGCATCACAAGCAAACAGCTGACCGCATTCCTGCAAAACCAATTGGGTCTCAAGCATCTGCGCTTCAAACGAGGCTACAAAAATGTAATAAATAAAGCCCTGGAACTCAACGCCCAGGGCATAGATTGTCAATTGGCAATAGAAACTTCAGGCCATGCTGCTCTTAAAGAAAACTATTTTCTTGATGACGGCGCCTACCTGGCAACTAAAATAGTGATCAAGGCTGCTCTTCTTAAGAAAGAAGGTAAGTCACTAGACAGCCTACTTGAAACGCTGGAAGCTCCTGCCGATGAAAAGGAAATACGCATTCCTATTACTGCCGAAAACTTCGGGGTCTTAGGAGATAAAATACTGAAAGACCTTGAAGCATATGTAAAATCAAAAGATGAGCTTTC
Source organism: Clostridiales bacterium (assembly GCA_012513435.1). GTDB lineage: Bacteria > Bacillota > Clostridia > Peptostreptococcales > Anaerovoracaceae > Lentihominibacter. The sequence goes on from JAAZCE010000001.1 coordinate 13,393, forward strand.
CCTGGAAGAGCCTAACTATGAAGGTGTTCGCATCAACTTTCCAAATGGATGGTGCCTTCTCAGGAAATCTCTTCACGACCCTATTCTGCCCATGAATATGGCCGCCGACGAAAAAGATGGCTGTACCTTCATCAAGAATACCATGGGAGAATTTCTTTCAAGCTACGAAGGCCTGGATCTAACTGCTTTCAATGGCAGGATTTGATCCTTGAAACATCGTTGAATTATTTTTCGACTTTTCCTGTTTTTTGATTTCTTCCCACAAAGCCAGGCTCTCCTCAGGGGAGCCTGCTTTTTTATCGCCAAAAACATGTGGATGTCTGCGTATCATTTTTTCCGACACTGCCTGTATTACGTCTTCTATGCTAAAGCGTCCTTCCTCTGTTGCGATCTGTGCATGCATTATAACTTGAAGCATCAAATCCCCCAGCTCTTCGCAGAAATTTTCGTCATCCTTATTATCTATGGCATCTATAACCTCTCCCGTTTCTTCAATAAGGCATTCCTTAAGGCTTTCATGGGTCTGCTTAATATCCCACGGGCATCCGTCAGGAGCTCTCAACCTTCCTATTATTTTGACGAAATCATCAAAGCTGTACCTTTTTGGGGTTGAAGGTTCTATTGAGGCGTCTGCTAAAACATTTTGTCCGGATCCCGCAGGATTCAAACCGCCCATAACGTACCCTCCCAAATCCAAAGATACATATTTGAAACCACATGCCTTTAACTTTTCGTTTACCTCGTCCATAAGCTCCTCATTACAAAATCCGGCTCTGTGAGCAGGCAAAACCTCTATTCTTGCTACATCGTTATGGTGCCTTACTCGTACCTGCTTGAATCCCATTGATCTGAGCACTTGTTCAGCCGTGTAGATTGCCTTCAGTTTTTCTTCTGATATCTTTTCCCCATAGGGAATCCTTGAGGCCAAACATGCAAAGGCAGGCTTTTCCCATATAGGCCCTCTTGTGACTTCTCCCTCGGAGAGCTGAATCCCGGGTATCATGAACGCCTCCCTTAGGGCGTCGTCGTCCTCTGTCATTCCTTTTAATGCACATCTTATTTCCACCTTGGTCAGCCCTGCCTCCTTCAAGGGGCTTGCTATATCAAGCTCTCTGAGAGCCTTCATTCCCGGTCTGTAATCCTTCATGTCGTCAGCGTTTGTTCCGTCTGCCAGCACACTTCCCACCATCTGGGCTCTTTCCTTTAGCACAGAAAATATTTCTTTTTTGCAAAGGTAACACCTGTCCTCAGAGTTGTCTTCTATCAATGGCAATATATAGCCTACATCTATTGTTTTATGACTTATACCCATTGTCTCGCAGAACCATTTTGCATATACGATCTCATCCTTTGCAAAATGCGGTCCTGAAGCCGTAAGGGCGGCCACTCTGTCATCCCCCCATATTCTGTATGCAAATGCCGTGAGAAATACACTATCAACGCCTCCTGAAAGGGCTACAATCATCTGCCCATAGCCCGATATGATTACCTTAAGTTTTTCCAATTTGTTTTCCAATATAGTTACTTCTGTTTTTTTCATAATAATTTACACCTCAGTCACATTCTATCTGTATCAGGCAATATCCTCAACAGCAATTTCACCTTGTTGGCCACAAAGAGTATTATCAGACATACAACAAACCATGCAATGGAAAACACCGGGCACACCTGCCCCAATATGTTTCCCGGCTGCATAGAATAATCCCACACATTCCAACCATACCAAAGATTGACCACAAGCCCTACGCAAAATTCAAAGACCGTAAAAATGCAAGCACCTGCAAGGGCCTTTACAAAAGGAGATCTTTTCCTGTTCCCCCTTACAAAATAGTAAAAAGTCAGCAAGCACGCTCCGCCGGTCAATGCCATAGACCAATGAGTGTAGCCTCTAAAAAAATATTCTATCAATGAATATCCGGTAGCTCCGGTAACAAAAATTACAAGACTCATATATTTAGTATCTATATTTTTTTGACTTGTAATCGTGGAATTAAATGCTATGTCCCAATAATTTTTCCAGTCTGTCTTTTTGTTCTTTTCGTGCAAAACCGTAGCCGTATTGATAAAAATCAAGAACATCTGCATCCTTTACGATTTCTTCAAGAGGCGAAGCGATTTCCGCCTTTTTGCTGTGGTTTTTAACAGCAATGGCTATCTGCTTTATTTCCTCATTATCAAACAAGCCAGTTCCCTTGAGAAACTCCTGCACAGGTTCATATCCCACTTCAGCATGATCCTGCTGCTTACCCGTTATGATCCTGCCGTAATCGTGGCAGGCGCAGGCGCATGCTGCAAGAATAGGGTCAACCCCTCTCTCCTCGGCAAACATATATCCAACTTTAGCGCAGCTTGAAATATGTACCCTTTCCCAGTCTATAAAGTAATCCCTCTCGGGAACCAGTTTTTCATATTTATCGATTTCCTTAAGCAGAGCGCTCTGCAATCTCAATATTTTTTTCATGTCATCTATCCTTTCTTAATCCTCTCAGTAAAATGCATAGCCCTATTAGAATTGCCGCAGCTATATACCCTGCCACAACTATATATTCAAATCCATTTTCAACCACTCCTACAATAAATGCATCGCCTGGATAGTTTACAGAATCCATGACTATATATCTGCCCAAAAGAGCTACCAGTCCATAACAAGTGGCTACTATGGCTGTTACCACTCCGCACCACAAAAATCCCAGCCTGCTTTTCCAAAACAGTGCTATCAGACCTATGGAAAAAACAATACAGGCCAGGGCCATCACTATGCGATGGCCTGTCCCGATATATTTCTGTATGCCATCCTCCTTCGCCATGAGCCTCTGAATCGTCACTCCCTGTGACGCCTCATATTCCTCTGCTATCTCGTTGAGGCTTTGAGTCATTACAGGAATTTCGTATTCCATCTTCTGTTTCAAATATTCCTCCTCCATAGGAGAGATATTGACTGTCCCTGATTCAGTCGCTTCCTCAACGCCCTTTGAAAAGGCTGTCATCAGTTCATCGTTGGCTATTTCTTCATACTCCTCACCGTAAAGCTGTGCTCTCATGGCTCCCGTCATGTAATTGGCGAAGAAATTCGTCATCGTCTCCGTTTTAAGTACCTGCTGAATTATGTCTCCATATAGCCCAGCATCGTTGACCGTGCTTTGAACAAGAGCCTCTTCCAACAGCTCGTCTATTATTGCGCTATCTGCAATTTCCTCCTCCACGGAATCCTTGGTAAGGGCTCTGTCCACAGAAAACATGCCCATAAAAATCCCTTCTGCCGTGAGAAGAAGCAGGGCCAGAACCAACGCTGCTATTATTTTTACTAGCTTAAGCCAGGTTCGTGAATCTTTTTTCACCGTCTTCTCCTTTGTGTGATGGTTTCCTTACTTTCTTAAAAACTAGAGAATGGGAGTAGCCTTCCTCTGTTATTTCAAGCATTTTTTCAAATTCCCAGCCTGACATTGATATTGCCAGACTGTTTTCATCTACAATATGCCTCTGAGCCAGGTCTGTAGAGGTAATTACAGCCTTGGGTTTTTCTTTAGTCATTTCTGCAAAAGGTACCTTGAGCATGGAAGCACATCCCAATGCGGTAGTTGCAATAGCAGAATCGTATTCTCCCCTGGTGTATCCGTGAAGCACCAGCATTCCCGAAAGCTGGTCGGGATTTACAAATGTTATGACAATGTCAGGCTTCAGGTCTTCTCTGTATGGTTCAAGCTTAATAGCGTCAAAACCATCCATCACTCCCTTTGGGATGCTTTCAAACATAGCCTCTGCAGTTGCCGGATCTCCTTTTAATTTCCCGCCCGGCGGTGTCCACATCTGATCCGAACCATGGGAAAGAAACACACCAAAGCCTCCCGGTATCATCGGACATTCATCCACCAGCCCGCTATTGTAATCCAATCCGTTGCAGCTACATGCACACGTGTTGCTCCGATAATCTTGCCTTCAAGACTCAATTTTCTTACAAGTTCTGAATAACTCATGTTTTCTCTCATTTATTTTTTCAATAGCTTAAAAAGTCTTACCTTCCCGTCTTTGGTCATTATAGGTAAAATAACGGACCATGCCTGTCGTCGGTAGCTCCTCACGTCTATGCTTCCCTTCATCTGACAAAATGGTATCCAATATGTAATAGAAATCAACAGGCTGTCTATAAGCCTGTCGTATTCTCCCTTATAGCTTTCCTTGTATATCAGTCCCTCCCGGCACAATTCCAGGAATCCTTCCTTTAGCACGTTACTGTTTTCTTCATACATTTCTCTCTGCTTGTCACTTATCACCGAAGAAACCTGTGCCAGCTGAGTGTGGCTACCATAATAAAAGGAGTTCTCTTTCACGTCCTGTTGCAAATACATAAAAAATTCGTCCATTGCTTCCAGACTACTTATATGGACTGTATACTCGCTCTTACTCTCTGCCAGAAGCGTCTCCATTATCTCTTCTTTTTTTGCAAAATAGTAGGTCAGGTTTCCCGAACCGATACCGACTTCCCCTGCGATATCCCGAACAGATACTGCATTGTAGCCTTTTTCGTTAAACATTTTCTTGGCTACTCTTAAAATCTCCTTCTTGGTATTATTCATTCCCCATCTCTCCTCTAATGTGCCTGTTTTTTTATATTCCGGTATTTTAGTACGCTTGTGCTAATTTTAACACTTGGAAAAAGGCGTGTCAAATCATTATCCCGTTCGGATGGTGTCAAGTTTTTGGTTGACAACTCCAAAGTGTTAATTGATCAAGTGACCTTTAATGCTTCCGTAGCTGCTTGTCAGCACCTGTGTTCCGCTTGCCCCATTAAATATCGGAGCCTCTGGCTCCAATATGCTCCAGTCTATTGCTCCAGTTATGGTTTCTTCTATGACTTTATCTGCATATTCTTTGTAGGATACATTGCTCTTCCCGTTGCTTTTGAAGTCTTTGTTAGTAATCTTTCCACCGTTTTTAACATAAACTCTCAGCTTTGCAAGTTTCCCCAGACCCTCTTCACTCCAACCTATAGGGCCTCTGCTGAATCTTTCTGATAAGATATGGCTCACTTGGGCTTCAGTACAGCTTCCCGGAATATCCAGCGTTTTGCGCCTTATGATAGATTCCCAGTTTCCTATTAAGTATTTTCCCATTTCTGATAAAGCATCTCTTTCTTTTTTGCTCTCGATTTGCACATGTATACCTTGAAGAATGCTATCCGCTTTCTTTTTATGTCTGCTTTGATTGCACTTTCTAGCCGCTGTCTTACATTCCGTTTTGGGAATACCCTTGAAAATTTCTTCATATAATCCAAGAGAATGTCTGTACTCTATAGGGCTTAAATAGTTCAATGTTTCTTTTATTCTTCCAAATACATCTTCACATGCGACGTTATCTGGAGAGCATCATTTTTGTGACATAGATCGAATGAGGCCATTCTTTTCCATCCGCCCTATCCACCCCGGCCACCTGTAATCGACTAAAGAAAAAGATTTGCTCTACAAAATCCCAACAACAACCATGAAAATAAAAGACGCTAAGTCAATCATCTTTAGATACGTATTTCTCTATTACAATCAAGTTCGTATCTATACATCAAACCCTGATGGTCTTCCGCTGGCAGCATACCAAAGGCTTCAGGAAAAAGATTCACTATTCAGAAAATAGTGTTTTGTACAAATTTTAATAGTTTTATTATAGTATCTATGGTATACTAATATATATTATTTTATAAATAATGGCACTGATTTATTCGTAATTGGAGGATAGCTTATATGTTGACAGTATCTGATGTAATGACTTTTCCATTATTTAAAAACGTACAACTTGTTGCCGGCAAAAGCGGTATTAACAATATCATTTTGAACACTGGTATTTTGGACTGGGAGACTGTTGATATAATCCCCCAATACTTCAATGATGGAGAAATCGTATTAACAGCACTAACCAACGCAAAGGAAAGCCGTTTTGTCGCAGAACATTATATTAAAACACTGATAATTAATAATGCTTCCGCTATAATGATTAAAACTGTATATTTTTTTGAAATATCGGACGAGCTAAAGCAATTCGCTCAAGAAAAAAAGGTTCCAATCTTCTTTTTTAGTGACGTATATATGGATGACATTATCTATGAAATAAAGAAGCAATTAGAAATCGAAAAGGATTCATTTAAGCACGATTTAATTCTCGATAGATTGTTTAATATGCCTGATACGCCTTGTACAGAATCTGGTAAACTTTTAAAGCAGATGAACCCGTATTTCTTTGAACAGGCATTTATCACACTATACATTTCTGATAATGAAATTGAAAAATCTGATAAAATGCATGGACTGCATGAGTATATTTATCATACACAAAACTTACTGGAATATATTAAAAACGGTAATTTTAGCATAGTTTATTCCCAACTTTTTTACAAGAGAGGAATAATGCTTATTATTTCTTTTGACATGGATGAGTTTGAAGAGGTAAAGACATATTCCAATTATTTACTGGAAAAACTTCGTAATGATAAAAATTTTGAAGGCACTAAAATTGGAATAGGAAGTTGCAATTCACCTAACACTATTCAAACGGCTATAAGAAGTGCAATATTTGCTAATGTTAAGTGCATTATCAACAATCTTGATTCCGCTTTTTATGATAGCCGGGATAGCATTTATAGTCTGTTGTCTGTTGCTAATCAGCCTAAAATGCAGGAATACAGAAAAACATTCGAAGGTCTGCTTTCACATCCTGCCAAAAAGTATACACCGCTTCTTGATACTGCACTATGTTTTGTAATTCACGGTGGTGACGTGGAAGATGTGGCAAATGAATTATTCCAACATAAAAATACAATTCGTTACAGGTTAAAAGGAATTACAGAAATTTTTGAAGCTGAAAATCAAATCGAGCTATACGGACGGCTATATATCTTTTTTGTGCTACATAAATCTAGCCCATTTTTAAGCATGTTCTATTTGGGCAATAATGCTACACCGCAATAATTGCTCAGCTTACCTCACCAAAAAAGAAAGGCACAGACTAAAATGAAGACCTACAGAGTGTGTGAAATTATTTCTGTAAATTGTCCTTCTACGGTGATTTGAGATAGGAACCTTCCTTACAGTTGATTCCATTTGACGCATTTACTATAAAATATATTTTTAAACAAGTCAAGGCTGACCTTCACAAAGAGGTCAGCCTTTATTCATTCCTGAGTTGAATTATTCGGGCATTCTGCCCCCGTACATTATGCTAAATTCGCCGTAAACTTTGGCCTAGTTCCTGAGCGGAAGTCCCCACTTTTTCGTGGCCTAAAGCGTTGACAGATATAAGGATTTCATGAGAGCCATATCGCTCGGAAATACAGAACGCTGTCGGTTCAGCTTCTTGTACGTGCTGTTGAGGCTCTCTATGGCGTTGGTCGTATAGATGACTTTTCTAACGTCAGAGGAAAACTTGAATATAGGTGAGATTACGTCCCAATTTTTCTCCCAGCTCTTCATTTGGCGACAGATATATCGTTTTCAAATCAGTAGCAAAAGACTTCATGTCTTTGTAAGGGACATGTTTAAAAGTGTTCCTAACCTGATGAACTATGCAACGTTGGTACTCAGTTTCAGCAAATGCAGCTTGAATGGCTTCTTTGATCCCGGTAAGACCATCGGCACAGATTATCATTACGTCTTTAACTCCTCGATTCTTAAGGTCATTAAGAACACCAAGCCAATATTTAGAGCTTTCGTTTTCTCCTATCTGAAGGCTGATTACATCTTTCCTTCCGTCAAGTGTAATTCCTAAGATTACATATGCCGCCAGCTTTTTTATGATGTGGTCTTCTCTAACAGAAAAGTGAACAGCATCTATGAACAGAATAGGGTATATTTCATCAAGTGGTCTGCTCTGCCAGTCAGTTATATCCTGAAGAATTTTATCTGTTACATCTGAGATGAACCCTTCGCTACATTCAAATCCATAGATTTCCTCTATCTGTTCAGATATCTGCCTTGTTGTAAGACCTCTAGCATACATACTGATAATCTTACTGTCTATGTCAGAGATATCTTTTTGACG
>JAAZCE010000098.1 GCA_012513435.1 Clostridiales bacterium
ACAACCATCAACGCATATTTATCTTTACTAAACGCGGCTTTGAAATATTCCAGTCCGACGGGAAGTGTCATTAGGATATAGGCAATCAAAACTGCGATAATTAAAATGAATAATGCATAGAGACTTAAATCTATAATACTCATAATATAAAAGTTGAGGTTTCTATATTTAAGCGTAATTATATTAAAAAATTATATTTTTTTAAGTTCGGCAAATCTCCATTCGTATCGATGCATAAACGTATTTAATGTGCATTTATAATCTACTACTTTAAAAAATTTACTTGGTGACTTAGGGATTTGTTTCGGGCATGAATTACCGAATTTTTCATCCAATACTATTTTTCCATTTGGTTTTAACACTCTGTATGCTTGTTTGAAAAAATTTTTATTTGCTCCATATAGACTTGATGACATAAAAATTACATCTATTGATTCAGTTGGAATTTGTTTAATTAGTTCGTTATAATCTCCGATGAATGAAACGATACCATCACCTTTTCTTACTTCTTTTCTAGGATGTACAAGAAAATCAGTTATCCCTATAATTTTATCTGAAAATTTTCGTAATTCGGATAATTCATTTTCACCAAAACCTAAATCTAATATTACATCGTGTTTTTTAATTTTAGGTTTAATCCATTTTAAAAACTCAACATCTGCCATATTATATAAAAACGCTTTCGTTATATTTAAATGTAATTCTAGACGTAAAAAAGAGTTAAGAATGTCCTCCAAAAATACTTGCTAAAAATCCACGTTTTTGTTGAATGTTAGCGCTTCTTGGAGCGGATTCTAATTCGGCCTCTGATACGACACCTGATAATGTGGATACTGACATTTTCCGTTCAAATCCATTTGTGCCTCTTGTTAGTAATAAATCATTATAATAGGTGATTACTACAATATCTTCACCAGTAATTGGATTATTTGGCATATACATCTGCCTTTTTCTTAAATTATTACGTGTTTTTATCTGCCATTCAGCTTTTGCCGCATCACCTACTATATTATTATAAGTAATCAATGTAGTTAATAATTCGGGCGCTTGTTCTTTGTATTTAGGTGGAATTTCGTTAATGCCGCTAATGATATTATAATTATCTTGCGCGGTCATCATATCGCCATCCATAGATTGACTGGATGGTGGTCGTGTTGATGAAATCAACACATCGTCGGTCATTGAATTTAGAGTGTCATACTCGTCTGTTGCAATTTCGTAATTCGACAATTCATCTTCTAAATTTAAAACATCATCTTCTTTGTCTTTCATTTGTGGTCACCTTTAGTATTGCTTTGTAAATAAGGAACTTTTACATCTTCATTTTCTTCTACCGCATCTGTTAATTGCTCTTCTACAGCATAGAACACACTCATCCATAAATTAAATACCGTTACCGCGCACAAACCTATACATAAAAACAACAGGGGTTGTACTGTGTAAATCGTATCTAATGTATAATATGTATACTGGTTTGTTGTATTATTGTATATCAAGTCTATGTTTGTTGATTCTCCTAACACGAAAGTCGAATAGGTGATGAAGAATGAAAATAACGTAGCAATTGCACCTAACAGGATTTTCGATTTATGTTTTACAACAATTGACATTCCTAAAAATACTAATGTTGCTATGAAAATTATTACATATAAATCAAACGGAATATAAGTTGAATTATATATAGTTGTTGTGATTACCTCGAGTGACGCCATATGTAAGTATATTTAATTTAGCAATATTTAAACGTTTTTAGTTTTGAACAAACCTTTAAATATAACGTATTATTAGTATATATAAATCTTAATGATGCATATTTTTAGGTATTTGAACATTTCGTCTAGTTAAAAAATTAAAAAAAGTTAGGTTGATGCATGGAATTTTGTCATGCGTTGTAAATATTCATAATGACTATTATTATAGGTATTGTCATCTATAATCGATCGAGTTAATTTGTATTCGTATGGACTAAAACTAGTATTGACTACTAAATCCGGCAATTCCGTATCAAAGTATTGCAATAAATACGTGGCACCTTTTAATACGAATCGTTCATTCCCGTTTGTGTGAATTTTAATAAAATTAACTTTTGGTTTTATGTATGGGGTGTTGGTTTCTTCAGATTCAATTCTTGCTTGTGTTTCCATTTTTTGTATAAATGCATCCAAGGTTATAACATCAATAATTTCATAATTTTGATTTTTATATGCGGGATTGTCAGGCGAAATGGATTTAATCACACCTGAACAAGGATACATGGGTTTTGTATACAAATATGCGGATCCTGTTTTTTCACCAATTGCATATTTAAAAATTGGCATTTCTTCTTGTGTATATCCGTTCAATTCCCTATTCCGTTTAATGATGTTTCTGGCCTGAGTATTTGGTTCGAATACATAAACCTTTTTAGCTCCTAATTTTAGCGCTAATAATGCAAACATTCCGTATCCACCTCCTATATCAATAATTATGTCGTCTTTTTTGGGTGATGAAAAGGTCGAACACCATCCGCCATTATATTCGACGTTTTCTAAAAAGCTGATGAAATCGCTACCGCATGCATTCCTGAATTTTTTATCAACTATATGCGCGGTGATATCGGAATAAATTACATCATAATAATCACGTACAAATTCATATGGATTCACATCATCTGCAACTGATAATTTTAAGCCAAATGGCGTTGAGAGATAATTTTTCTTTTCAGAGATGCCGGTTTCGATGCATTCAAGGTCTTTATATTTTTCAATGACATCATTACAAATACTTTGTAACTCTTTATTATAAGTTCTAAATTCTTTGTCGTTTTTCTTAGAAATTGGTGACCATTTGTGAAACCATACATCTTTTGTTAATTTTGCAAAAGCTTTCATGTCTCCTTTTTTTGCCGCATTAAAAAATTTGCTTGCTCCTTTTCTATTTTGATTTAATTGCGATAATGGTGAAAACAATTGGTCAAACATTGACATTGGATTTTGGGTAGATCGTTTTTTAGTTTGCTTCAAGTTCATACGTATTATTCTATAAATGAGAATATATAAATGTATTTTTATTTTATAATTATACAATTTGATTTGCTATAACTAAAAGGTTATCATTTTGTTGACGTCAACAAAATGATAATTGAAAACCTATTTTGTAATTTAAATGGATACTTATATAAACTGTAAAGTATATATTAGTTAATGTATATCTATGAAAATTGGAATAAAAAAAGAAGTTGAAGTAGACGCAAAAGAACTGCGCATATATACCAAGGTATGTGATTGCTTCACCGCGGCGTTATTTGATCAAGACGGTAAATGTATTCATGAGCAGGATGAGGGTTATGTTCCTTCTCTGATGCCAGGCGAGCATTACGGAGATTATATCATTCTAAATATTGATATCGATACGGGATATATTAAGAATTGGAAAACTCCAACTAAAGCGCAAATTAAAGAATTCATTGAAGGTGATGACGAAT
>JAAZCE010000012.1 GCA_012513435.1 Clostridiales bacterium
AGCCAGAGAAACGGGTTGAGCTCGTTGCAAATGTGTGTACCCTGGCATTATAGTATTAACGTGCTTCTCGGCAAGAACTTTAAGTGTGCCAAGAAGCTCGTTTAGAAGAGAGTCTATTTCATCTGTTTCCTTCTTAAGGTAAAGCCTTATATCCAGAGCAACCTGGTCGTTTCGGCTTCTTGCCGTATGGAGCTTTTTGCCTACGTCTCCGATACGCTCCGTAAGAATGGTTTCTATGTTCATGTGGATATCTTCCGACTCTATTGTAAATTCAATTTTACCGTCTTCTATATCCTGCAGAATTTTATTTAGTGTCTTTACTATGAGGGCTGATTCATCAGCAGTGATTATTCCCTGTTTCCCAAGCATTTTAGCATGAGCTATACTGCCTGTAATATCCTCTTTGTAAAGCCTTTGGTCAAACTCAATGGAAGCGTTGAATTCATCAGCAGATGAAGTCGCTACTTTTGAGAACCTTCCTTTCCAAAGCTTCATGTTCTTTTGCCCCTCCTTCGACGGTTTGTTTTTGTATTGCACGAATCTTAAGCGGTAGCGAGAAGAGGTTTATGAAACCTTCTGCATCGCTCTGATTGTATACATCGTCCTTGCTGAACGTAGCGAATTCTTCATTGTAAAGCGAATAAGGCGATTTTTTGCAGGCTACGGTGGCACTGCCCTTATAGAGCTTTACCTTAACGGTACCGGTGACCTGTCCCTGAGTTACGTCTACAAAAGCGCTTATTGCTTCACGAAGAGGAGTATACCACAGACCATCGTAAACAAGTTGTGCGAATTTCTGAGAAACGATGTTCTTATACTGGGTGGTGTCTCTGTCTAAGATTAGCTGTTCCAGTCCTGCATGAGCAGCGAAGAGAATAGTTCCTCCCGGTGTCTCATACACGCCACGGGATTTCATTCCAACGAGACGGTTTTCTATAATATCTGCTGTCCCCACGCCGTTTTTGCTCCCCAACTCATTGAGAGTAGTCAAAAGAGCGATAGGGCCCAGTTTTTCCCCATCTACAGCAACAGGAATGCCTTTTTCAAAATCTATGTCCACATATGTAACTTCATCAGGGGCCTTTTCCGGAGGAACACTGAGCACGTGAATGGTATCAAGATGCGCGTTCCAAGGATTTTCCAGCTCGCCGCCCTCGTGGCTTATGTGCCATATGTTTTCATCGCGGCTGTATATCTTGGCTTCCGTCTGATTGATAGGAATGTTGTGGTCCTTAGCGTAAGCGATAAGCTCTTCACGAGACTGGAAGTCCCAGAATCTCCAAGGAGCTATTATCTTGATGGCAGGGTTCAGAGCCTTAATAGTGGTCTCGAAACGAACCTGATCGTTTCCTTTTCCCGTGCACCCGTGGGCTATGTAAAAGGCTTCTTCTTTCTCTGCTATTTCAACCAGCTTTTTTGCCATAAGAGGTCTTGCCATTGAAGTTCCAAGCATATATTCACCTTCATAGATAGCACCCGCTTTCAAAGTAGGCCAGATATAGTCGGTAATGAATTCTTCTCTCAAATCAACGGTGTAGGCTTTTATAGCACCGGTTTTGATTGCTTTCTTTTCGATAGCTTCAAAGTCTTCTTTTTGTCCTGCGTTGCAGCATACTGCAATAACATCGTAATCGTAGTTTTCCTTTAGCCATGTCATGATGATAGAGGTATCCAGTCCACCTGAATATGCTAAAACCACTTTTTCCTTAGCCATGTTAATTTCCTCCTGTTGGCATAATATATATTATATCATCAAAATGTATAAATATTAATAATATAGTATTATTATACATGAATGTAGGAGAATTTCAACACCAAACAGGAAAAAAAATAAAAAATATTTCAGATTAAAAAAATATGAAGACTTTACGCGCGAATTATTGTAAAATGGTTTTGTAGAGGTGAAATTAATGAAGATAAAATTGGATGAAAAACACTTGAAATGGGGATTGACTGCTTTTCTCGTAATTTTATGCAGTATTCTCGTATTTTTTGCGATATATAGATTTGACGTTGTATCAAACTCTTTTCATATTTGCGGCAAAATATTGGCACCATTCATATATGGTCTCATTATGGCATATCTGCTTTGCCCTATGTACAATTTCACGGTGCGAAATACATATGCGCTTTTTGGAAGGGGAGGGAAGAAGCTGTCCAAGGCTCTTGTGATTTCAAAGATTATGGGAACGGTTGTATCAATGGTGTTTTTGTTAGTGGTAATCGCAGGGGTTCTGTGGATGATAATTCCGGGAGTTATTGACAGTGCCACAAAGATAGTAGATATACTTCCTACGGGAATGGAGAATGTTCAGGTATGGCTGGACCAAAGGTTTGAAAATATACCTACGGCGCAGAATATGGTAGACGGATGGCTCGAAAATATTACAAGCAATACAATTAATTTTGTGACAGAGACTCTGCTGCCTGAATACGACAATATTGCACTCAGCATTTCGGAAGGCGTTATAAGTATGCTGGGTATGCTCATGAACCTGTTCATAGGAATGGTAATATGTGTATATTTCCTTAACAGCAAGGATGTTTTCGCAGCTCAGGTTAAAAAAATCGTAATAGGGCATTTTAAGGAAAGCACGGCTCAGGAGATTTTGGACGGAGCTAAATTTACGAACAAGAGCTTTGGCGGATTTATCAACGGCAAGCTTATAGATTCTCTGATAATAGGATGTATATGTTTCGTCGTTATGACCATATTCGACTGGGAATATTCACTGCTTATAAGCTGTATAATAGGAATAACCAATATAATCCCATTCTTTGGACCTTTTATCGGAGCAATCCCTTCGGCCATGCTTTTGCTTATAGTAGACCCGATGCAGTGCCTGTATTTCATAATATTTGTATTTATTCTGCAGCAGTTTGACGGCAATATACTGGGACCTAAAATCCTGGGAGACAGTACTGGCCTTGCCAGCTTTTGGGTTCTCTTCGCAGTGCTGGTGGGCGGAGGACTGTTCGGATTTGCAGGCATGATAATAAGTATACCGATATTTGCGGTAATTTACTATTACATGTCCAGAGGCATCAACAACAGACTGGAGAAAAGAGGATATTCAACCGATTTATCTGATTATATAGTGGACAGCTACAGGGTTAAGAAGGAGAAAAAAAAGAAAGATGACAATAAGGAGAAAGCTGACGGCAGCAATTGCTGACGAAAACATATTTGAGAATGAGCCCATGGCCGGGCATACATCATTTAAGGCGGGAGGATGTGCCGATTTACTTGTTGTTCCTCAAAGCATGGAGGAATTGAAGGCAGTCTTACAGACTTTAAGTGGAGAAGATGCAGAGTATGTCATACTGGGCAACGGTTCCAATATTCTCGTCAGAGATGGTGGATACAGAGGGATAATCGTTAAGATTGGAGACGCCTTTAATCATACTAAAGCAGACGGAAGAGAACTGGTCTGCGGTGCTGGTACATTGATGTCTGTCGTGTCCAAGGCGGCGGTTTTAGCAGAACTTTCAGGGCTTGAATTTGCATCGGGTATTCCGGGAACCATAGGTGGAGCCGTATTTATGAATGCCGGAGCCTACGGTGGAGAGACATCGCAAATACTGAAGGAGGCTCGTCTTGTATCGCGAGATGGCAGGGAAGAATTCTGTATGACGGCGGAAGAACTCCAAATGGGTTACAGACATACTTTGCTTCACGAAACAGGTCATATAGTCACCGAGGTGGTACTGAGACTGGAAGAAGGTCGTGAGGAAGAAATAAGGGAGAAGATAGCCGATTTTACGGGGAGAAGAAACAGCAAGCAGCCTGTGACATATCCAAGTGCGGGAAGCTTTTTCAAAAGGCCCGAAGGGTACTTCGCAGGAACTCTTATTCAGGATGCCGGTCTAAAGGGGCTGACTGTGGGAGGCGCTCAGGTGTCAGAGCTTCATGCAGGCTTTATAATAAACAAGGGAGGGGCTACGGCTGCTGATATATTGCAGCTTATGGAGATAGTTCAGGCGGAGGTCCTGGATAAATACGGAGTAAAACTGGAACCGGAGGTGAGGATAATTGGAGAATCAGTATAGAGAAATAGCTGACAGATACGAGATGATTTATGACTTGCATACTCATACTACCTATTCTCATGGTAAGGGCAGCGTGGAGGATAACGTAAGGAAGG
Organism: Clostridiales bacterium; assembly: GCA_012513435.1. Classification (GTDB taxonomy): domain Bacteria; phylum Bacillota; class Clostridia; order Peptostreptococcales; family Anaerovoracaceae; genus Lentihominibacter. Next base: position 4,146 of record JAAZCE010000012.1, read on the forward strand.
GAATAGAACGAGGATTGGAGTACATAGCTATATCCGATCACGGTCCAGGGCATCTGTTTTATGGAATAAACCGAAATGAAATCGTCAATATCAGGAACGATATTGAGAGAATGAATGCAAAATATCCCAAGACTCATGTGAAAATCAGCGTTGAGGCTAATATAATAAGGGGTGGAGCCGGTCTTGACATCAAGCCAGAGGAATTTGAAGAATTTGACTTTATCATAGCCGGATATCACTACGGCCTGTTTGGATGTAGCTGCGTTAGAAACTGGCTGTGGAGCAAGGGACTGAAGTTAGGAGAAGCAGGTCTTCGCAGGTCAAACACCGAAATGGTGATAAACGCTCTGCGAGAAAACGATATATCTATACTGACCCATCCGGGAGACAAGGGCCCCTTCGATATAGAAGAGATAGCAAGAGTGTGTGTTGAGACGGATACTCTTATGGAAATCAACACGTGGCATGGGCATTTGACGGAGGAAGAAATAAGAATAGCGTCTCAGGTGGAGAAAGTGGGATTCATCATCAGCAGCGATGCTCATACGCCGGGAAGAGTGGGAGATTTTAAGGAAGGCGTTGAGAGGGCGTTGCGAGCTGGTCTTGATTTGAAGAGAATCGTAAATATAAAGGAGAAAAAATGAAAGCCATAATCATCACAGGATTATCCGGAGCAGGTAAAACTCAGGCAATAGACTGTCTTGAAGACATGGGATATTATTGCATAGACAATATGCCGCCTGCGCTGATTAAAAGCTTTATCGATCTTACGGTCAGCGGTAAGGGAATAGATAAGGCTGCCTTTGTGATTGACGTTAGAGGCGGGAAACTTTTTGAGGATCTTAAAGAAGTTCTCGATGAGATGAAAAAAGACAGTATAGATTACAAGATTCTTTACCTAGAAGCCTCCGACAGAGTGCTTATAAGAAGGTACAATGAATCCAGGAGGAGCCATCCGCTTTCCGAGGGAGGGTCTGTATACAGCGGACTTCATAAGGAAAGAGATATGCTTGGGGTGCTTAGAAACGAGGCTGACTTTGTCATAGACACCTCAAACATGAAGACAGCTCAGCTTTGGACGGAAATAAAACATCTGATGACATCTGAGGAAAGTCAGAAAACTTTTATGATAAATATAATGTCCTTCGGATACAAGAGGGGAACACCTCTTGCGGGAGATATGGTATTTGATACGAGATTTATACCAAACCCTTATTACGTCAAGTCACTTCAATCGCTTACGGGAAATAACATCAAGGTCAGCAAATACGTTCTTAGGCATGAGATAACTCAGGAATTTCTTATAAAAGCCCTTGATATGATAGACAGCCTGATACCGTTTTACATGAAGGAAGGCAAGTATAGCCTGACCGTCTGTATAGGTTGCACGGGAGGCCATCATCGCTCTGTTGCGGTAGCCAATGAAATAGATAAAAGGCTTAGAGCGCTTGGAAGAAGAACGACCTTAGAGCACAGGGATTTATAGTTAACAGCCATTGAAAATCTATTGCTTCAATGGTAAAATAGTGTGAAATGATTTTAGAGAAAAGGAGAACATTTATGGAAAAACTTATTATTACGGCTGCTATCTGTGGAGCGGAAGTAATGAAGGAAAACAATCCTGCTGTTCCTTACACAGTGGAGGAGATCGCAAGAGAAGCAAAAACTGCTTACGATGCCGGAGCTGCAGTCATTCATCTTCATGTCAGAGAGGATGACGGAACTCCGACACAGCGCCATGAAAGATTCCAGAAGTGTGTGGACGCTATACTTAAGGATTGCCCTGATGTTATCATCCAGCCTTCAACAGGTGGAGCTACGGGAATGACCGCAATGGAGCGATTTGATTCTACTAATATCACTCCAAGCCCCCAGTTTGCTACCTTGAGCTGTGGCTCATGTAACTTCGGAGATGAGATATTTGAGAACACGGAAGATATAATCAGGACCTTTGCAACTGAAATGAAAAAGAAGGGCATCAAGCCTGAGCTGGAATGTTTTGATAAGGGAATGATAGATATCGCTGTGAAGATGCACAGAAAGGGATTCCTTGACGCGCCTCTCCACTTTGACTTTGTTCTGGGAGTACAGATGACGGCAACGGTAAGAGACCTGGCGTTTTGCGCATCATCCATCCCGGCAGATGCAACATGGACCGCATGTGCAATCGGAAGAGATGAATTCCCTATTGCAGCAGCTACAATAGCTATGGGGGGCCATGTTAGAGTTGGCTTTGAGGACAACCTTTACCTTGAAAAGGGAGTTCCCGCAAAAAGCAATGGAGAAATAGTAGCTAAGGTAGTTGAGATTTCCAAGCTTCTCGGCAGAGGAATCGCTACGCCTGACGAAGCCAGAGAAATCCTGGGTCTTAAGTAGCAATATAGGATTATAGAACATTTAAAGCCTTTCTGCCAAACGGAAAGGCTTTACTTTTTGGAGAAGATATAAGTAGAGGAGGATGAGATGTCCTTTGCAACAGAAACAAAAAATGAATTAGCAAGATTTGTTCCGGAAAAGAAATGTTGTATGCTTGCGGAAATTGCCGGGTTCATGCGTATGGCGGGAAGCATACGTCTTGTAGGAGGTGGTAAGTTCAAAATAGTTATGACCACTACCAACCCTGCCGTGGCCAGACATTATAAGACGTTGATAAGGACCTACTTTTCCATAGACACGGAAGTAGAGGTAGGAAGGTCTACCGCTTTGAAAAAGAGCAACGAATACACACTTTCCATAGGAGCTGACAGCCTGAGTGAACAGATACTCAGAGAAACAGGCATACTCATGGTAAAGGAAGGGATGAACGTTATAAGCGACGGAATATACGACGGTTTGATAAAATCCAAGTGCTGCAGGAGAGCTTATCTCAGGGGAGCCTTTCTTGCTGCAGGCACTATAAACGACCCTGAGAAGGTTTGTCATTTTGAAATCAACGCGGGGACAGAGAACCTAGCCAAGGAGCTTCGTCGCCTGATGAACACATTTACGGATATAAACGCTAAAATCGTGGCTCGCAGGAAGGGCTACGGGGTGTATCTTAAGAAGAACGAGCAGGTACGGGATGCACTGGGCATCATGGAGGCCGGAGGTATGTTCCTGAAGTTTGACAATGCCATGATGATGAAGGAGCTGAGGGGTAAAAGTCAGCGGGGCGCCAATTTGGACAATGCCAATATAGATAAGGCCCTAAGAGCAGCAGAAGCTCAGATAGGCTGGATAAAAAAAATAGAAGTCAAGAAAGGTCTGGATTACCTTTCACCAAAACTTCGGGAAACGGCGAAAATGCGGCTGCAGCATCCTGAGCTGGGCATTGCGGAGCTAGGTCAGATGATGGAGCCGCCTCTGAAAAAGTCAGGAATAAATAACAGGCTTCGCAGAATAGAGGAAATCGCCAATACGTTATAGATGAATACCGGAAAGAGGTAAGTTTTCATGGAAAAAGGACAGGTTTTTGAATTTAAAATAGAGGACATGAGCGCGGAAGGGCAGGGCATCGGCAGAGCCGAGGGTCTTGTGGTATTTGTGCCGGGAGGTGTAATCGGCGATGTTGTTTCCGTGGAGCTTACCAAGGTGAAAAAGAGCTACGCTTTTTCAAAGCTTCTAAGGATCATAGAATATTCGCCGCATCGCGATGCAGCATTTGAGTGCGAATTTTTTGATTCGGGCTGCGGAGGATGCCCCTTTGGAGGTATTGACTATATGGCCCAGACTGCCATGAAGGAACGTCAGGTCAACGAAAAGCTCAAACGCCTGGCGGGACTGGAGCAACCCCTGGTGAGACCCATAATTACTATGGAGGAAACCGACAACGACAGCTTGGGTGCTTACAGATACAGAAACAAGGCGACTTTCCCCGTGAGTACAGGAGGGATAATTACTCGTAAAGGCGGTATCGTGGAAAATCTGGGTGAGCCTGCCGTAGGCTTTTATCGCGCGAAGAGCCATGAGGTTGTGGACTGCGAAGATTGTCTGCTTCAATCCTTTCCGGCTATGGCAGCAGCAGATGCTTTGCGCCGGTTTATGGAGGAAGATAATATTACAGCATGGGATCCAAAATGGGAAAAGGGCCTGCTCCGACATCTTATCGTGAAGACAGCCTTTACCACAAAGGAGGTCATGGTAATTCTCGTGGTAAACGGCAAAGGAATTCCTAATATGGCCAAGCTGGTGGAAATGCTGGATGATGCCATATATGATGTGGGATATTCTCTGGAGAGCGTGATTATAAACGTCAATAAGAAGCCTAAACCGGCAAAGGACAGCGCTATGGGCGATGAAAACATAGTTGCCGCCGGTAAGCCTGTAATAGTAGATAAGATAGGAGATCTACAGTTTGAGATTTCTCCAGGCAGCTTTTATCAGGTCAATCCGGTTCAGGTGAAGAGGCTCTACGATAAGGTCAGGGAATACTGCCTTATGGGAGATGATGAAGAACAGGAGAACAGTCAGGCAGCAGGAGAAGCAATCGGGAATGGTGAGGCTGCCCAAGGAAACGCTTGGAGTGGCAAGCCCGCCGAGGACCCTGCCGACCACGTGATTTTGGACCTTTACTGCGGTGTGGGGACAATTGGGCTTTACTGCGCCGACATAGCTGAATCTGTAATAGGAATAGAAAGCGTGAAAGATGCTGTCCTGGATGCCAACAGGAATTCAGTGATAAACGGAATCGTCAATGCCCGATATATATGCAGCAGAGCCGAGGAGGAACTGCCTAAGCATATATCGGCTGGCAAGACAGCAGGCAAAGCCCACCGGACCACAGATACGGATACCGGCAAGGAGGCTGCAGGAAAGGTGGAAGCATTGGATATATCGAATGCTGACATTGCGATCCTGGATCCGCCAAGAGCCGGATGCAGACCTGAGCTGCTTGAAGCAGTTGCTGGTTTAGGGATAGAGCGCATAGTATATGTATCCTGTGACCCAGCAACCCTGGCAAGGGATATAAAGCTGCTGATAGAATTGGGATACGAGTTTAAGGAAGCCACACCAGTGGATATGTTTCCGTGGACGGGACACGTTGAGTGCGTAGTATTGATGTCAAGGGTTGAGAAATAGGAGTGTTCAAAACACTGATAAATAAAGGGTTTTCAAGGTTGGAAGATTTTTTGCCTGATGTCTGGCAGTGCCTTTTAACCTTGAAAACCCTTATTTTTGTTTATGAGGAAATAGGTCAACTGTAAAAAATGTGTGTAGGGTTGAGTTGACAGATTAGATAAATTCGTAGGGTCGAGGAGATAGGATAGATGTTATATATGAAGTAAA
>JAAZCE010000078.1 GCA_012513435.1 Clostridiales bacterium
TAAAACAATGTGCCAAGATATAAACGAACTAAAAAATGATACAAAGGAAATTAAAGAAAGTGTAATAGATTTAAAATCAAGTATAGACACACTACCCCAAAAACTAGACCAAAGATATGCAAGTAAAGACACCGAAATTGCATTGAAAAGATTAAATTGGATTGTGATTACGGCTTTCGCGGGAGCATTATTAGGGTTAATTTTGCAAATAAAATAATATGACATTTAACAACACAGCAAACGAACAAGGGTTATATCAAGACGCACTTTATCTAACGGGTGCTAATACCGCAACCTTTACAATAAAAGACTTTACTCGCCTTGCTAACCAAGCTCAAAACAGGGTTGTTTCTCTTATTCAAGAAAATGACAGAAGGTGGAAATGGGCTGATAGTAACAACGGCACAAGAGATATTGGAGTTACAAATATAGTTAGTGGACAAGACAACTATACAATGGAAGTCTACCACTTAAAAATAAGAGAGATTAGGGTCTTAGATAAAAACGGAGAGTGGAAAACTCTTACTTCAAAAGACAGAAGACTGATGACAGACACCGAAAAGAACGCAAGTGGCGAACCCAAAAGTTATGATGTTGATGGGAACTCTTTAATGTTATACCCAACCCCAGACTATTCCGCTACTTCTGGTTTAGAGATACACTATCAAGGAACTCCTGATGATTTTGAAGCAACAGATACAACAAAAGAGCCAGGGTTCTGTCCATTATTCCACAGACTTGTTTCTCTTTACCCTTCACAAGACTGGTTGTTAGCAAACTCAACAGCTCAAAACCCAATGACACACAAGATAAACAATGTTGAAAATCTTATAAATAAAATGGAGTATTCTCTTGTTGAGCATTATCGTTCAAGAGATGAAGATGAAGCTCCAAAGTTTTACCTTAAAAGAACTTATAGGAATAATGGATTAAATCTATAATGAATAAACCAATTTTTTCAAATGGAATAACAGGCTTATCTGATACAAAGTGGATGGGCGAGAGAGGAAATGCACATAAATTAGTGGGCATAGATTTTAGAAGTGAGCCTGGGGTTTTCAAAGCACAACAAAAATTAAAAAAAATATCATCCATAGAAGAAAAAGAAGGGGAAACAAATGTTGTTACAAGCCTTTGCGATATTGCCCTAGATGTTTCTGATGGCTCAAAGTTATGGTTTTCTTCTGATAATGGAAAAATATGGAAACAGTCAGGTGATAGTTTTAGTTTAATTCACACACTAAACCCAGCAACAGATTACGAAGAGCCTAATTCTGTAACAGAAATAATAAACGAAGACAAGATTGACTATAAGGCAACAATGTCTATCGCTGAAAATAATTTTGATTATGGGAAGGTTTACTTTATCAAAGAAGAGAGTATTGACAGTGAGGCAGACGAAACAAGCTCTTGCGTAATTACAGACTCGCTTGGAATTACTGTATATAACAAATCTGAAGGAGATGCATATTTTCAAGGGTATTCAATGTGGGGTGATTTTAGTAACCCAACTTTTGTAAAAAGACAGAACTTCAAATTTTATTCAAACGGTTCAAAATCAATTAGAGATACTTCTATCTGTGGCATTGACGATACGCACTTTATTGTTGCCTATTGTGGGGGGTCAATATTAAAAGGTTGGGTTGAGACATATTCTATTAGTAATATCGGTTACAATATAACCAACTTAGACAAATTAGAACTAGCTGAAAACAACCGGAGTAACTCTATAATAAAAATTGACGATACCCACTTTGTGTTGGCTAGTGAAATTGGGTCAACTGGCTCAATAAAGA
>JAAZCE010000013.1 GCA_012513435.1 Clostridiales bacterium
ATAGGCTTCTAAATAAAGCAATATCTTGTCACTTTATGCAAATATATTTACTTATATATTGCCCAGTTCACACGTGTCCAAGATAGGAAAATGAAATAGTAAAGCCTCCGTTAGGAGAAGAGCGGAAAGAAATTTAAATTCAAGAATAATGCCATCAGACAACTAGTATAGGCTTCTAAATAAAGCAATATCTTGTCACTTTATGCAAATATATTTACTTATATACTGCCCAGTTAATATTGTTATTTAATTAAACCTTTGTCGAGCCTCTGAATTTTTAGCTTCCGTGCCGAGGTCCATGATTATCTTATGGATCCTTTTATATTCTTTTGGCGTAAGTGCAACCTTTATTTCGCTTGTAATGTTTTCCAGTATCCGTTTTTGATCTTCGTTTATCCTCGGGTTTGAAAGGCCAATGATGGCCCAGGCATAGGCATAACTCAGATCTTGAGGCATCCCGTGACCATGAGAATAACACACCGCGAGCTTGATCTGAGACCTTAGATCGCCCTGTTTCGCTGCCATGCGGTACCACTTTAAGGTTTCTAACAAGTCTTGTCTGACACAATACGAACCATTGTCATAAATTTGTCCGCAGAAAACCTGAGCATCTAGGTTTCCCTGTAATGCTGATCTGCGAAGCAATGTTAAGCCTTCTTTGATGTCCTGTGGCACACCCATTCCGGCTAAGTTTAAACAAGCGAGATGATAGATAGCCCTCACATTTCCCTTCTTTGCCTCTGCTATGACTGGTTTTGCGTACCGAACATATTCCTCATGCCTCTCGCGTTCAGGTATGGAATAAAAAGAATGGCGCAGTTCCTCATAGTCCTTTTCACAGAGGAGACCTCCAATGAAACGCAAAATAAGCTCTTCATATTCTATAAGGTTATTTGCTGCTTTTCCTTGGTCTACCTTAACAAAAGGCTTTGTGTAAAGCTTTTCCTCCAAAATCGGCTTGCATGACTTCCCGGTATCCGAAAACTGCTGATCGTTCAGCGAGGATTCCTTTAAAAGCAGTGCCGCAAATAATGTGCGAAATAACAATATTTCTTCCATGATTGTTCCTCCTTCGATATATATGGACCATTAAAGTGATGGACAATATGTCCATCCAATAGCCCAAAAGAAATATATCGGTGAAAAAACAAGTAAACAAAAAATGGAAAATCCGGTAGCTAGCAGCGTCTTGGATAAAGTAAGTTACTGTTGACGTCATCGAATCCAGCTTTGCCTGCACAAATTTTAAGCAGATGTTTTCTTTTTTCGCATTGCGGAAAACATCCATTAAGCCCTGTTTGGAATATCATATGACAATTCCTATGTTTGCTTCATAATAGAAAAATATAATAAATGTAGTGAACTTACCATGTCGACTAGTTTTATTATTAAATTAGAACACCCTCATCTGTAGCATTTTTGAATCATTTTGTTACAGACTATTGTTTAATGTGTTCATATGTTGTTTCTTTATCTGGTTTATCTTATATAATAGTGGCTGCCGATGCTTACTTATTGTCCGTAATATTAGGGAACCCGATATATATCTCTCTGCAACTGTTACTGTCTCTGTAATTTTTCCACTTAAGGATATGGAGGTCTCTGCATGGAGAATATTTTTGAATTCACGGAAGGTATCAAGAATGACTATATCAAGTACTCGAGCTCTTTTAATATGGTTAAGAGTGAAGATATAAGGGAAAAACTTCAAGAGTACTACAGAACAGGAAGCGAGGAAGGACAATTCTGCCCCGAGCCACTTATACAGATAAACCCCCACTACGAGATAACAAATACCGTCCCCCAGCTGGTAGATAAAGGCCTCCTGCATCCCAGGTGCAAAGATATTTTCAGGTTCGGTGAATCCGAGATGAACCTATACTCCCATCAGGCAGAAGCGATTGGCTGTGCCAGGGACAAAAAGAACTTCATCGTCACTACCGGTACGGGTTCAGGCAAATCCCTGTCATTCTTTATCCCCATAGTCGACAGGATATTAAAGGGCAGAGAAAATGACAGCAGGGCAAGGACAAGAGCAATTGTAATTTATCCGATGAACGCGTTGGCAAATAGCCAGATGTCTGAACTGGGTAAATTTCTCCATAATTCACCAGGCGCTTTCTCATACGGTATTTATACAGGACAGGAAGACACTGCTGAAAGAAAAAGGGTCGCAGAAAATCCTCCGGATATACTTCTTACAAACTTTATGATGATGGAACTTCTTCTGACCCGACATAATGAAAACGACTTGCGTGTAATTGGC
>JAAZCE010000051.1 GCA_012513435.1 Clostridiales bacterium
ATCGTATGTGTAAGTTCCTTGAGAAGGATGCAATTATCGTAATCGAAGAGCACAATGAAGCTCTAGATACAATATACAGACAAGCCGAGGCAACCGAAGAATACAACATAGTAAGACATAATAAAGCACTAGAGTTTGTCAACGAAAACACTTTGTGCATTATCGTTGATACGAATAGACCGCACCTTACAGAGTGTCCAGAGATTCTAGATATATGCAAACAAAAGGTTGTAATTGACCACCATAGATTGGCAGACGATTCTATAGCTGCTCCTACGATTGCTTATATCGAGTCGTATGCATCATCGGCAAGCGAACTGATTACAGAGGTTCTACAATACTTTTCTCAGAAGAGATTTATAAATAAGTTTGAAGCGGAAGCGCTTTTGGCAGGAATAATGGTTGATACTAACAACTACTCGTCGAGATCGGGGGTAAGAACCTTTGAAGCAGCAGCATGGCTTAAGAGAGCAGGCGCTGATACAGCAGAAGTTAAGAGATTTTTCCGTACAGATATCCAGTCGTTCAAAGCAAGGGCAGCAGCAATTGCGAATGCAGAATATACCCCAGACAAAATTGCTTTTGCTAGAAATGATTGTTTTTCAGATGAAGCAGCTATTATCAACGCACAGGTTGCTGATGAACTGATTACTGTAAAGGGCGTGCAAGCTGCATTTGTAATTGGAATGGATAACAAGATGAAAACGCTTGTAAGCGCAAGATCGATTGGAGATATAAATGTTCAGGCAATGATGGAGACACTAGGAGGAGGTGGACATTATACGGCAGCGGCCGCACAACTGTCTATCAGTCCAGACGAAGCTCGCGAGGAAATAGATAAGATGATAAGAAAACTTATGGACGCGAGTATAGACAAGGAGGAAAATTAATATGCAAGTAATTTTGAAGAAAGATATTAAGGGAACAGGAAAAGAAGGCGACATAGTAAAGGTTAGCGACGGATACGCAAGAAACAAGCTAATCCCTGGTGGACTTGCTGTTGAAGCAACAAATCAGAATAAGAAGGCAATTGAGAGAGAAAAAGCAGCAAATGCAGCAAAGATTGCAGAAGAGAAGGCAGCAGCAGAGGACCTTCGCAAGAAGCTCATTGCTAAGCCTATTACAGTAAAAACTAAAGTTGGTGAGGCAGGTAAAATCTTCGGATCTGTAACGTCAATGAATATAGCTGATGCCATTAAAGAGCAACTTGGCGAGAGTGTTGACAAGAAGAAAATCATTTTAGACAAACCAATCAAAGAGGTTGGACTCCACACAGTAGAAGTAAAGCTATACACAGAAGTGAACGCTAAGATTGAGGTAAAAATAGAGGGATCCAAGTAATTCTCATAGAATTTTCTCTATGTCTTCTAGAAACTATTACAAGATTTTTACAATTAATTACTTAGATTAGGATAGCATTAATGGATACAACGAAGGAAATTAATCGAATGCCACCTCAAGATGTTGAGGCGGAGAAAGCTGTTCTGGGAGCTATGCTTAAGAGTCCGGAGGCAGTATCGGATGTTATGTCGATACTTAAGCC
>JAAZCE010000014.1 GCA_012513435.1 Clostridiales bacterium
CTACCGGGCTCGACCCTGTGCCCCCCTGCTTGTAAGGCAGGTGCTCTCCCAGCTGAGCTAAGCGCCCAAATGTTTTGGTAGCGGCGAGTGGAGTCGAACCACCGACCTTCCGGGTATGAACCGGACGCTCTAGCCAACTAAGCTACACCGCCACGCATTGCGGAATTTCTTTAACCGCTGCAAAAAATATACTATCATTTTAGGAACTTAATGTCAAGATATTTTATATTATAATATTGCCACATATCCATTATTTTATAATACATATCACAATAAGGAGGTGCCATATGATTAAATATTCAATACCTTTACCCAGCGCAAAGCCCGGCAAAGAATACGTGATAAATCGTATCGAAAAGCATGGTTCAAATACGGATAGTTTGAAGGGGTACGGCATATTCCCCGGCATTAAAATAAAATTACTTTTCAGCAGCCCGACAAAAAATCCTTCCGCTTATGAAATAATGGGAACTGTTCTCGCCCTGCGGCATGAGGATTCCAACGACATATACATCTCGCCTGTAAATGGCTAGCACTACGTTCACACTCAAAATACCTCTCTCATATACTCCACAGAGAGGTATTTTTTTATGACTGGTAAAACCATAGCCCTTGTGGGCAACCCTAACGTAGGTAAAAGCACGGTATTCAATGCTCTGACTGGCATGCATCAGCATACAGGTAACTGGCCCGGCAAAACAGTATGCAATGCCATAGGAGAAATTTATTATAAGGAGCAGACTTATGAGCTTGTGGATTTGCCCGGGACATACAGCCTCTCCTCTCTTTCTCCTGACGAGAGATTTACATCTGAATACATATCCTCCGGAGAAGCCGATATTTACCTTGTAGTAGCAGATGCAACATGCCTTGAGAGAAATCTGCTTCTGGTAAGAGATATTCTTTCCATTACTCATAATGTTATACTCTGCCTGAACCTAATGGACGAAGCCGAAAAGAAGGGAATTTCCATAGATATTCTGGCTCTGAAGAGAATTCTTAAGATTCCCGTAATATGCACCTCTGCCCGCTCAGGCAAGGGCCTTGATTCCCTTCTTGAAGCTCTCCGCAAGTTTCGCGTGGACACATCCGGCGGGCCTCCCTCCGGCAGTGTTCCTGAACCCGGTGAAATATTCAGAAGGTGCGTGACCATGTCTACCCAGGAGCCCCACGGCTTTGATAGAAAGATGGACCGCATTCTGACGTCAAAGGCTCTTGGCTTTCCTATTATGTTTCTCTTGCTCATACTTATTTTCTGGATAACTATGGTGGGGGCCAATTACCCATCCGCCGCCCTTTCAGGCCTCTTTGCGTTCCTTGGGGAAAAGCTCAGATATTTTCTTGAGTTTTTAGCCATGCCCGACAGCCTTATATCCTTAATATCAGACGGCGTTTACACCACCCTTGCGTGGGTGGTTTCCGTTATGCTTCCTCCTATGGCAATATTCTTTCCTATGTTTACCCTTCTTGAGGATTTCGGATACTTGCCAAGGGTTGCCTTTAATTTGGATTCGGCCTTTAAGAGCTGCGGAGCACATGGAAAGCAGTCTTTAACCATGTGCATGGGCTTTGGCTGTAATGCCTGCGGTGTTATGGGTTGCAGAATAATCGAATCTCCAAGAGAAAGACTCATTGCCATACTCACCAACAGCTTCGTACCATGTAACGGCAGGTTTCCCACCTTGATAGCCTTCATACTTATATTCTTTACGGCAGGCCTCGGCGCTTTCAAAAGTCCCGTGGCGGGAGCTATCCTGGCTTCTCTCATTCTTCTGGGTATTCTAACCACGCTGCTGGTATCCAAGCTACTTTCTATTACCGTACTGAAGGGGATTCCTTCCTCATTTGTACTTGAGCTTCCTCCCTATAGAGTCCCAAAAGTGGGAAGCGTCATACTGCGCTCAATTTTCGACAGAACGCTCTTTGTTCTCGGAAGAGCCATAGTAGTTGCAGCGCCTGCCGGTGTAATAATATGGCTCCTGGCAAATCTATATGTAGGCAATATGTCAGTTTTGGATCACTGCACTTCCTTCGCCCAGCCCTTTGGCCGCATAATAGGTGTAGACGGCGTTATAGTAATAGCCATTATTCTCAGCTTTCCCGCAAATGAAACATTCATCCCCATAATGCTCATGAGCTACATGTCTACGGGTATGCTGACGGATTACAGCAGCTTATCTCAGCTTCACGAAACTCTTATAGGCTGTGGCTGGGATATGCAAACAGCCATCTCGGTTCTGATTTTATGCCTATTCCACTTTCCGTGTGGAACTACTCTGTTGACCATAAAAAAAGAAACGGGCAGTCTCAAATGGACCGCCCTGGCATTTTTTCTTCCGTCAATAATCGGAATATTCTTCTGTCTATGTATTAATCTGTTCTTTCTGTAATTCTCTCACGAACTAAGCCCCATTTATTCTTTGGTGGCTTTGGTCATGTCACGTATGTACTCCTTCATTTCTTCGCTGTCTACTCCCAGTACATAGGTAAACTCTTCTTCAAGAAGCTTCTCGGCTGCCTTCAAAGTATTGTTATCGGTTGTAGGCAGCTTCTTACCCTCCTCCTGTAGCTCCTGTTTCTTCAGGTATATGCATCTAATCATCAGTATCAAATCCCGGTCAACTCCCTTGGACAGGATATCATGATACATGTCGTTCCTAAACCTCCGGTCACTGTTCCATTCAAAATCCTTGTCTCTTATTCCCAGGAGCAATTCGTCTATTTCCTTTTTTGACAGGGGCTCCCGCATCTTTGAAACCAACACCTCGTTGTCGGCCGGTACGAATACCGTCGACGAAATACTGCTACAAGGTTTCAGTATATAATACAGGCTTTCCTTCTGCCCCGCCACAAAACGCATGGGCTTAATATCCTCAATAATACAGATACCATTTGTCCCATAGACAACGTTAGTTCCCTTCTTGAATTTTCTATCTTCCATTACGTCACTTCCTCACTACTACTAGTATACATAATTTTTGCCAAAATTTCAAAGGTATTTTGATTTGTATTTTGTTGATTGTTAATCCAATATTTGTTAGAATAGCTAAGTACGCGCATATTGATACTAAGGATGGCTCAACAAAATGAACAATAAACTAAAAGTAAACCTATATTCCTTCTTAACCGTTTTCCTCTGGGCCTCGGCCTTTCCCTTTACAAAAGTCATCGGAGACCAGCTCTCCCCCAACGTTCTGGGGTTTCTCCGCTGCTTCATAGCCGCCCTGCTTTTGCTGGTTATCAGCAAGGTGACTCATATGCGAAAGCCTTTCAGAAAAAAGGATATTTTATACTTTGCTGCTGCCGGAGCTACCGGGTTTTCTCTTTACCTGGTATTCTTCAATACAGGTCTTTTGACCCTTACATCGGCAACATCCAGCATAATGACGGCGGTGGCTCCTATTCTTACTGCTATTGCCGCCTACAAACTTTACAAGGAAAAAATTAATATCATAGGCTGGATATGTATAGCTTTATCCTTTGCTGGAGCTGCAATACTGCTGTTCTGGAATGGTATTCTATCTATAAATATAGGTATATTCTGGGCCCTGGCTTCATCGGTGGTCTTCGCTGCGTACAACATTCTCAACAGAAAACTGTCCTCCAAAGGGTACACCTCTATGGAGATAGTTACATACAGCGTTCTATGCGGGACCATACTGCTTCTGCCCTTTCTCCCCCAGACCGTAAGTCAAATGGCAGCCGCAGACCCGGTGGTAATAGCTATCGTCATATACCTGGGTATAATGCCAAGCGCCGTTTCTTATCTTCTGTGGTCCAAGGGAATCGCTCTTGCTGAGAGAACCAGCGAGGCAACCAACTATATTTTTATCATTCCCCTTCTTTCCACGGTAATGGCATTTTTAATGCTCCACGAAGTTCCTGATTTGGGTACCTTTATTGGTGGGGCCGTAATCATTGCCAGTGTTGTTGTCTTCAGCATAAAGGGTAAATAAGATAAATAAAAAGGCCCACATGGTGGAATAATAAGAAAGCCTTGCTATAATTGCTTTCACTGTTATATAATTTGGCAAAGAGATAAGAGAAAGGAGCTTCAATATGAGAAAAATTCTTGCGGTACTCTTTATGGGTATAATGATGGCTTTTGCCTTTACGGCTTGCAATGATGATGATAATACTGCCGCTTCAGGACAAAATGAATCAACGGACATGATAGAGGTAGTATTCAGCGTTGATTATCCTGACGAATCAGGCATAACCGATATCGACGACCAGGTTATTCAGGTTCCGGCAGGCAGCAGCGTCCTCGATGCTACTACGCTGACCGTTGAGGTCATTTCGGAAGACTCGTCAGACGGTTCAAAATACATTACCAGCATCGGCGGTCTGGCTGCTACTGATTCATCTGGCTGGGTTTATGAGGTCAACGATAAGGCAATCATGGAATCTGCCAACGTCCACAAGCTATCAAAAGGCGACGAGCTTTCATGGGAATACACTTCATGGGAAGATATGGACAACTAATTTGCTTGCTATACGAGAAGAAGCTGTCAATTTGGCAGCTTCTTTTGATTTTAACCCTATTTGGAATATATCTCCATAATATCAGGGAACTCCTGAAACTGCTCAAATACTCCATCGTCATAAGCGTTGGTAAGAGCCTGAACTATCTTACACTTCTCATCAGGCTTCTTCTCATTTCCGACCTTTTCCAGAGCTATGCTCTCGATAGACAGCATTGTAGAATCCACTTACTCATCCCAAGGAATATTCTTGCGTACACAGCTTCAATCAACCCATGTTCATTTAAGTCGGTCAAGACACATGCCAGTAGCTTGACTCCCGCTTTCACTTCTGCCCTGTCTTCTTCATCTGCCTTGTTGAACTTATCTAATATGAAATTGGTTTCTTTTATTACTTGTTCTTTATCCATTATATGTACCTCTGTGTGAATTTACCATATCATTCTGCATCGATTTTTTAAAAGTGCTGCACATTTTTTTATTTCATTATTCCCGCAATAGGTTATAATGACAGTATAAAGACCTACGTTTTATCTGAGATAACAGCAGCTCAAAGGAGACATTTTATGGCTGAAATACAATATGGCATAAGAACAAAAAATATCAATAAAAGCTATGATAAAAAGCAAGTACTCTTCAACGTTTCCATGAAAGTGCCAAAGGGAAAGATTTATGGCCTTCTTGGCCCCTCCGGCTGCGGGAAAACCACCCTAGTAAAAGTCCTAGTGGGGATATTAAAGGCCGGCAGCGGCACGGCTTACATAGGGGAAAGCACCTTGCCCTCTTTAAAAGCAACATCCGAAATAGGTTATATGTCCCAGTCTGCGGCCCTGTATCCGACTTTGACTGGATATGAGAATCTGAAATTTTTTGGCAGCCTCTACTGCCTGAAGGGGCAGGAGCTTGAGGACCGCATACATTACGTTTCCTCCCTGGTACATCTTACCGATGATTTGCAAAAGAAGGTTGGAAACTATTCCGGCGGCATGCAGCAAAGGCTTTCTCTGGCAATTTCCCTTCTGCCTAATCCGTCGGTTCTTCTCCTTGACGAGCCTACCGTCGGCATCGACCCTCTCCTTCGTCAGGAAATATGGCAGGAGCTTCACAGGCTGTCGGAAAAGGGAGTCACCATCCTCATAACCACTCACGTTATGGACGAAGCGGAAAAATGCCATTATCTAGGCATGATGCGGGATGGCCGCATACTCGTATCCGATACTCCCGAAAATATATTGAAAGCCACAGGCTGCTCTTCCGTGGAGGATGCTTTTATCCTTCTCAGTGCTCCCAAGCAGTCCCGCGAAAAAGCACATGAAGATGCATACGAAGGAGGTGGCAACGATGAGAATTAAAAGCATAACGATGAGAATCCTCAATCAGCTTCGCCACGATAAAAGAACCGTCATGCTGGTTCTCGTAGCGCCTATACTCATTCTCACCCTAATCTATTTCATCCTGGGGTCCGACAACTCTACTTACAAAATTGGAGTAATCAATGCTCCTGATTCTGTAATAAAAGAGCTTAAGAACAGTGAAAGCGGCGATGTTGAAACAATCTGTATGGATGAAGTTTCGCCGGAGGATGCCATAAATGACGAAGAAGTCGTTGCCCTTATTAACATCAGCGATGATATGAAAGATGCGGATATTTATCTGGATGGCACAGATGCATCCAAGGCTCAGAAGGCGCAAGCCATAATCAAGGGTGCCAACGCTGCGGCAGTACAGGATGCCTTGAGCCAGAAGATACCCGGAGCCTTCCAGCCAAAATACAATGTGAATTATGTGTACGGAGACAAGGATGCTTCCCTCTTTAACAACTTCGGAGCGCCCCTTATCGGTCTAATAGTATTCTTCCTGGTTTTCCTGCTGGCCGGAATAAGCTTCCTTACGGAGAGAACCTCAGGAACCCTTGAAAGAATGCTTTCCACCCCTGTAAAGGGTGGTGAAATAGTAACGGGCTATGTGCTGGGCTTCAGCATTCTCGCCCTCATACAAACAGCTCTCATTACTCTGTTTGTAGTTTACGTTCTGGACATGACTGTCATGGGCAGCATATGGTATGTGTTCCTCATCAACCTTTTGACGGCTATTACGGCACTGACCATGGGAATGTTCTTCTCCACTCTGGCAAGCAGCGAATTCCAGATGGTTCAATTCATACCACTCGTAATCCTGCCTCAGGTTTTTTTGTGCGGACTCTTCGAGCTTACTGGAGGATGGAAAATCGCAGGCTATTTCATTCCTCTCACATATACCACCGAAGGTCTGAGAGAGGTGATGTTACGCGGCAGCGGCTTCGGGATCATTTGGCTTGACTGCCTGGTTCTTATTGCCTGGGCAGGACTGTTCATGTCCCTGAATACCATTCTCATCAAAAGGAGCCCTTTAAAATAGTGTTATGTCTTTGTATAACCTGTACACTCATGGGCATAATAATCACGAGGTGATGTTATGAGCTACAGCAAATTCAAAAATGATGGTCGCGCCAATCCCGACCTTGTCATTGACCATATGGTGAAGGAAGCCGAGAAGCAGATAAAGGCAATGACTGGAGAGGAAGTCAAGCTGAAGGTTGAACGAAAACAATAATTTGGAGCGGCAACCCGGCCGCTCCTTTTACCATTCTCATATGAATTTTTTTATTCTCATACGCTCTCTATCTTTTCCCTCATTCTGCTCAGTACTCTCTTCTCTATTCTGGAAACCTGAACCTGGGAAATACCCAAAATCTGAGCTATCTGCTGCTGAGTCATATCCTTGAAATAGCGCAGTATGATTATCTGCCGTTCACGATCCTCAAGGTCTCTGATGGCCATCTTAAGGTCTATGAGCTTCACATTCTGCTCCTCTTCGTCCTTGTACTCCCAGGTCTGCCTTCCTGACTGCATGGTTTCATTATCCAGACTTTCAACATTTGCCAGAGAATCGATGGCTTCCAAAATCTCCATTACACGCTCAGAGGACACTCCAAGCTCCAATGCCAAATAGCTTATCTTCGGGCTTGCACCGTGCTTATTGTAATACTCCTGCTGCAAATTCTTCAGGTTTTTCATTTCCGTTTTTAGCTGACGGCTTATCTTTATCTTCCCGTCATCACGCAGATATCGCTTGATTTCTCCTAATATCATGGGAACCGCATAGGTCGAAAACATCACATCGAATTTGGTGTCGAATCTGTCGATGGCCTTTACAAGACCTACAAATCCTACCTGCATCAAATCCTCAGGCTCATAGTAGCCCGATGCGTACTTCATCGCCAGGTTTTTGACCAGTCCTATATTTTGGCTGACGACTGTTTCCCGTGCCTTTTGGTCGCCCGCCTGTGCTTCCTTAATTAGTTTGTATGTATCTTCCTTCGCGATGGGTTCATACTTATATGCCACTGACTACGTCAAGGTATTTGGTCATTGTAACGGTGGTTCCTTTACCATTCTCTGACTTGACCTTGAGCTTATCCATAAAGCTCTCCATTACCGTAAAGCCCATTCCTGATCGTTCTTCGCTGTCTCCTGTGGAAAAGAGGGGCTCCATAGCCTTTTCTACGTCTTCGATTCCTACGCCCTTGTCCTCCACCATCAGCACCACCTTCCCGCTGCTGTGGACCATACATTCCATGGTAATGGTCTTTTCGCCTTCACTATCTGCATATCCATGTATTATGCTGTTACTGACTGCCTCGGAAACGGCTGTTTTTATTTCCGTCAGCTCCTCCACAGTCGGGTCCAGAGGCATGATAAACGCCGCTGACACCGCTCTTGCAAAAGCCTCGTTTTCGGCAACGGCGCTGAATTCCACTTTCATTCTATTCTCCATCTTCTGTTAAACCTCCATCCGTAATTGTTCACGACCGGTCATTATGGAAACAGCTTCATCATATGTGTCGGCCTTAGAAATCAATGTGAATACTCCTGCCATAGAAAGGAGCTTTTCTATATATAGAGAGCACCCTGAAATATAAATATTGCCGGAGGTCTTAGACAGCCTTTTATATCTTCCAAGAACCACGCCTATTCCGGCACTGTCCATAAAACTCACCCCGGAAAAATCCAAAATCAGATTTTTGCATCTGAAGGCTTTCATTGCTTTATCTACACTGTTTCGCAGCGGTGCTGCCCCGTGGTGGTCTATATCACCCTTTATACATGCTATCAATATATTTTCCGAAACTCTGAAAATCACTTCCACAAAAACACCCCCTTATCAAAGACTACAATAATATTATAGTCTTTGATAAGGGGGTTGTCTTTAAGAGAAAATGTTGAAATTCTTCTATTTTTGCAGTCTAAAGGGGATATATGTCGACTATCTCCTCCGACTCAAGAGCAGCCTTTATCAAGCCTTCACAGTCCAGCTTCCCCTCAGAAGCAAGTATTCTGTCTAGCTTAGGCTTGGTGGCCGGATGCTTGGGAAGGAATACCGTACAGCAGTCCTCATAGGGTTGGATGGACGTCTCATAGGTGCCTATTTCCTGGGCCTTATCCATGATATCCACCTTGTCCATGGCTATGAGAGGCCTCATTACCGGCATCTTGACACAGGCATCGGTGACTGCAAGAGCCTCTGCCGTCTGACTTGCTACCTGTCCTAGGTTTTCTCCCGTTATGAGCATACCGCAGGCCGTCTGCTCTGCCAGCTTTTCGGCAATTCTCATCATGAATCTCCTTACAAGGATTGTAGTCTCCTCCTCAGGACAATGCTCCACTATCTGCTGCTGAATAGGCAGTAAATTGATGATGTGCATCTTATATCTTCCACAGTATGTAGCCACTATCCCGGCAAGCTCCTCTACCTTTTCCTGAGCTCGCTGGCTCGTATATGGATATGAATGAAAGTGTACGGCCTCTATGAGCATCCCTCTTTTGGCCATCATCCAGGTGGCTACCGGAGAATCTATACCGCCTGAAAGCAAGGTCATTCCCTTGCCGTTGGTCCCCAGAGGCAGTCCGCCGAAGCCCGGTATTTTATCCTGAAAAATATATGATTTATCATGTCTAACATCGACAAAAAGCAGGCAGTCGGGATTATGCACGTCTACTTTCAGTACCTTGCAGCCCTTAAGAATCGCAGCGCCTATCTTCCTGCCTATTTCAGGGGATTTTACCGGAAAATTTTTATCGGCACGCTTTGCCTCAACCTTAAAGGTCTTGGGATTTCTCTCCTCTATGACTCCACGCATGTATTCAACTGCTACCTCGCCTATGGCCTCCATAGTGCTTTCGCACTCTACGGCAGGGCTGATCGACGCAACGCCGAAGACCTTGCCTATTTCCTTGATTATGGCCTGCTTGTCAAGGCTTTTATCGGCTCTTACGTAAATAAGGCCCTCGTGCCGCTTAACGCTCACGCCTTCAAATTTCCTGAGAAGTTTTTTTATTCTTTCCACAAGCATTCTTTCAAAGTAGGGCTTGTTCATTCCCTTTAAGGCTACTTCTCCGCATCTTACTATAAAGATATGTTCGTTCCCCATTTTTTCTCCTATCTGAAGCTTCCAAGCCTTCTGAACATCTTCACCGCTTCCGCTGTTTTATTTACGGTCATTTCCATTTCAGACTCGGTGTTTAGCTTTCCAAGGCTGAATCTAAGAGTTCCTTCTATTTCCTTGTCCTTAAGGCCCATAGCCTTCAACACGTGACTTTGGCCCTTCTTGTTGGAGGAGCACGCAGAGCCCGTTGAAACGTATATTCCGTCCTGCTCAAGAGTATGCAGAAGCACTTCTCCGCGAGTCCCCAGGAAGGTAACGTTCAAAAGAGACGGACAGCATTGTCCCGGCAGAATTCCCGCCTGCTCAGGACTGTTTATCACTATATCACCCACCTCTGAGAGAAGTCCTTGGCACAGCTTGTCTCGCAGCACCTCCATTCTCTCCATATCCTCTCCCAAGGTATCGTATGCCATTTGAGCAGCCAGCCCCATACCGACAATGGCAGGGACATTCTGAGTGCCGGAACGTTTTCCTTCCTCCTGTCCTCCACCCTCCATGAGTGCTGGAATGTTAAGACCCTTCTTGATGAAAAGGGCTCCCGTTCCCTTTGGTCCGTGAAGCTTATGCCCGCTGATGGAAATCATGTCGGCACAGGTCGGAGCTTTCATCTTGCCAAAGCTCTGAACAGCATCGCAGTGCAAAACTCCCGGTGCTTTCTTCCTCTTCATTATCGCCTTGGCTTCTTCAAGGGGCATTAGGGTACCCGACTCATTGTTGACGTGCATCAATGAAACGAGAATAGTCTTATCGTCTATTGCTGATTCAAGAGCCTCCCTATCCAGTCTGCATTTACGGTCTACTCCTATGTAGACTACATCCAGG
The DNA here is from genome assembly GCA_012513435.1 of Clostridiales bacterium. Taxonomy (GTDB): domain Bacteria; phylum Bacillota; class Clostridia; order Peptostreptococcales; family Anaerovoracaceae; genus Lentihominibacter. The sequence goes on from JAAZCE010000014.1 coordinate 10,792, forward strand.
CCTTCTCGCTCCAGCCTCTTGAAACATTCCAGCACCGCCGGATGCTCCACCTTGGATGTTATTATCTTATTCCCGGATCTCTTCAGAGAACGGACAGCACCCAACACAGCCATATTGTCTGCCTCTGTTCCTCCTGAAGTGAAGAAAATCTTTCCCTCACCGGCTCCAATCGCCTGCTCCATCTGCCGTCTGGCTTTTTTTAACGCCTTTTCGGCGTCCACTCCAAGCTGATACAGAGAGGACGGATTGCCAAAATCCTCCTCCATATACCGAAGCATGATTTTAGTAACTTCGTCGTACTGTCTTGTTGTAGCGCTGTTGTCCAAATATATCATCTTTTCTTCTCTCTCATAAATAAAAAGGGGCTCTTATGCGGCAGCCCCTCTTGTATCTTATTTCGCGTAATCTATCGCTCTTGTTTCCCTGACTACGTTGACCTTTATCTGGCCCGGATATTCAAGCTCCGATTCGATTTTCTTGGAAATATCTCTCGCCAGAAGTGCAATGGAATCATCGCCTATTTCATCAGGTTTGGCGATAATTCTGATTTCTCTGCCTGCCTGAATAGCGAAGGATTTATCAACGCCCTCAGTAGTATTGGCAATTTCTTCAAGCTTCTGCAGTCTCTTGATATAAGATTCAAGAGTCTCTCTTCTGGCCCCCGGCCTTGCTGCCGATAAGGCATCTGCCGCTGCAATAAGCACAGCTTCAGTGGACTTAGGTTCGTAATCTCCGTGATGTGCGGCCATACCGTTGATGACAGCTTCCGATTCCTTGTATTTTCTCAGCACCTCTATACCGATGTCCACATGCGTACCCTCACGCTCGTGGTCAAGAGCCTTGCCTATATCGTGAAGCAGTCCGGCTCTCTTGGCAAGAGTAGTATCAAGTCCAAGTTCTCCGGCCATAAGACCTGCCAGCAAAGCAACCTCTACGGAATGCTTCAGCACGTTCTGTCCGTAGGACGTTCTGTACTTAAGTCTACCGAGCAGTTTCACAAGCTCAGGATGAAGGTTGTGTATTCCCACCTCAAAGGTAGCCTGCTCCCCTTCTTCCTTGATGATGGCCTTGACTTCTCTCTCGGATTTCTCCACCATCTCTTCGATTCTTGCTGGATGTATACGCCCATCAACTATGAGCTTTTCAAGTGAAAGTCTAGCAACTTCTCTCCTTACAGGATCAAAACCTGAAAGAATAACTGCTTCAGGTGTATCATCGATAATTAAATCGATTCCCGTCAGAGTTTCGATTGCTCTTATGTTACGTCCTTCTCTTCCTATTATTCTGCCTTTCATTTCGTCATTAGGAAGAGGCACTACGGAAACAGTGGACTCGGCAACATGGTCTGCGGCACATCTCTGAATAGCTCCAGTAACGATTTCCTTTGCCTTCTTGTCCGCATCCTCCTTGGCCTTATTCTCTATATCCTTATAGAGAGCCGCCGCATCATTTCTCGCTTCTTTCTCTACCTTCTGCAGGATTATTTCTCTAGCCTGTTCAACTGAATAGCCCGAAATCTTTTCAAGCTCCTCCAGCTGTTTCTTAAATACCTTTTCCATCTCCTGCTGTTTATTCGATATGTTCTTTTCCTTATTCGTTATGCTTTCTTCTTTTTTCTCAATATTTTCAAGTTTTCTGTCCATAGATTCTTCCTTCTGAATCAATCTTCTTTCAGACTTCTGAATCTCGTTTCTTCTTTCCCTTATCTCTCTTTCAAGGTCACTGCGCTGCCTATGCGCGTCTTCCTTGGCCTCCAGAATTTTCTCTTTCTTCAGGGTTTCAGCCCTGTTCTCTGCATCCAAGAGCATGTTTTTCGCCTTTTGTTCAGCATTGCCTATGGTCTTTTCACCGATAGATTTTCTAAGTATATATCCAACCAGCAGTCCTATCAGCAGTGCTGCCAGCCCAATTACAATAGTTATTACTATCCCCGTCATTGAACATTCCTCCTTCTCTTTAGTTTTCAAATTTCAATTTTATAATCAAATCAAAGCAACTTGTAAAATATCAAATCATTACTAGTTAAGTAATAATATTTAAATTAAAGCACACAATAGCATTATAGACTTTTTTGTACGTCTAGTCAAGGAAATGGGGGTGTCAATAATAAACAAATTTTTACATCTGGTCAATAGCTGTAATCGCCGCATAGTCCTCGCTCCTGTCCTTCTTTCCATTATGGGCATCCTGTGTCTGTCAAGCATTTCCTACAATAACGGGACCTTCCCTTCCAGGGAAGTTATTATACAATCTGTGGCCCTAATTCTGGGGCTTCTGCTTACGTGCATCACCCTGTATTTGGGCTACAGATTCTTTACTTCTCTTGAAAAGTTTTTATATATTTTTGGTATCGCTCTCCTGCTCACAGTCTATATTCCCGGAATTGGCACATCGTCCTACGGCTCCAGAGCATGGATTGATGTAGGTATAGTTACCTTCCAGCCCTCCGAGGCGGCCAAGATAATATTCATTCTGGCCATGTCAGCATACCTTTCAAATCACAATACCTCTCTCCACCGGGCCGGAGGCATAATACTTGCTGCTCTATACGGGCTGCCCTTCATTTTTATAGTCGCCAAGGAAGACTTCGGAACCGGGTGTGTATTCTGCGTTATCTGGATATTCATGGTGTTCTGTTCGGGTCTTGAGCTACGGATAATCGGCAGGCTGGCTCTTTGCCTCTTTATTGCGACCCCTCTCATATACCACTTCCTGGCCGGTTATCAGAAGGAAAGAATAGATGCTTTCCTAAAACCCGGCGACCTAGACCTTCCCGGCAATTATCAGGTATGGAATTCCAAAATAGCTATAGGCTCCGGTGGATTTTGGGGCAAGGGCTATCTTCAAGGAACTCAAAGCAACCTTGGGTTTTTACCCATTCCCAAATCCGATTTCATCTTCGCAGCTATTGTGGAGGAGCTGGGGTTCATTGGGGGTTTAGCGATAATACTTCTCTTTGCTCTTTTTTTATATCAGTCTCTCAAGGTTACCAAATATGCAAAAGACCTACAGGGGACGTTAGTCGGTGCAGGTCTTACAGGTATGTTCTTTTTTCAAAGCTTTGAAAACATCGCCATGACTATGGGCATTATGCCCGTAACGGGAATAACACTCCCCTTCGTGAGCTACGGCGGTTCTTCTATGCTTTCATCTATGATGGGAGTAGGCCTCCTGCTGAGCATTAGCTGTCGGCAAAAAGTCTGACCAGTATTTCCTTGAAATTTTCTTCTATATAGGTGCCCTTTTTGCAGATTATAGGTAAGCCCTGATTGGTGGAGATATGTATATTGTCGTCTTCCTGGATTATTCCCACGATGTCTCCCTGGAAAATCTCAGCCATAACGGGCAGACTGGGTATAAGCCCGCTCCTCATTAAATCCACCTTCACCTTGTTGACTATTAAAGAGATATCCTTTATTCCCTTATCTCTCAAATACCGTTCCGTAACATCTGCATCCCTTATGGAAGCCATTTCAGGCTCCGTTACTATTACCGCTTTATCGGCAGGAGCCAACGCGGCATCAAAAAGATCTCCTATTCCGGCAGGAGCATCTATTACTATATAGTCAAAGTATTTCCCCAGCTTGCTGCAAAGCACTTCCATGTGAAGAGCTGTAATATCTCTGTCGTCTCTTCTAGGAGATGCGGACATGAAATAAAGGTTATCAAAGCCGTCCACTTTTATCATAGCCTTCTTGATGCGACACATTCCGGATAGTACGTCCATAACGTTATAGACCACCTTGTTTTCCATCCCAAGATAAAGATCCATATTTCTCATGCCTATATCCATGTCAATGAGCATTACTTTAAAACCGTAATTTGAAAGCATGGCACCGATGTTTACAGAAAACATGGTCTTCCCCGTGCCGCCCTTTCCGGATGAAACTAAAACAACTTTTCCCATTTGTACTTTTCCCCGTACTTTCCAATAATTTCTCTCACTACAGGTGCAGCGTTCAGTGATGTTTTACCTTGTACCATCATTACCGCTACGGCTATCTCCGGTTCATCTGAGGGAGCCAATGCAACTGTCCATGCGAAGGAGTCATATGATTCCTTGTATCTGTCCAGGTCCTCTGAAGTAAGGTCATTGCTGCTTAAATTAATAACTGCCCTTCTTACGGCATTCCCGTTGTCGGAGTAAATGTCGGGATACTCTTCCCTCAGGCGCCGCGCCTCTGCCTGAGCTTGCTCAAATGAAATATCGGAAGCAATCAAATGCAAATGCCTCTTGATATACTCTTCCTCATTCATTACGCTTTTCTTGCCGGCACGCTGGGCAGTTCCTGTCTTGGCTGCCGTAGAATAAGGAAATCCGCGGAAAACACCTTGAAGGGATCCTCCGTCAGCCCAGGTAACTTCAACCATAGAACGAATCACTCTGTCAATATGCTTTTTGTTTATGCCGCTGTCGGAAGAATCTTCCCTATCCTGATCAACCACTAGACTTACCGCGTTTTTCTTGCCTCCGTTACCCATAGCGGCCATATAATTTGCCATCTGAAGGGTGGTATAGCAGTTATCTCCCTGTCCTATGGCAATGTTAAAGGTGTCCCCCATAGTCCATTCCGTTTGACTGAAATAGTCACTGGCACACACCTTGGCAAGCTCCGAGAGCTTTTCTGGGCGAACAATTTTATCTCTTTTTAGTTTGCCTATAATTTCCTTCAAAGTCAAGTCCTTATCGGCCCATTTCACAATATTTTCAAATTTTTTTCCAAAATTTTTTCTATCCTTCAATACTTTTTTTGTAAAGTATACCTCCTGCTGGCTCATGAGATAATTGTATAAACTGCTTTTTATTCCCCTTATCTTTTCCTCCTTTGAAGGAAGTGTCCCGCCGCTCTCTCCGATTTCCACTCCCGAAGGCTGACCCAGACCAAGTCTTTGGGCATAATCGATTATTATGTCGTTGCCTATCCTTTTATCGTAACCCAGAGAGTTTCCTGTATACAAGTCTTGTCCCGCCGCTATTCCGTAAAAATAATAGTTGCAAGACACCTTCATGCCTTCCGTAAGATTGACGTATCCGTGCGTCTCCTTCCTTTCATTCCACAAAAAACAGCCGTACTCTCTGCCGCTCAGGGAGACAAATCCGTCATCGTAAAGCCTCTCCTCCGGGTCAAGACCGCAGCTCAGAGCGGCAAGGGCAGTGACGGGCTTAAAGGTGGAGCCAGGCTGTACCGCTGTCATAGTAGCTATATTGTAAAGAGGGGCCGGGCTTAATGGGTCATAAGGATTTTCCTGTTGCAAATCATTCCATTTCTCCTGAGAAATTCCCTCAGCAAAGTCGTTAGGGTCAAAGCCGGGGAGACTGGCAAGGGTCAGAACCTCTCCTGTTTTCACATTAAGGACAACGGCTGCCCCCGACGCTGCGTTTTTGGCATAGGTCATCTGCATATCACCGTAATCGCTAAGGAAGGTCCCACCCACAGATGCAGCATCTATGGCCCTTTGAAGAGCGTCCTCCGTCACCTCCTGAACCTCTGCATCTATGGTAAGCTGCACATCCTGGCCTTTTTTACCGTTGCTTTTGCTCAGCAGCTTCTTTACATTTCCCATAGAGTCTATTTGAAGATTGCTTACTCCGTCGGTACCTCGCAAAACCTCCTCGCGGACCTTTTCTATGCCCGACTTTCCTATAAGGCTGTCCTTCCTGTAGCCCTTATCCTCAGCCGCCTTTTTTTCCTCCTTAGAAATGCTCCCTACATATCCGAGAATGTGTGAGGCCAGAGATCCCTTAGGATAATCCCTTACGTAATCCGTACTGACATAGACGCCGCTGCAGCTCTTTGCCTCTATTTTCTTTACAGTACGAGGAGAAACGCCCTCAGCCAGAACAATAGGCAGATAAGCATCATAGCCCGATGCCGAAAGCTGAGCCTTAATGTCCTCCTGAGTCTTGTTTATGTTCTCTCCTTCTTGACTGAGTATGCTCATTACCTCATTGGCACTGCTCAATGCCTTTTCCTTTGTCAGGTTCACCCTGCTCATGTTAATGTGATATCTAGGCTTACTGGCAGCTAAAACCTCTCCATTCCTATCTAATATATCCCCTCTGGGTGCAGTTTCGTAAACGGCTCTCTGAGATGCTGCATCGGCGTAATCCTGCCACTTGTCATGGGATATGACCGTAAGCATAAGGAGCCTCCCGCAAACAATGGCACCTGCTGCTACCATAAACAGGACGATAAAAAAATGCTTTGACTTTTTTTTATTCATATATATCCTTTTGCTTTCATGCTCACAAATTCTCCGTCTCCGATAACTATATGGTCCAGGACCGGTATGCCTAGTATATTCCCTGCTTCAATAAGCCTTTTTGTAGTGAGGATGTCCACCTCACTTGGATTAGGGTCGCCCGAAGGATGGTTGTGCAAAAAAACCACGGAACCGGCGCTTCGCCTTACTGCATCCACGAATACCTCTCTTGGGTGAGTGGTGCTTGAACAAAGGTCTCCTATGGAAACCTCAGTAACCTCGATAACCTCCCCCTTGGCATTGACCATTACGCTTATAAAATGTTCCTTCTTGTAATACCTCATTCTCTCCATAAACATTTCGGCCACGTCCTCCGCACTTCTCAAAAGCTGTCTGTGGGAAACCGGTGCCGTAGCTATGCGCTTGCCAAGCTCCACTGCCGCAAGTATTTCGCAGGCCTTGGCTTTCCCTATACCTTTTACTGTCATTATTTCCTCTGGCTTACATTCGCTGAGAAAGCTTATTCCTTTGCTGTTTAGTGTCATAACATTTCCGGCCACTTCCAGCGCCGAGCTTTTGCTGGTTCCGCTACCGATTAGAATAGCAAGAATTTCTGAGGTAGAAAGTTTTTCCTTTCCTTCTCTCAAGAGCTTTTCTCTCGGACGCTCCACATCCGGTAATTGCCTGATATTCATCTATAATATTTTCCCCAATTCCTTTCTTTATATTATCCTCAATATATAGTCTTAATTATTACCATATTTTACCATATAATATTTTCTTCATCAATAGCCATAATAATAAGTGTAATAATGTTTTGGGAGGTAAAAAGAAATGGATATTAACAAGAGCGTTAAATGTATGGTAGAAAACTGCCAACATCACGCAGGTTCAGCAGACTACTGTTCCCTGGACTGCATAACAGTGGGAACACATGAATGCAACCCGACGGTAGACGAATGCACAGATTGCTTATCCTTTGAAAAGAGATAAATAGGACCATGCTCTTTTACTGAGGTCAGGCACTTCCCCCCTGTTTTTCGCATATAGTAAAAATCATCAGAGGGGGATACATATAATGAGCGTTTCATTTCCAAAGCCACTAAGTGAAGAAGAAGAAAAATACTACATAAATCTATACGAACATGGTGACAAGATAGCTGGAGATATACTCATAGAAAGAAATTTGAGACTTGTTGCACACATAGCCAAGAAATACACTTCCCACAGTCATACTATGGATGACTTTATTTCCATAGGAACTATAGGGCTTATTAAAGCCGTCAGTACATACAGAAGCGGTAAATCCACTCGTCTTGCCACCTATGCTGCCAAGTGCATAGAAAACGAAATACTTATGAGCATACGCTCAACGAAAAAAAACGCTTCTGAGGTTTCCTTGAACATTCCTGTGGGAATGGATAAGGACGGTAACGAAATAAGTCTCAACGATATTTTAGGCACCGAGCCCGATGATATCGCCGATAACATCGACCTTAAGATAAAGATAAGGAATATGTTGGGGGCTCTTGGAGCCTGTCTTACCAAGCGGGAGCAAACGGTTCTCATACACAGATATGGGGTGTTAGGAAGACGCCCTAAAACTCAGAGGGAGGTTGCTCACCTTCTGGGGATAAGCCGCTCCTACGTATCCAGAATCGAAAAGCGTGCCCTTCAAAAGCTCCACGAGGAGCTAGGGCCTCTCGATTAAATATTCTCCTTATGCCAGAGTAGGCGCGCTGTAGCTTCCTGAATCTTCAAGGTACTCCAGTATCTGCTTATATATAGGCCCGGCAGCTCCGGAGCCGGAGCTGCCCTTTTCAACCAGGACCGTTATTACGAATTCAGGGTCTCGGCAAGGCGTGTATCCGGTCATCCACGCATTGGTTTTCATGTTTTCATCAGTGCCGAATTCTGCCGTTCCCGTCTTGACGGCTGTTTTCGCTTCACCACTGTCGTTAAGCATCTGAAGGAATTCAGCGCTACCCCTCTCCGTCACACCTTCCATCATGCATCCTATTTCCCCGGCTGTCTCGCCGGACATTACCTGGCTGCCTCCGGCTTTATCCTCTGCCAAGAGGTGAACCTCCCTGTCTATTCCTTTTGATGCTATTATATTGGTCATTCTGGCTATCTGCACAGGTGTCACCAGGTTTTCTCCCTGCCCTATTGAAAGGTTGCCTATGCCCGCACCGTGACTTTCCCCTTTTGTCATAACATGCCCTGAGCTTTCCTGAGGATACCCTTCCAATGCTTTTTCTCCTAGCCCCATTTTCTCAGCCATCTCTATTATTCTTTCACTTCCTACTGCCTGACCCAGCTGTATGAAATAGCTGTTGCATGATTGAGCGAAGGCATCTTCAAAGGATATCTGTCCATGACCCATTTCGCCTCCCGTTTCACAGCCTATGGACATGCCCTCCACATCAAAGGCTCCACTGCATCTGTACTGTTGGCTTTGATTTATTCCGTACTCAAGGGCTGCCGCTGCCACCACTATCTTAAATACGGATCCGGGAGCATACTGTCCCTGAGTCGACTTGTTGACAAGTCTGCTGCCCTTTTTCATGTACTTATCAATATTGTTGGGGTCAAAGGTAGGGGATGAGGCCATAGTCAGAACGCCTCCGCTGCTGCTGTCCAGTATTACCACAGCACAGGCGTTTTCCTCTTCTTCCAGTATATCCTCCACCGCCTTCTGCATTTCCTTGTCAAGAGAGGTTCTCACGCCTTCCTTTACGGAGGAATCACCCTCCCTCTCGGAGGTTATGATAAGACCCCTGCCCGGCAGTATGTTTCCCTTTACATCGGCTACGGCATAGATGTGCCTGTTGAGCAGGTTAAGCTCATGGTCAAGCATAAGCTCAAGGCCTGCCGCTCCTGAAGAATCCTTTTTATTTACGTATCCTATTAAGTGAGCCGCCAGCTGCTCATCGCTGTATCTTGCAGAGGCCTGGACTATATATACCTGCTTTTCCTCTATGAGTTTTTTTCCTAAGGCCTTGTTGTATTTCTCCGAAGAGTAGACACGGTAGCCCTTGTCGTTTCCTGCTATCTCATGAGCATTTAGCCTGTCCATTATTTCTTTTACATCTTTTCCGAATTGGTTTTCCTTGATTATATAGACATAGCGCTTATTGTCTGCAACCATAGCACTCCCATTCCTGTCATAGATTATACCTCTCGTATTGCTTCCCTCCAATGAAATCAGAGACTGTGCGTGTGTGGCCTGGGCCAACTGACTGCCGCCTATTATCTGTATATAAAAAAGCCGTCCTGCAAGAGCAATTATTGCCACTGCAAAAACTATCATTACTATCTTTAAATTTTTCTTCATGGCCTGCATATTCTCCATAAAACAAAAACTCCCTTGAATGTATTTTTACCATTCAAGGAAGTCTGTATACGGTTTGTTTTATTTTAATCCGTGAAGGAACAGTCCGCTGCCCAACTTAGGCTCAAACCAGGTTGATTTAGGAGGCATTACCATATCGTTATCGGCAACTGCCAACAAATCGGAAATGTCAACAGGATAAACGGCGAAAGCCACCTCCATGTCGCTGTTTACTCGCTTTTCCAGCTCCTTGAACCCTCTGATACCGCCCACAAAATCTATCCTCTTATCCTTTCTTGGATCTTCGATGCCAAGTATAGGATGAAGAAGCTCGTTCTGAAGTATGGCCACATCCAGGCCATTTATAACATGGTCGGGAATGATTTCAGCCTTTGCGGTAAGCCTGTACCACTTACCTTCCAAATACATTGCGAATATATGCTTGTGCTCAGGCTGATAAACCTGACTGCCCATATCCTCCACCTCAAAACCAGCCTGCTTTATCCTTGTCAGAAATTCCTGGCAGCTCAGACCGTTAAGGTCTTTGACTACTCTATTGTAGTCAAATATCTTCAGATCGTTATCCGGAAATATTACTGCCATGAAGAAATTGAATTCCTCATCGCCTGTATAATCTGGATGTTCTTCTCTCCTCTTAAGTCCCACCTTGCACGCAGAAGCGCTTCTGTGGTGACCGTCTGCAATATAGAGGGCGGGAATCTCTCCAAAAAGCTCCGCCAGATTCTCAATAGCCTTATCGTCTTCTATTATCCAAAGAGTATGGCTGATACCGTCCTCGGAGGTCAGGTCATAGACAGGTGCCTTGCCGGAGGTAAAGCCCTCTATCAAGGTCCTTATCCTCTTGTCGTCTCTGTAGGCCAGGAAAACAGGCTCCGTGTTAGCATCGCAGACGTCAAAGTGGTTTATCCTGTCCAGTTCCTTCTCAACTCTGGTAAATTCATGCTTCTTAATTATGTTGTTTTGGTATTCATCCACTGCCACACAGCTCACTATGCCTGTCTGTACTCTGCCGTCCATTACCTGTCTGTAAATATAAAAGGCGGGCTTTGCTTCCTGGATAAAAACTCCATTTTTCAGTCTTTCCTCAATATTAGCTCTTGCCTTTTCGTAAACGGATCTGTCGTAAGGGTCTTCCTGCTCCGGCAAGTCTATCTCGGACCTGCATATGTGCAAAAAACTGTAGGGATTCTCTCCTGCCATCTCTGCGGCTTCTTTTCTGCTCATAACATCGTAAGGCAATGATATAACCTGAGAAGCCAGCTTGTAATCAGGTCTTATTGCCTTAAAAGGTCTTACTGTTGCCATTATTTTATCTCCTTTAACACGCAGTCTATTACAGCTTCCACGGAAAGCCCCGTCGTATCCACCGATATGGCATCGTCAGCCTTTCTCAGAGGATTTAGCTTTCTCGTAGAATCATTGTAATCTCTCTTTTTAATATCCTCCAATACCTCTTCAAATGAAATGTTTTCACCCTTTTCAAGAAGCTCCTTGTGGCGTCTTTCAGCTCTTTCTTCAGGAGAGGCTGTCAGGAAAAATTTGTATTCTGCATCCTTGAGAACGTTGGTCCCTATGTCTCGGCCATCCATTATGACGCTCTTTTTTGTTCCCATGCTGCGCTGCAGCTCAACCAGCTTTTCCCTTACCATAGGTATAGCCGAGGTTTGGGATGCCATCTGGGATATTGCAGAGGTCCTTATTTTATCGTTGACTGTTCTGCCGTCCAGGATTATATCTCCCGACACGAAATCAATGTCGGTGTTATCCAACATTGTTTTCAGAGACTTCTCATCGCGTATATCTATTGCTTCCTCTTTTATCTTATATCCAACAGCTCTGTACATAGCTCCCGTATCGATATAATCTATACCAAGTCTTTTAGCCACTGACTTGGCAATGGTGCTCTTTCCCGCACCGCTTGGCCCGTCAATAGCAACTCTGAACACTTCCTTCATAGCTTCACCTCAGTCTAGTTTGTTTCTTTGTTGGTAAGAAGTTTTTCAATTTCAGCAACGAAGGTATTGATATCCGTAAACTGCCTGTATACCGAAGCGAATCGTACATATGCTACCTCATCCAGCTCCTTCAGACGTTCCATGACCAGTTCTCCTATAAACTTGCTTTCTACTTCTTTTTCCATGGTGTTGTTAAGACCACGCTCGATTTCATCGACTATCTTCTCCATTTCGGCAATGGAAACAGGGCGTTTCTCACAGGCTCTGATAATGCCATTAAGCAGCTTGCTTCTGTCAAATGCCTGTCTGCTGCCATCTTTTTTGATTACCATCAAAATCATTTCTTCCACTTTTTCATAAGTGGTAAAACGCTTGCCGCAGGTTTCGCATTCTCTTCTGCGTCTAATGGCATGTCCGTCTTCAGTGTGTCTTGAATCAATAACTTTACTATCTTCATTTTCACAATATGGGCACCTCATCTTGAACCTCCTTAACTATTCATACGAGGTTATTATACTATATATTGTATTTTTTGCCAAGTTTATTGTCCATTGTTGTGGTTTAGGTGTTTTCCCTCTATATTGTTAGTCGATAATAGGCGGTACGTCTACCAAGATAACATCCTCTCCTATAGTCTTGACATGCTTCCACTTTATTACATAGTCGTTAGTTTCCTTTCCGAATATCCGCATGAAGCTCTTGTCTCCCGGCAGAACTATTCCGTCTATCCTGCCCTCCTTCAGATTTATCTCGATATCACATACAAATCCCATGCTTTTACCGTCATATATATTTATGACTTCCTTGTTTCTTATTTCATCGGTATTAAGCATACTCATCCTCCTTTTCTGCTGTTAAAGCAAAGGAACTCTCCTTATATGTAATTTCGTATATAAGGACGAGTTCCTCTTTACAGTGGAATTATATGCTGTTTTCAAAGCTCATATGACTGCTAAGCTCTTATTTTTTCTTAAATTCTTGTATATGCCCGCTGTTCAGCCTGTCGAAGTAATTCTTTGTCTCGTAGGCTATTACACCACTTAGAGCAAGCAATGCGATAAGGTTAGGAATTGCCATACAAGCATTGAATATGTCGGCAATAGTCCATACAGCTGATACAGTAAGGAACGGTCCGATGAGAACTGCCAGTATGTAAAGCCATCTGTAAACTGTTACGGCCTTCATATTGTTCGTCAGATACTCCAAACTCCTCTCTGCATAGTAATCCCAGCCTAATATAGTGGTAAATGCGAAGAATATCAGAGCTAACATGAGCACTACGCCTCCAACACCTTGTGCCCAAGGAAGTCCTGCTCCAAAAGCGTACGCTGTAACTTCGACGCCTTCAAGACCAGTATCCATAGCTACGTTATATGTATCCGTCACCATGATAGTAAGTCCTGTCATGGAGCAAATGCAAATAGTGTCAATGAAGGTACCTGTCATAGTAACCAGACCTTGCCTTACAGGCTCCTTAGTCTGAGCCGCTGCAGCTGCAATAGGAGCAGAGCCAAGACCTGCTTCATTAGAAAATATCCCTCTTGCAACACCCTTTTGCATCGCAATCATCAATGCACCAAGAGCTCCTCCCCCCATTGCTCTTAAACCAAATGCACTTGCAACGATTTCACATACTGCATCAGGAAGTTCTTTTACATTGTATATGAGTATGCACAGGCAAACCAGTACGTAAGTTACTGCCATAAACGGAACTATTAATGATGCAACAGTTGCTATTCTCTTTACGCCTCCTATGATTACCAGCGCTGCACAAACTGCAACCACGATTGCTGCAACGATTGTTGCAATGGAATAATTCAGTCCAAACAATGATACCATATGTGCATCGTTAGGGTCGAATACGCCCTTTACAGCTGATGCAATGCCGTTTACCTGAGTAATAGTACCGATTCCCAGAAGTCCTGCTGCTGCAGCAAAGAATGCAAACAGCTTAGCAAGCCACTTCCAGCTTTTGCCCATGCCGTTTTCTATGTAGTAGAACGGTCCGCCTAAAAATCTACCGTTGCCCTTGTCGACTCTGTACTTAACTGCCAGCAGACCCTCTGAATACTTTGTTGCCATTCCGAAGCATGCCGCGATTACCATCCAGAATACAGCTCCCGGACCACCTGCAACTACAGCGGTAGCAACACCGACAATGTTTCCCGTACCAATGGTAGCTGCTAGCGCTACGGACAATGCACCGAAGCTGGTTACCTCACCGATGCCGTCTTCCTCATTTTTCACCATGTACTTAAGCGCTCTGCCCAGTTTCCTGAACTGAAGCAAACCCAGTCTGCAGGTGAGATAAATACCTGTTCCCATGATAAGGATTATCAGGGCCGGCCCCCAGACAAAATCGTCTATGGCCACCAAAACGTTGTTGAAGCTTTCCATAAATAACTCCTTCTCCCTTAGATAAAAAATAGAATAAAAATAAATGAAAAAAGTCGATAAAAAATATCGACTTCCGGAGAGAATACAAATAATACAACTATCTGCTCTGTCCTTTTGCCTGAGAGATTGCACGCCGGGATATATCTTCCCGGTATGTTTACACCTTCGGCGCTCCGTAAGAGACTCTCCAGAGAATCATAGTTTCATTCTCGTACTAAAAAACTGTAGGGTACGATTTATAAACTAACAGAGAAATGTTACCATACCTTACAGCTCTTTTCAATAAAAAAGTATCATATATATTGTATACATGGATAAATCATAGGTTCAAAATCCGTCTTGAATATTATGTGGGTTATTCCACCGTAGGAAGTCCCGTAATATTGGCCTCTTTGAGGAGCATATCTAGAACCTTCTGATAAAGCAGTTCTATGTGAACATATTCATCTAGGGGTCGCCCCACCTGAGCCTCAATATTGCTTTCATCATACCCTTGAGACTTGAAATCGGCAATGAGAGCTTCTTTCTCTTTGTCCGTATATTCAATGCCTTCTTTGTTCGCAATGTATGTTATGACCATTTCCTGCTTGACTCTGAGCTTGCTGCTGTCTTCGTTTACTGCTGCAAACTCCTTCTCGCTCCCAAAATCATAGCTAGCCAACAGGTCCTCACGAGTCATGCCGTAGGATTCGGCCATAACATCCATCTGCTCGCTGTTGAAATCGATATAATGGTTCAATTCCTTTTCAGGATATTTTTTTACCTCAGTGTTGTCCAAGGCAACAGACCATAATTCTGTCTTCTGATTATTTATAGCCTCTGTTTCCTTTTCCTTATATAATGTTTCCCTTATAGAATCCTCATACTCACCTAAAGTAGTGTATTCAGTAGTGTTCTTCACAAACTCCAGATTGTATTCAGGTACCACCTCCCTGGTTACCAAATTAATGGTCACCTTAAAAACTACGTCTTTTCCCTGGAGCTTCTCGGTTGAATAGTCATCGGGGAACGTAAGGTTGAGCGCAACCTTTTCTCCTGTCTTCTTGCCGATGAGCCCATCCTCAAATCCATTGATAAAGGCATCGCTGCCAATGGTCAAATCGTATCCTTTGGCAGATCCTCCATCAAACTTCTTGCCGTTAACCTTTCCCACATAGTCAATATTCACTACATCGCCATCAGCTATGGCAGTATCCTTATCTACTTCCTGAGATGTGGCGGCTGCTTCCAAAGTGCTGTCGATTTTGGCTGTCACCTGGTCATCCGTTATAGATATGGCATAAGGCGCTACCTCAAGACCCTTGTACTTTCCGACTTTGATGTACTCCTTAAGGTCGTAGCCGTCATAGGACATGGACCCACAGCTTACAAGTGAAGCCGAAACAATAAGGCATATTGCCAAAGATAGTACCATTTTTACTTTTTTCATCTTCCTCTCCTCTTCGTATATCACAGACTAATACATCTTATGTATTCTTTCCATGGATTCGTCCACGGCGGCCATGGATTTGGCACACTCCTTCAGTTCTTCAAGTGCGTAAGGCGGCAGCTCTTCGTTTCTCTTGTATTTCAGCTCGTGCTCCAGGCTGGCCCAAGTATCCATAGCGATGGTCCTTATTTGTATCTCAACAGGCATGCTGTACGTTCTTTCTGACAGGAAGATAGGAATCTCAACTACAAGATGCAGGCTTCTGTACCCGCTTTCCTTGGGATTCTTGATGTAATCCTTCCTTCTTATCAGCTTAATGTCGTCCTGTCTAAGCAGACTTTCTTCTATAGTATACACGTCATCGATATAATTGCAAATTACTCTTATTCCTGCAAAATCCGTAACCTTGTATACCGACTCAAGCTCAAGAGCCCAGCCTTTTCGCTTTATTTTCTCCACAATGCTCTTCATGGATTTCAAGCGACATTCCATATGGTGTATAGGGTTGTAATCCATTCTGACACTGAACTCGTTGTCCAGTATATCCAGCTTCGTGCTTACTTCCTTGATTGCGGCCTGGTACCGCATTCTGAGGTCAGAAAACACTTTTACCATTTCCCTGGCATCGTCCAGGGTTACTGTCATTTGGGGCGGTATCATGGATTCGCTAATTTCAAATTTTTCGTTTCTTTCAAGAATCATCCCTGAGTCCTCGCTCTAATGTCAAACCTACAATATCGTTGATTCTATGATACCATGTCTTTTTGTGTTTTTGGTGTAAAGTATGTAAAAAAATATGAGCCGCTCAAGAGGCGGCTCTGCGGCTCATATTTACACGTACTTCTTCATATAGTTCAGTGCATTTTTCTCAAGGCGGGAAACTTGGGCCTGACTTATGGAAATCTCCTCAGCAACCTCCATTTGCGTTTTCCCCTGAAAAAACCTCATATTGAGAATATGCTGCTCCCTTTCGGTGAGCTTTTTCATCGCCTCTGAAATCGACAGATTTTCTATCCAGCCTGCATCCGTATTCTTCATATCTTTTATCTGGTCCATTACATATATGGAATCTCCGTCATCGTTAAAGACAGGCTCGAAGAGCGATATAGGGTCCTGAATGGAATCAAGAGCCAACACCACATCCTCCTTTTTCACGTCAAGCTCCTTAGCCACCTCTTCAACGGTAGGCTCACGCTGCAAAGTCTTTCCCAGCATTTCCTTCGCCGTAAGGGCTTTGTAGGCCATATCACGCAGGGACCTTGACACCCTTATGGAATTGTTGTCTCTCAAATACCTCCGTAGCTCACCCACTATCATAGGCACTGCATAGGTACTGAACTTGACTCCGTGGGACATGTCAAAATTATTCAGGGCCTTTATAAGACCCACACAGCCCACCTGAAAAAGGTCATCCGGATTTTCTCCTCGTCCTGAAAACTTCTGAATCACGCTTAAAACAAGCCTCAGATTGCCTCTGATGAACTCATCCCGCACCTGCTTGTCGCCGGCCTTTATGGCCAAAAGCATTTCATACATCTCCTTATCTTTGTAGCGTGGCAACTTAGCAGTATCTACACCGCAAATTTCAACCTTGTTGGCCATAAACAATTACCCTCACATCTCTTTTGCTCCCCTAAGCAGTCTTTGTGTCGTAATTTATTTATGTGCAAATCAAGGGTGTTTTATTCCGTAAAAAATAGTATTTCTATCTTATAACCCCCATCATTATTAATTATGTTGCATTTTCCATCCATTACTTCAACCATATTTTCAATATTTCTGATTCCGATATTTGTGCTTTCTCCACACTGGGGCATTTCTGCCACATTGTTTTCAACGGATATTCCCGACATACCCTCCATGGTGCATGTGGCGATTCTGACGGCGTCATTTGGATCTGCATATTTCAAAATATTGGAGGTTATATTATCCATTATTCTGATTATGTAATCGGATTTTATAGAAATTTTATCTTCGTTCCAGTTAAAATCACATATTACATCAAATCCTCTGGTCTTTAGATATCCTGCCACCTCTGAAAGGATATCATAAAACACCGTCTGTAATTTTTGCGGATATTCCAGCTCAACCTCTTCATTTGAATTAACCAAAGAATATTCGAATATATTATCTATCATTCTCTTTATCTGATAAGCCTTGTCATCTATCTTATCTATGTACTTTTCCTTCTGAATTTCATTTCCATATTTTTTCTTCTTCAATATTTCGGTGTACATCAGAAGCGAGGTTAATGGAGTTCTAAGATCATGTGACATCTCTGTAACCAGCTTATTGTGAGACTGTGTCAGGAATGCTTCCTGTTCCATCTGTTCCTTAAAGGAACTCCTCATTTGCTCCAGCCCTCTTGCCAGCTCTGACAACTCATCGTTTCCCTGTACAGTTATGGGATAGTCAAGGTTGCCGCCCTCAAGGATTTCAACTTCCTGGCTCAATACCCATATATATTTCATGGTTTTCTGTATTCCCAGCATAAATACAAGCAAGAACAAAAATCCGGCTATAACAAGTTCTACTATCATTGCATAGATATAGTACCTTGAAGTAGAAACACCTAATGTAAAAACATCAGCATCACCATCTTCAAACCTTACAGTATTATATTCTTCCCAGCCATAATAATCATCAGGAGACACCTCCCATTCTTGGCCTTCCGTTTCATACTCCGAATCATATTGCAGCTTGTTGTCCTTAAATATCTGCAATGACATAATATGATTCGTCCTCATCCATTTATCTAATACAGCCTTATCATCACTTGCCACCCCGTTTTTCTTCACAAACTTCTTCAAGCTGCTTATTTTTTCTTCAACCTTGTTATCCACATATGTAGCATTTTCAAAATGTTCAATAATTGCATATTCGACACCGATATTCATAGCCGTAAAGGCAGTAGCTGAAATTAAAAAGCTGATAAGCAGAAGCTTTGCCAGCTCTCTATATATAGATTTTTTATTGTTCCTTACGGCCTTCAAATCGGTACCCCTTTCCCCACACTGTGGTAATCATCCTAGGATTCTGGGGATCCTTCTCTATCTTTACGCGGAGCTTACGTATATGCACCATAATTGTGCTGTTACAGTTATAAAAATATGGCTCATCCCAAACACTTTCATATATATTCTGAGCAGAAAATATTTTCTTCGGGTGCTTCATGAGCAGAAGAAGTATATGGTATTCAATATCTGACATCTCCGTAGCATTCCCTCTGATATACACTTCATTAAAATCTTCGTTTATTCGTATTCCCGCAAGGGCAATAAACCTATCATCAGCCTCGACCGCCCCCTGATCTTTCCCTCTGTATACCTGATATCTTCGAAGCAAAGCCTTTACTCTCCCTAAAAGTTCAGTGTAAGAAAAAGGCTTTGCCAAATAATCATCGCCACCAGCCATAAGGCCTACAAGCTTGTCGGATTCCTGCGCTTTTGCAGTAAGAAAAAGCACTGGGACATATGAAATTTTTCTTATTTCCTCGCAGGTTTTGAGACCTGATATACCCGGCATCATTATATCAAGTATTACAAGATCCGTTTTCTCAGAAAACTTTTCCAGGCCTGCGAAACCGTCTTGGGCCTCTGTAACATTATATCCTTCTCCCTCAAGAAGAATCCTGATTCCCTCTCGGATATCCTCATCATCTTCAACAATCAAAACATTTGCCAAACCCATCTGTTTTACACTCCTCTTTATCCTTAAAACTCAGCATATGTAAACTTCGGCGCGGAAATCATCCCGGCAAACATTACATAAAAATATATTATCAGCATCATAATCAGAAAGACAATAGTATATTCTACAAAAGTCTTATCTATTGCTGTTGTTATCTTCATTATAAAACCTGTATATTTCTTCATTGATTGTCACCCACCCTCGCCTCGCCGGATGAACAGCATCCTCAAAATAGTATTTTGAGTATTCCATATATGATAAATCTGTCACCTCGGCGTCATATTCAGATGCTATCTTCTTTATATTATCATTAAAAACCCGGCGTTTTTCCTCTGTCAGCCCTGTATAATCATACCAATGACCATTTAATGGCTGAATCACAAGCATAGACTTTATATCAGTTTGTCTGCATATATCCAGAAAACATTTCAGATCGTCATACTCCGGCGATTTCTCAAAGGATGCCTTCGCATGATAGTTTTCTGCGTATACCAACCGCTTTTTAAACTTGCTGTGAAAAAATCGATCACTCATTCCGTAAGGATTTGTTCTGCCTTTTATCTCGCTTTCCACGGCCTTCTTCGACAGAGCTTTCCAATCCAGCACGCCGTATTCGGGATTTTTCTTCTGTTGTGTGGTTTCTTTAAGCTTTTCAAGCTTAAAGGCTGTATTAACAGTCAGCAGCTCCTTATCACGCAAATACTTCTTTCGAATTCCGTAGAGCATTCTGTCAATATAACTGCCTTTATCATCCAAATACATTCTATTATATCGTTTTACTCTGCTTCGCATCATATCGTCGGATTTTAACAATTCTATAGTCCTCTGCCCTATACGCCTTTTTACGTCCTTTGATATATCCTTATTTTCCATAAGAGCCATATAGTTGCCTTCCGAAAACCTTATAGCATAATTCTTGGCAATAACACCTTCCTTATAGAACCATGTGGGTGATAAAATAAGAATAACCTTCCTGTTCTGTAATTTACCTTCCACTGCTCCAAGGGATATGGCATGAGAAAGGCTCTGGTTATACGCCTTCCCTATAATCATAATATCGGCTTTCTTGTTCTTAAACAGGTTTGCAGGATGATATAGTGTCCTTTTGCCATGGTTGAACTCAGATGAACCGAATACCAACATAGAGTCCCGGGAAATATTCTCAGATATACTCGTATATGATAAATCCTTATATACACTTACCCATGTACCAAAATCCTTGTTCTTAACACTTACATTATCCGTCACAGCCAAGTGAAGTGCAACTATAATCCCAAAAAATAATACGAATGCAGTTATAAATGCAGCTACTTTTTTCATATCCTTCCCTTTTTCTAAAGTCTTTCCCTGACAATTCCTATTATCTTGTTAGGAGTGTCAGACTCTTCCCTGGTCACTTCTGACGGCGGTATTATAACTCCAAAATTTTTCTCTATGGCCACAATTAGCTCCGTAAAATCCAGAGAATCCATAAGCCCCTCGTCTACAAGATTAACGTCTTGATCCTCTTTTACAACACTGTCTCCGCATATTTCTTCCAAAATATCAAGCAATTTTTCTTCCATTTTTCCTGTCCTCCCTGTTTTTACTACAATACTCTCTCAACCAAAACATTAAACCTACCTGAGAAAATAAAGAATCCAAACATTATTAAATTAAAGGTTATAAACCAACAAAGAAGCTTGTACCACTTCTCCTTTTTATACTTTTTGTGAAGCTTAAATTTCTTCTGATACATTTCCGTAAAAGACAGAAGAATGCCATGATACAGCCCATACAATATATACTGCATACTCAGACCGTGCCATACTCCCATTACAGTCATATTTATTATGAATCCAAAGGAAGCACGTGTAAGCTTGCCCTTGAACCAGCTACCCTTTATTGCCCTCATCATGATTCGAGAAAAGATAAAATCTCTAAACCAATGAGAGAGGGTAATATGCCATCTATCCCAAAACTCTATTATATCCTTGCTGATAAAGGGTTTATTAAAGTTTTCCGGAGTTCTTATTCCAAATATATAGCTGACACCTATGGCCATAAGGGAGTATCCTGCGAAATCAAAAAACAAATAAAACCCATAGGAATACATATATATAAGTGTCGATGTTATATCCCAACCCATTCCAAGCCTTATTTCAAGCTGATAAAAAGCTGTCGCTATTATCATTTTATACACTATTCCAAGGCAAATTTTAAAAAGGCCTTGTCCCAGCAGCTCCAAATACTCGCTCTTGGAAGGAATTTGTTCCAGATCAACCTTAAATCTCCTGCTCCTGTCAATAGGTCCTGATGTCAATGTGGGAAAGAACAGCAACAGATACATAAAGTCAAAGGGGTTTATTTGTTGAATAATTCCATCAAAAATCTCTATTATTATCTGTACGCTCTTAAAGGTCATATATGATATCCCTAAGAAAGCAAATACTTTCAAATCATACAATCCGGCTATCTTTGTTATTGCCAAAGGTGAAATTGCAGCGATTATATATATCAAATACAGAATCTGATTTCTTTTAAACCTTTTATTCAATCTAACAAATGTTATTACCAGAAGAAATTCCAACAGACAATACGCCCCAAGATATGCCAGTGCCTGAAGATTAGAGCCCATAGCCATCCATATAAAAAACAACGTGGCAGTCATACCGTAATATTTTATCTGCCGTTCACTTATACCGAGAATTATCGCGGGGATAGATATAAGAACAAGACAAGCGAAAAAGTTAAAATCGCTAAACAAATTCATTATAGGTATTCCTCTAATTTCTTTCTATCCGTTTTTCCGTTTTCCGTCATTGGAAGTTTATCAATAAAAACAATTTTCTTCGGAATCATATATTCCGGCAGCTTCTCCTTAAGCTTTATCCTCACCATTCTTCTGTCTTGATGATCCCCGACTGCTCCGGGACTTACTAAAAAGGCTGCAAGATATCTGATTCTGTTTTCCTCTGTTTTTGGTACTACAGCTGCGCTCTCGATTCCGCCTATTGACATTAAATTAGCTTCTATATCTCCCATTTCTATCCTGTAGCCGTGTACCTTAACCTGTAAATCAATTCTTCCGCAGTGATGCACCACCTCATTTTCTATGAACCCTTCATCACCTGTTCTATAAGCTCTCATGCTTTTACCGTTTATATTGACCATGCTGAAAACCTGTTCAGTCTTCTCAGGATTGTTGAAATATCCAGGACTTACCGTATCACCGATAATTTCAATCTCTCCCTTTTCTCCGTCAGAAGCTATGCTTCCGTCATCCTTTATTATTCTCAATATTGTTCCCGGCTTTGGCTGCCCTATTGGAAGAGGCCTGTCTGCCTTTATCATTTCATCGTTAATTATAGCCTGGCTTACCGCCACCGTAGACTCGGTCGGCCCATATGTATTAACAATAATGCTCTTTGGAAATCTCAGGCGAAGTCTTTTAGCCGTCTCTCTTCTCAGCTTTTCACCGCAAAACAGGAAAACCCTAAGCTCAGGCAGCAAACTGTTGTCAAAGCCTTTATCCGACAGACATACATCTGCAAATGATGGCGTAGATACCCAATAATTTATAGTTCCTTCTGCGATGTAATCAAGAAGCCTTCTGGTTTCTTTTTGCATTTCTTTATCAAGGCACCATACAGTTCCTCCCGAGACAAGGGCTGTATAGGTGTCCATAACCGACAAATCAAAAGAAAATGGTGCCTGATTCAAAAATATGCTTCCTTCTTTATCCTTTGGGCTGTCTCCAAGGGTAACTGACCATTGTGTGTATCTGCTGAGATTCTCACTTGTAATCTGTACTCCCTTAGGCTCTCCTGTACTTCCTGATGTAAATATTATGTAAAACACGTCCTCTGGCTTTACCCACCCTTTTGTTCCTATCCTAAGGCAGGAATCTGCGGCCTCCTTTATTTCCTCAAGGCTCATAACTCTTACTTTATCCGGTAGCCTTTGTATATCCTGCTCATCCGTTGCCAGAACCAAAACATTATCAACAGCTTTTACAATAGCTTCAATTCGTTCTTCAGGCATGGACGTGTCCACGGGGCAGTATGCCCTGCCGGATTTTACACAGGCAAAAAAGCATACTACCATCCATGGATTTTTATGTCCGTACACAACAATTGCTTTTTTGCTTAGTCCTAATTCCATGTCCAGCTGCCATGCTAATCGATCTGACTTTTCCCACAAATCTTCATATGTCATTTCTTCCTCAGAAGAGTGAAAAGCAATATTGCTTCCAAAATCCACAACTCGCCTTGAAATTTTTTCTAATATTTCCATATGTTTTCCTCCGTTAATTAATATATGCTTAGTACAACTACCCTGATAGATATACTATCCCATATATTCCTTAACAGATTCTAAACTGTTTCTTAACAAACCTAAAACCAAACTATCCACGTACAATATATCCATGGTTTTATATTGCAGATATGCACCCTATCTTTGGATATAATTTCACTTATAGACTTGTTTTAGGCTATCCCAGCTTCTTTATTTCCCTTTGAAGGCGGGTAATGATTTTTTTCTCCAGCCGCGAAATATATGACTGGGATATTCCCATTCTGTCGGCCACCTCCTTCTGAGTCAATTCGCATCCGCCTATAAGCCCAAACCGCATTTCAACGATTTCCCTCTCCCTGCCGCTGAGCTTACCCATAGCGTAAACCAGCAGCTTCTTGTTGACCTCGTCCTCAATGTGGCTGTAAACCTCATCATTTTCCGTTCCCAAAATATCCGAAAGAAGCAATTCATTGCCGTCCCAGTCCACGTTGAGAGGCTCGTCAAGGGAGACTTCGCCCCTTATTTTATTGTTCCGACGCAGATACATAAGTATTTCGTTTTCTATGCACCTTGAGGCGTAAGTGGCAAGCTTAATGTTCTTCTCCACCTTAAATGTATTCACGGCCTTAATAAGCCCGATAGTTCCTATTGAAATCAAGTCCTCCACATTGACTCCGGCGTTCTCGAATTTTTTTGCAATATATACCACCAGCCTGAGATTATGCTCAATAAGTGTGTCCCTGTCCTTCTTGCTTCCTGCCATAAATCCCATAATAGCCCTATGCTCTTCTTCAGCAGGCAAGGGCGGTGGCAGCATATCGCTTCCTCCTATGTAAAACAACCTTTCATAGCTCTTTCCAGACAAAAGCCTCCTTAGCAGCCTCCTGATTCTCCCCATAAATCCCAACATTTTACAAGCCTCCTTCGTTCATATTATTTGAAAGCAACAGCTCAAAGCCCTCTTTTTCAGGGAACAGCTCTCCCTCGCCCTTGGCGATTACACATCCCTTTATCCGTCTGCCGCCTACCTCTACATAATCTGTCCTTACGCCCTCCATAAGACCCCTGCCTTTTACGAATGTAAAGGGCACTATGCAAAGTCTCTCCGGTACAAGACTTTTTTCCAGCCTCGCCCAAAGGCTCTTCTCCGCTACAGCCACAGGCTTTCCGCTTGCAGGCTCCCGCAGATGATTGCCCGTATCAAGAAACCCCTGAGCCTTTTCTCTTGCATCTCCTATGGCTATGGTCACTTCAAAGGTATGTTCTGCGTAGAGCTTCCTTTCTGCTACCGTTCTCGTCACTTGCCTTAAGGTCACAAAAACTATTCCCATAAATAAAGCCAGTATGGCCGCCTTCATATCTCCCGTATATATGCCCGCGCCACAGTAGTACCCGTTGTTTTTAGTAAGAAGGAGCAACCCCATGGTGATGCCTCCTGTAAAATATGTAACGAGAAAAAAGACAACGGCCCTCTGCAAAAGCCTTTTTCTTCCGAAGGATACTAGGCAAACAGCCGGAGCGAAAACCATTTCCATTAAAATCCTAAGGAGAGGCCCCGAGGGAATGAAAATCGTAAGAGCAAAGATTCCGCACATAAAACCTCCCACTGCCAGTCTTACTTTAGCGACTCCGCCCTTAAATGAGCCGCCGGCGGGCCGGCACACCATACAGGTCATCACAAGAAGTGCCGCTCCTATTATGCTGTTCTCCAATATGAGAATATCTCCGTATACCACCATGCTCTTATCCCCCTCTTGAATTATATCTTTCCCCCCAATCGAAATTTGTCATTGCGTGGCATCGATACCTAATTGATTTTTAGCAGCAAACTCAAGGCATAAAAAAAATGCACCAGGAACATCGGATTTATATCCGTCATTCCATGTGCATTTATCCTATTTATTGTTCCTTCCTATCCTACAAGGCTTTTTTAGCTGTTTCGCAGAGCTGTGTGAAGCCTGCGGGATCATGAATCGCCATCTCAGAAAGCATCTTCCTGTTTATTTCGATGTTTGACTTTTTAAGACCGTTCATCAGCTTGCTGTATGAAATCTCGTTCATCCTTGCCGCAGCGTTGATTCTTGCGATCCACATTCTTCTGTATTCTCTCTTCTTGTTCTTTCTTCCTACATAAGCTGAACGGAGAGCTCTCATAGTAGCCGGCTTAGCTGCTCTGTAGATTTTGCTCTTTGCGCCGTAAAAGCCTTTAGCCTGCTTTAATACCTTCTTATGTCTCTTATGTGCATTTACACCTTTTTTAACTCTTGCCATTTTCTTACCTCCTTACTTATTCAGTACTGCCTTGATTCTCTTAAGATCTGCACTAGTTAAAGTTGTGGCCTTTCTCAGGCCTCTCTTTCTCTTTTGACTCTTCTTAGTAAGAATATGGCCCTTATATGCTTTATTTCTCTTTACTTTTCCAGAACCTGTTACTTTGAATCTCTTACATGCGCCTCTATGAGACTTCATTTTCTGTTTTGCCATGGTGTTTTTCCTCCTATTGTTCTATGTTCGCTTATTTATCCGTCTTCGGCGTAAGGATCATCGTAAGGCTTCTTCCTTCAAAATTAGGTTTCCTATCCATTTCGCCCACTTCTGAAACTGCCTCGGCAAACTTCTGCATAACCTCCATGCCTCTGGCAACGTAATCTCTCTCTCTGCCTCTGAATCTGAGACTGACCTTAAGCTTATCTCCGTCCTTTAAGAACTTGGACCCTGTCTTTGCCTTTACCATGATGTCGTGGTCCTCAATAAACGTAGAAAGCCTGATTTCCTTAACCTGGGTTGTCTTCTGCTTCTTCTTGGCTTCCTTCTCTTTTTTTTGCATTTCATACTTGTACTTTCCGTAATCAAGTATTTTGCAAACCGGCGGGCTGGCCTTCGGAGAAATACAAACGAGATCCAGTTTCTTTTCTTCTGCCATCTCGAGAGCTTCCTCTCTGCTTATTACCCCCAGTTGAGCACCGTCTGCGGCGATTACTCTCAGTTCCTTTGCACGAATTTCTTCGTTAATCAATGATTCCTTACTGATTTTCTTACACCTCCAAAAAATATAAAAAGCGGATAAAAGTATCCGCTTCATCTCACATTTCCCATAAACAGACCCACAACAAGCCGCTTATGATAAAAGTCTTTATTAACCCAAGTAACTTTCGCCCTTAGGTGAGAAGCGGACAACTTCTTCTTTACTACTACAATACCATACCACAAACCGGCTGCCATTGCAAGGGCTTTTTCCTGCGGCGGCCTATGTGAAATTTCTCAAGATGTCATCTCTTAAGACTATAGACCTAGTTCCCTGGCAACCTCATCCTTTTCATGATAACCGGTAAGGCTTCTGACAGGCTTGCCGTCCTTAAATATTATGAGAGTCGGGATGACCGATATTCCATATTCTATGGCAAGAGGCTGCTCTTCATCTATGTTTACCTTGCCCACCTTTATGTCGGGATAGCTTTCGGCTATTTCGTTAATAACAGGACCCATCATTTTGCAAGGGCCGCACCAGGCTGCCCAAAAATCCACCAATACAGGCTTTTCCGAGGACTTAACTTCTTCGTTGAAATTATCTTTTGTTATTTTCAGCATTTTACTTACCTCCCTATTATATATTTTACACTTTTAATCTGGACTGTCAAGGTAAAATATGTAATATCTATATATTTCAGCATGAACGATACGTTTTTGTATCATATTTCTTGTTAATAGTCTTTCTCTAATGTATAATAATATGTATATAAAGGAGACATTTTATGACATTGGAATTTTCGAACAGCATAAAAATAAACCAACTGCTCCCAATCCTGGACAGCATAAGCGACGCCGTATTTATCGATGACCGCGACGGACATTGCCTATGGTGCAATAATGCCTGCGAAGAGCTTTACAAGATAGATTCCGATGATATATGCGGCATGCATGTGGAGGAATTGGAGAAAATGGGAATCTTCACCCCATCCGTAACCAGGCGCGTACTGGAGGAGGAGCGGGAAATAACCATAATCCACGAAAACAAGCTGGGCAAGAGGCTTCTGACTACGGGAACTCCTATTTTTTCCCATGAGGGCAAGCTTTCCAAGGTGATTACCACATCAAGAGATATCACTCGCCTGACCTCCTTAGAAAACAAGCCGGAAGCAACCGAGCCCATGATAGATGTGAACGACATAGAGGACGGGAATGTTTACGGTGATATAATCGCCAAGTCACTGACAATGCAAAACGTAATGTCACTGACCAAAAAGCTGGCCACGGTGAACTCCACCGTGCTGATAACAGGAGAATCCGGCGTGGGCAAGGGACTTATTGCCAAGCTTCTCCACGAAGAAGGCAACCGCTGGGAAGGGCCCTTCGTCACCGTCAACTGCGGCGCTATACCTGAAAATCTCATTGAATCAGAGCTGTTTGGCTACGCTTCAGGCGCTTTTACCGGCTCCCGTTCCGGAGGCAAGCAGGGTCTTTTTGAAGCTGCTCAGGACGGTACTATATTCCTCGACGAAATTTCCGAGCTGCCCCTCAATTTGCAGGTCAAGCTCCTTCAAGTAATTCAAGAAAGAGAGATTACCCCTGTAGGCGGCGTGGAACCGGTTCCCGTGGATGTAAGAGTGGTGTCCGCCACAAACAAGGACCTTCTGGAGCTTGTAAAGCAAAACAAGTTCAGAGAAGACCTCTATTACCGGCTAAACGTAGTACCTATAAATGTACCGCCTCTGCGAGACAGACCGGAAGATATCCTGCCTCTCATTCACAGCTATCTGGCCAAATATAATCAATCCCTGCAAAACAACAAATCTATGAGCCCCGAAGTTTTGACAGTGCTTCTCAAATATCCTTGGCCTGGCAACATACGCGAGCTGCAGAATATAATAGAGCGATTGATAATAACAACCAGCGGCAGCACCATTACAGATGACGACCTGCCTATATTCCTCAAACAGGAGGCTGAGGTGAACGCCAATATCTATACCGACCTCTCCCTGGCGGCATCTATGGAAAAGGCCGAACGGGAAATACTGATCAGAGCCCTAGCCAGCTATAAGTCCACCAGAGCTATTGCCAAGGTGCTGCGAGTGAGCCAGCCTACCGTAGTTAGGAAGCTTCACAAGCACCATCTCGGTACTTCCGATACTGTTGAAACAGTTGAAAAGCAATAGTTTTAAGAGGTGCGATACATTTTTGTATCTCTGATACTTTTTTGTATCAGTTCCCTTATCCAGTGTTTCAAAGGCTTATTTTGTTTTAAACTACATATTTACAGCAAGTGATACGTTATTGTATCACTTGCTGTTTTCCCAGTACTATTTTTACACTCCCCCCTTTATCGCAGTAAAGGAATGTATACAATATTTTTATCTTTCATACTCTAGTCCATTTCTTTGTTTTTCAACGTTTGCATTGATTTTACTTGTGTTTTTTTGGTTTTGTTCCTAAAAGCATCAGCTTGTCCCCGGTTTTGGCACGGCAGTTGCTTTATTATCTGTAGCTCGGAAAGAGCCAATTCAAAAAGATAAGTTATTTGTATAATAAAGGAGGACTTAAAAAATGGCAATGGATGCTCAAAAATTACAAGAATGCAAAGAATACGTTGCAGGTCTTGTAGCAAAAGCTAGAAAAGCACAGGAAATCGCTAATGGATTCACTCAGGAAGATGTTGACCTCATGACAGCGGCTGTGACTTACAACCTTACTAAGGCAGACAAGGTTAAGATGTATGCTGAAATGCTGGTTGAAGAATCCGGCATGGGTATTGCAGAAGATAAGGTTGGCAAAATTTATGGTAAGGTTTGGGGTTCATACCTCCAGATGAAAGATGAGAAATCCGTTGGTCTCGTAGAAGTTGACGAGAAGAACGGTCTTGAAAAATGGGCTAAGCCAATGGGCGTTGTTGCTGGCATCATGCCTGTAACCAACGGAGAAGCAACTCCTATCGTTAAAGCTAACATGGCTCTTAAGACTAGAAACGCTATCATCTTAGCACCTCACCCTAAATGTAAGAAGCTCAACGTTGTAATCGTTAACGAAATTAGAGCTACTCTTAAGAAATTAGGATATCCTGAAGATTTAGTTCAGGGATTGGATCCTGAATGGGTTAAGTTAGAAACTTCACAGCAGTTAATGAAGCAGTGTGATATTATACTGGCAACAGGCGGCGAAGCTCTCGTAGAAACTGCTTATTCCTCC
>JAAZCE010000015.1 GCA_012513435.1 Clostridiales bacterium
CATGATATTGGAAAGAGCAGGCATCGCCGGGGCAGCCTCTATTATGAATGCTATTATATTGACATCCGTTCTTTCCTGCGGTGCTTCCAGCCTCTACGGTTCAAGCAGGATGCTGTATTCAATGGCGAGGGAAGGCAAGGCTCCTAAATGGCTTGCCAAGCTGGATAAGAGGGGAGTTCCCACCAACGCTGTGATTTTAACCACTATAATGGCATCCAGCGTATTCCTTTCCTCAATAGTAGGAGCAGGCAGGATATATATAGCTCTTTATAATATTTCGGCTATAACAGGCTTCATAATATGGTTTGGAATCGTGTGGTCACATTATAGATTCAGGAAGGCCTATATTATTCAGGGCAGGAGGCTTGACGACCTGCCTTACCAAGCAGGATTTTTCCCAATAGGGCCTATTATCGCCGGACTTTTCAGCCTGCTGGTGATACTGGGGGCGAACTTTAGCATATTCGAGGACGGCAATTTCAATTGGTTTGACTTTGCCACAAGCTATGGTATCATTCCGGCCTTCCTCATTATTTATCTCTGGTATAAAATTAAACACAAAACAAAGATGGTTCCACTTGAAAAATGTAATTTTTCGATGTAGGATAATTATGCATAAAGCTGTCCCTTTCCTAATATTATTTAGTATACCTAATGAGGAGGAAAAGGGATGAATAGTAAAAGACGTTCGCATAGGCGCAGCTTCACCCGAAAGAAAAAGGTTAAACCAAATTACCTGCCGGTGGTCATAATACTTTGTCTTTCGGTGGGCTGTGGATACGCCACTGCAAAATATGTGGTTGAGCCAGCTGTAAATTACGTTCCAGAGCTTACAGCCAAGTACGAAGACTCCGAAGAAAAGGAAACCAAGGCTGAAAAGGAGAAAACAAAGACCGAAAAAGAGACTAAGGTCATTGAGGACGATGTAAAGGTAGAGCAGGCAGAAAAAGTAAAAGGCTATGCCGTTCAGCTAGGCTGTTTTTCAAGTGAATCATCTGCCAAAACGGCAATGTCGGGTTTTGGTATTGACGGATTGCAGATAGTGGAGCAAAATGAAATGTACAAGGTAATAGGAAAGGTGTACGATACCAAGGAAGAAGCAGGCAAAGCTCTCAAGGACATATCCGAGGATAAAAAGAGCAATGCATTTGTAGCAACAATATACCAATAGAAAAGGAAAATAAGCATGATACCATTATCTACGAAGATGAGGCCTGTAAAGGTGGAAGAATTTGTTGGACAAACACACTTTATGTTTGAAGGCTCACTTTTTTTCAATTCAATAAAGAACAAAACCTTTGATTCAGCCATATTTTTTGGACCGTCCGGTGTAGGTAAGACGACACTTGCCAGGATAATTGCGGGAGAAATGGATAGTGGCTTCGTCGAAATAAATGCATCCACGACGGGAACTAAGGAGCTGAAGATAATACTTGAGAATGCAGCAGCAAGATTTTATGGGCTCCAGAAGGAAACCACATGTCTTTATGTAGATGAAATACATAGGTGGAATAAGTTGCAGCAGGACTCTTTGTTGAAGGCACTTGAGGAAGGAACCGTAAAATTCATAGGAAGCACCACGGAAAATCCCTATTTTTCTGTCAACAATGCCATAATAAGCAGGGTGCGGAACATATACGAGTTCAAGAGGCTCAAGACCGAGGAGATACTTACAATCTTAAAGAGAACCCTCAAGGACAAGGAAAAGGGCTTCGGAGGTCTTGATATAAAGTATGACGAAAGGGCTCTCGAAATGCTGTCCGCCATGGCAGGGGGAGACTGCAGAGTGGCTCTGGATGCTCTTGGGTTCATAATAGATAACCTGTCCGAGGGGAAGAAAATAGACATGGTAATAGTCGGCGAGGCTATGCAGCAGCAGACTACCTTTTATGATAAGGAGGAGGACAAGTACAATCTTCTTTCAGCTCTTCAAAAATCAGTTAGAGGAAGTGACCCTGATGCGGCGGTTCACTATTTGGCCAGGCTTCTTGAAGGCGGAGCGGATATTATGATGATAGGCAGAAGGCTTATGGTCATGGCAAGCGAGGATATAGGTATGGCATATCCCAACGCCATAACCATAGTGACCTCCTGTGTTCAGGCAGCACAGATGATTGGGCTTCCCGAGGCGAAGATAAATCTGGCTCAGGCAACAGTGCTTCTGGCATCCTGCCCTAAATCAAATGCGTCAAATGAAGCGCTGAACAGTGCAGTAGCTGACCTTATGACAAAGAAGATAGATGATGTGCCTGCTCACCTGATGGATTCTCATTACAGCGAAGCGGCTAAACTTGGCAGAGGGCTGGATTACAAGTACCCTCATGCCTATGGCGGATATGTAACTCAGCAGTACCTGCCGGATAGCCTTTGCAGAGCAGGAGTTAAATACTACAGGCCGACAAAAAACGGAAGCGAGGCTTCTTTTAAAAAATATTTAGAGGAACTGGAAAAGATAGATGAGAGAAATAATAAGGGCTGAGAATGCAGGGTTTTGCTTTGGCGTAAAGCAGGCCATAGAAAAGGCGGAAAAGGCTGCCAAAAGCGGCGGCAACATATACTCAATGGGATCTCTTATTCACAACGATAGAGTGACGAAGGACCTGGAGAAAATGGGCGTGAGGATAATATCATCTCTTGACGAAGCGGAGGATGACGCCCAGGTCATAATAAGGTCTCACGGCGAAGGCAAGGCCTTTTATGATGAGGCCGCAGGCAGGGCTCTGCGCCTTGTAGATGCTACGTGTCCCTTTGTAACCAAGATACACGACCTTGTAAGCGATACGGATAAACAGGTGGTGATTGTAGGAGACAAGGAACACCCTGAGGTTATGGGAGTTTTTGGCTGGTGCAAAAAGCTTGCTGCCGTAGTGAGTTCCTATGAAGAAGCCCTGGAGCTTAAAGGGGATGATTTTTTTGTCGTGACCCAGACTACTATAAGGAAGGACATGCTCAATCAAGTGCTTAAGGCCTTGGATGAGAAGAGAAAGAAGTATACCGTAAGGAATACCATCTGCAGTGCTACTGTCAAGCGTCAGGAATCCTGCGAAGAGCTGTCCAAAAAATCGGACCTTATGATAGTAATAGGAGGAAAAAACAGCTCCAACACAAAAAAACTGTATGAAATTTCTAAAAAATACTGTGCAAATACCTTTTTTGTAGAAAATATTGAAGATTTACCGTTGAAACAACTTCAAAAATGTAATAGAATAGGAATAGCGGCGGGTGCTTCGACGCCTGAACGCACAATTAAGGAGGTTATTGCCAGCATGAGTGACGTTACACTTGAAAACAATGAATTAAACATGAGCGATTTAATGGACGAAATAGAAAGGTCCCTTAGATTGCCGAGAGGCGGCGAAATTGTAACAGGAAAAATTCACCAAGTTACAGAACAAGAAGTTATAGTAAACCTAGGATGCAAAAAAGACGGAATACTTCCTATCACAGAAGTGACTTTGGAGGAAGGACAGACTTTGGCAGATGTCTTTAAGGTTGATGACGAAATCCAGGCAAAAGTAATCAAGACTGACGACGGCGACGGCGGCATTTTACTTTCTAAGAAAAGGTTAGAAATCAGTGCCAACTGGGATGAAATTCTTAAGGCGCTTGAAGATAAAATAGTTCTGGAAGTTAAAGTCACAAGGCCGGTTAACGGCGGAGTGATAGCAGAGTACAAAGAAGTTTCAGGTTTCATTCCTCTTTCTCAGCTTTCAGACCACTATGTAGAAAATTCGGAAGAATTTATTGGTCAGACCATGGAGGTCAGAGTATCCAGAGTTGATCAGAGGAGAAACAGAGTTGTCTTCTCTCACAAGATGTTCTTAAACGAAGAGAGAGACAAGTTGATTGCAGAAATTTGGGAAAACCTGAATGTAGACGATGTAGTTGAAGGTACGGTAATGAGATTTACCGACTATGGTGCATTCGTAGATATCGGCGGCATCGATGGACTTCTTCACATTTCGGAGATTTCATGGGGCAAATTGAAGCACCCTCAGGAAGTTCTTTCCATAGGTGAGAAGATTAATGTCAAGGTATTGTCAATGAACGCCGAAAAGGGAAAGATTTCTCTGGGTCTCAAGCAGAATCAGCCTGAGCCATGGAGCGTTATAGATGACAACTATCAGGTAGGACAGGTTATAGAAGGTAAGGTTGTGCAGATTAAGGAATACGGAGCTTTTGTAGAATTGGAACCGGGTCTTGACGGACTTGTACATATCTCAGAGGTTGCTCATAAGAGAGTCGGAAACATCAGTGACGAGCTTACCGTTGGTCAGGAAGTGTCGGCTAAGATTCTTGAGATAGACAAGAATAGGAAGAGAATTAGTCTCAGCATAAGAGAAACCTTGGAGCCTCCTACAGAAGACGCGGAAGATACTGCGCCTGCCGAAGAAGCGACTGAAGAGGCTGTAACTGAGGAAGCTGCACAGACTGAAGGGCCTGTTGCCGAAGAAGCTCCCGAAGAAGAAGCTCCTGCAGAGCCTGAAGCAGAATAAGATTATTTAAGGATAAAGCTGTTGCTCTGTATCAGGGCAGCAGTTTTCTTTTATATGGAGAACCTTATGAAGAAGATACTTGTAAGCACGTGTTTATACGGAGGCGAGCCCGTAAGATATGACGGAAAGAGCAAGGCATTGGAAGCCCCTGTGTTTTTGAAGTGGAAAGAAGAAGGGCGGCTTATTCCCATATGCCCTGAGGTTTTTGGAGGGCTTCCTGTTCCCAGAGTTGATGCACAGAGGCAGGGGGATAGGGTCGTAACGAGGGATGGGACAGATGTGACGGCAGAGTACAGCGCGGGGGCCTGTGAGGCAGTAAGGCTGGCTGCAGAGGGAGGTGTGGTGTGCGCCTTACTGAAGGAAAAAAGCCCTTCCTGCGGAAGCACCTATATTTACGATGGAAGATTTGACGGGACACTGACCGAAGGGGAGGGGCTGACGGCGGAGCTTTTGCGGAAGGCAGGAATTGAGGTTTTTAGTGAAAACCAACTAGATAAAATATCCCGGCTTATAGAAGACTTGCAGGAGACAGATATATGAAGAATATAATAATGATAGGAATGCCGGCAAGCGGCAAGAGCGTAACCGGCGTGGTCCTGGCCAAAGCGTTAAAAATGAAGTTCATAGATGCAGACCTTATCATTCAGGAAAAAAGCGGCAAGGTTTTGCAGGAAATAATAGAAGAGGATGGAATAGAGGCCTTTAAGGAATGTGAGGAAAATGTTCTCTGCGAAATAGCTGCAGCAAATGCTGTGATTGCTACTGGAGGCAGCGCTGTATACTATCCGGCCGCTATGGAACACCTCAAAGCAAACGGCATAGTCGTATATTTAGAGGCGGAGCTTGGGACGGTGAAAAAGCGCCTGCGTAACATAAGGACAAGAGGCGTGGCAATAGGCAAAAACCAGACACTTGATGACCTTTATTATGTGAGACAGCCTCTCTATGAGAAGTATGCAGATATTACAGTTAAGACGGGAGAAGACCCTCTTGAAACAACAGTCGATAGCATTATCAATGCATTGAAGGGAGCAAACATATGTTAGAGAATAAGAAGGTGAGCTTTTTACATCTGCCTACACCTCTGGAATACCTTCCTAATATTTCCGAGAGTCTGGGTGTTGAATTTTACATAAAACGGGATGACCTGACGGGACTGGGAGCCGGAGGCAACAAGCTGAGAAAGCTGGAGTATTTTCTGAAGGATGCACAGGATAAGGAAGCAACTATGCTCATTACGGTAGGAGGAGCGCAGACAAATCACGGCAGATTGACGGCAGCGGTGGCTGCCAAGTACGGCATGAAGTGCGCCATCGTCTGTGACGATGAATACCCGGGAGAGGTGAGTGCCAACATTCTGCTGGACAGAATAATGGGAGCCGAGGTGGTTCTCCATAAGCCCGACGGCACGGAGCTGATGGACGTAGTTGAGGATGTGAAAAAGCGTTACGAGGCTCAGGGAGAGAAGGTATATTTTATACCTATGGGCGGCAGCAACGAAGTAGGCGAGCTGGGATATTACGAGTGTGCTCAGGAATTAAAGAAGCAGTGCGGCAATGGCCATGTTATCACTGCCGTAGGAAGCATGGGAACCTACATGGGCCTTTTCTGCGGCCTTCACGGGGCTGATATTTCACTTACCGGGATTCTCATAGGACCGTTTTATGAGGACTGCAAGGCTTACGCTGTTGAATATTTCGGACATATTAAGGAAGCCATGGGTCTTGATTACCATGTGGCAGAAGATGATTTTGACATTCGAGAAGAGTTCATCAGAGGCGGCTACAACAATACCAACGAAGAGGTAAGGCAGGCCATATACGAAATGGCAAGAAAGGAAGCGATTCTTTTGGACCCTTGTTATACAGGCAAGACATATGCGGCTATAAAGGATATGGTGGCATCGGGAGATATTAAGAAGGGCGAGAAAATCATATTTATCCATACAGGTGGCATGCCGGGACTGAATACACCTCATCACAGAAGAGCCTTTGAGGAAGAACTGATGGACGGAGTTACGGTGATATAAGCCGGAATATAAAAAGGACTAAAAGCCGGGCTTTGCCCGGTTTTATTTTGAAGCGTCTATAAGCTCGTGGGCTGATTTAAGGATGGTTTCTGTAATGTTTGTACCGCCTAGAAGTCTTGCGATTTCCTGCACCTTCTCATCTTCGATGAGGGGTTCTACAGTTGTATAGGTCATAGCATTGTCAGAGTTCTTGGCGATTCGGTAGTTGTGCTGCCCGAAGGCTGCAATCTGGGGAAGGTGAGTAATGCAGATAATCTGATGGTTTTTCGCTATTTCCTTGAGCTTGCCGCCGACGATGCTGGCGGCTATACCGCTGATTCCGCTGTCGATTTCGTCGAATATCATAGTAGGTATTTCGTCGTAATCCCCGATGATTTTTTTGAAGGCCAGCATTATTCTGGACATTTCGCCTCCCGAAGCTATTTTGCTGAGAGGCTTGAGAGGCTCGCCCTTGTTGGTGCGTATGAGAAATTCCACAGTATCGGTTCCTGTGCTTGAAAAAGCATGATTTTTCTTGAAATCTATGGAGAACTCGGCATCGGCAAAATTCAGCTGAGCCAGCTCATAGGTAATCTTTTCTTCAAGGCTTTTTGCTGAAGTCTTTCTTATTTCGGAGAGC
This sequence comes from Clostridiales bacterium, assembly GCA_012513435.1. Lineage (GTDB taxonomy): Bacteria > Bacillota > Clostridia > Peptostreptococcales > Anaerovoracaceae > Lentihominibacter. Next base: position 7,145 of record JAAZCE010000015.1, read on the forward strand.
CTTTCGCATGCGATGGAAAGGGCAGTCTCACACTTTCTAAGTTGGTCTTCCATATCTTCTCTTACGTTATCCGCGTTTTTTATATTGGAAAGTTTATCTTCCAGCTCCTGTCTGTATTCAATAAGCTCATCTATGGTCTTGCCATGCTTCATCTTCAGCTTGTTTAGAACTTCACTTCTGGCAATAGCGGCATCCAAGGCAGCTGGTGAAAACACGGCCTTGTCCATAGAATCTCTTATGGAACGGCATGAGTCCTCAAATTCATAATAGAGTTCGTCTATCCTTGAACTTAGTTCATCCAGGTCGTTGGAATATGAAGAAATTTCGGAAATCAAATCGGAAACCTTTTTGAAAGCGGAAAGAATTGAATAGTCGCTTTCGCTGGAAATTTGATAAGCCCCCGCTAGGTTTTCGTAAATTTTTTCACTGTTTTGCAGGAGTGCTATCTCATTTTCCAGTTCATCGTCTTCTCTTATTTGCAAGCCTGCATCTATAAGTTCTTGAAGCTCGTAAGCCATGAAATCCTTTTCCCTTTGGTCCTTGGTAGCCTGTTCCGAAAGTTCTTTTAGCTGAGCATTCAAAGATGTGTAGTTGTCAAAGAGAAGGGCGACTGCATCCTTTGCAGGCCCTGTTTTTTCCTTTTGGTAGAGGTCCACAAGCCTGATGTGATAATCGGCATTGAGAAGGGACTGATGGTCATACTGACCGTGGATATCGGCCAGCTTCTTGCAAAGCATACTCAGATGTCCTAGCGTGACGATTTCATCGTTTATCTTACAGACGTTTTTGCCGGACTGAGAGACTTCTCTAGTAATTATGTACTCATGCCCATTGTAGTCGGCTATCATCTGGACGGTGGCTTTTTCTGCTCCGGAACGAACAAAAGCAGTATCTGCCCGGCTGCCGAGAGCCAGGCTTACTGCTTCGATTACTATTGATTTACCGGCGCCTGTTTCGCCAGTAACTATATTCAAGCCATCGTAGAAATCGATGTCGACCTCTCTGATGATGGCAAAATTACGAATGCTTATATGTCTAATCATGCCATATCCCTCTATTTGTTTAGCAGAGCATTGAGAAACTCAACTACCTCAAGTGAGTTTTTGGGGTCGTCTACGACGAACATAATGGTGTTGTCACCGGCAACGGAGCCAATGACATGAGGTACCCCCATTGAATCAAGACCTTCGCCGGCCGCGTTGGCACAGCCCGGAAGGGCTTTTACAAGAACGATGTTCCCGGAATAGCATATGGATTTGACTGTTTCCTTGTATATCTTGGAAAATCTGTCGGAAATCGGACCCTCATCTATCTTGGAGACAGCATATTTATATTTTCCGGAGGAGGAGAGAATTTTTATGAGCTGAAGTTCTTTAATATCCCTTGAGATTGTGGCTTGTGTAACCTCGTACCCAAAATCCCTCAGCATTGATGCCAGCTTATCCTGAGTTTCAATTTCATAGTTCCCAATCAACTCTAAAATTTTATTCTGCCTAGAAATGCGCATGGAAATACCTCCACATATTATTTATTCTAATTACGTTCAGTATAACATATAAATTTGGGTATTGACAAGTGAGCAGCTGCTCACTATAATAGTGCTCAAGGAGTGAGCAACTGCTCACTAAAAGGAGGCAAAGCTGTTATGAAGGAAAAAGGTAATACCAGGGAAAGAATCCTTGAGGAAGCAATCAAACTGTTTTCTATCAAGGGTTATGATGCGGTTTCAGTAAGGGCCATTGCCGATGAAGTGGGAATAGTAAACAGCGCTCTCTATAAGTTTTATGACAGCAAGCAGGATATATTTGATACAATAGTGGATAGATCCAAGGAGCGATATCTAGATACCTGCACGGCTGCTGTCAACAGGAATACAAGAGGTGCGGAGCAGATCAAGGAGGTATGTTTGGGAATGTATAACTACCAGACCAATGACCAGTGGATAGTAATGTTTCGAAAAATACTTACGATGGAACAGTTTAAGAATCCTAAAATGGCAGAGATATATAAAGAATTTTTTATAGATATTCCTTTAAGACGGCAGCAGGAAATTTTTAAGGTTTTGATAGCCAAAGGCTATATGAAGAACAGAGACCCCAATGTCTTAGCCATGGAACTGTACGCACCGTTTTATATGTACCATATGGTAAAGGCAGATGAAGGTGAGCTTATGAAGCTTTTTACGAAGCACGCAGAATACTTCTTTGAGAATAATGTATTAATAAGGAGTGAGTAAAATGCTAATCAACAAAATGGTACATTGCATTACTATGAGGCAACAGGCGGGAATAAGCCTCTGATAATGATTCGTGCACAGAGCGTAGACTCGCGTGGGAGTCTTCCCGGATAGATTCAGGGATAAGCTAAAGGCTAAATTGGTTGGTTATGCCCAAAAGGGCAGAAAGAAAAATCCTAAGGGCGATTTGAAGATGCCGCGGAGGTAAAGGAACTGATAGCGGCAGTCAAATAGTTGATTTTGACTGAGGTCACGGAATACATTTGGAAAAGAAAGAAGAATTTCTTTTTACTCAGCGCGGCTCTCGTTTGGGGTGCGGCTCTGGTAGCTCAAAAAGCAGGCATGGAATATTTGGGGCCTTTTGGCTTCACTGCCCTTTATATTATTATTACTCCCGTACTGGAAAGGCTCACAGGGAGGCGTATCACAAAATATGTCTGGATTGGAGCCGTAATAGCAATGGTGGGCATGTACCTTCTCTGCCTTTCGGGAGGGTTGTCGGGCTTCACCTTCGGGGATGCTATGATGCTGTGTGCGGCTTTTGCCTGCTCGATTCAGGTCATAGTGGTCGACCAATGTGTTCACTCTTGCATAATTCCAATTCTGTACGCGGCGCTAGCATCCTGTGGAATAGGCTATACCTTTCAGGTTATAGGGCAGAAATATACTCCGCCTTCCCAGGCAACCCTACTGCTCTCACTTGAAACGGTATTTTCCCTGTTTGCGGGGATGCTCTTTTTTAAGGAAGTAATGACTATAACGGAGTACATAGGGTGTGCCGTCATGTTCGTCGCTATCATAATAAGTCAGGGCAGAAGAAGGTTGTCATAAATTTAACAACTATATGAAAATTCTGAAAAATATCTTGAACCGTACCTACTTCCGTGCTATAATCCCTCTAGAGTAAATCACAACGGAGGTGTGACATTATGAATAAAATCGACATTAAAGTGAAGCAGGATGAGGCCAAGCATGTAGCCTATTGGTTCTGTGATGTGCATACTAACAGTGGAATTGACTTCTTCTATAAAGACAATATTCTTTGCCTAATCAATGAAAAAAAAGAGTCGTTGAGAGTTGGAAAAATAGAAAAAGAAGAATTGCTGGAAATGATAATTGAGAACATCGATGAGGATGACAAGGTAAACGGATGGCTTCTCAATTGTGTAAGGGATAAGGACCCTGACAGAGCAGCAATTTTTGATTTTGTTGATGAAGACGAGTGGGGCGCCGGGAGATACTTGGATTACTACTTGTCCATAGATAACAACAAGCTGAAGAAGAATCGCGAATGCACATGGGCTGTAGGTAACATAGACCTTGAGGACCCGGAAGAGGGAGATGATGCATTCAGAATCATATCCATCGAAATCAAGCCTGCTCAGGGGAAGACTGTTCATAGTGACTGGCAGCGTAATTGGTTTTATGAGAAGAGAGATTTTGAGAACAAACTGTATTTAATGTATTCTCAGGAGGACGAGGATATTCAGGTTCCTAGGTATTTTAAGAGAACCATAGACCCGGATGCCCGAAGGGAATTGATATTCGATATGCTTTTTGCTCTCAAGGTGGAGTATAACATTGATGAAAAATTCTCGGAGTTGTCTGAGGGTAGAGTTAAGAGAATCTTCGATGATTTGTCTCGCAAGCCGGGGTTCAAAGATATGTTTTTTGACCCTTTGATGGCTCTACACGGATTCACTAAACAGGAGACCGGGGCGTTGCTCATGGATAAACTCACGGATATAGTATTTGCTCATGAGTGTGGACGTATGACATTCCGTGAAATATGCATTTCCCACGATGACGTGGATACTGGAACTGCGGCAAACTGGTTTGCTGCCTTGATGGTAGACGATTTTGAAAAGAAGCTGCTGGAATTCATGACACCTTATCAGCCTGAGGAATGGGGCCAATTCATTGAAGTTCCACCCCTGTTCGGATTGCAGATAGAAGAATACCTAGCCTATTGCGATAAGCTGGATAAATTATTTGAGAGATAATAACTGATTTTACCAGAGGCCCCCAGGTGGGGCCCTCTTTGTGATATAATAACAGGATAAAAAGGCAGCAGTTTAGCAAAAAAAGAGACAAGATATAACTATAAAACCAGGTTACTTATTGCTGGTGACAAAGCATATAACGTAGACGAGATGATAGAAATAAGCAATTATTTTCGGCTGTTTGATTTTATGCTTCAAACAGCTGAACAGCCATTAAGTGAAGATATAATAAAAAAGTATTACTATATTCTTAAGTACGGTACAAAAGACAATATGCCATTCATTAGGAGCTTTGGATGAAAATCATACACCTTGCAGACCTTCATCTAGGGAAACGTGTAAACGAATTCCCTATGTTGGAGGACCAGGAGTTCATACTTAGAAGAATAATAAATATTATCGATGAAGTAAAGGCCGACGCTGTGGTTATAGCAGGCGATGTCTATGACAAGTCTGTTCCTTCAGCAGAAGCGGTGCAGCTCTTCGATGATTTTTTGTGCAGGCTTGCAAAGAGAAAGCTCCATATTTTCGTCATAAACGGCAATCACGATTCTGCGGAGCGAATAGCCTTCGGCGGGCGTATTATGGATGAGGCCGGTGTTCACATGGCTCCAGTCTACGATGGGAATATTAAGCCGGTGGTTTTGGAGGATAAGTGGGGCAAGGTGAATTTTTATCTTCTGCCTTTCTTAAAGCCTGTCTACGTGAAAAGACTTTATCCAGATGATCAAATCGGAACTTACACGGAGGCTGTCTGCTTAGCCGTGGAAAAGATGAGGGCAAATGAGGATGAAAGAAACCTATTGGTTGCCCATCAATTCGTTACGGGTGGGGAACGCTGTGAATCGGAGGAAATATCGGTAGGTGGTTCTGATAACGTTGATATGAGAGCATTTAAAGGATTTGATTATGTGGCTCTAGGACATCTTCACAGACCGCAGCATGTGGGGCAGGAAAATATCAGGTACTGCGGAAGTCCATTGAAGTATTCATTTTCTGAGGCTTCACATAATAAGTCAGCCACAATAGTAACTATAGAGGAAAAGGGAAGTGTGAAGATTGAAAACACACCCCTTGAGCCGAAACACGATATGAGAGAAATAAAGGGCGCGTACATGGAACTGACTGCAAAGGATTTTTATAAAGATACGGTAAAGGATGATTACATGCATATAACCCTAACCGATGAGGAGGATATTCCCGATGTGATAAATAAGCTGAGGGTCATATATCCTAATCTCATGCGGCTGGATTATGATAACGCCAGAACAAGAACAAGCAGTGAAGTTGAGGGCGCTGAGGATGTGGATAGGCAGTCGCCCTTTGAGCTGCTCTGCCAATTCTATGAGAAGCAGAACAACAGGGAAATGAAGAAGGAACAGAAGGACCTTGCCAAAGATATTATGGAGAAGATATGGGAGGATGAGATATGAGGCCTTTGAAGCTTACTGTTTCGGCATTCGGACCCTATGCAGATAAAACGGTCATCGATATGGAATCTCTGGGTGAAACGGGACTGTATCTTATTACAGGGGACACGGGATCAGGGAAAACGACTATCTTCGATGCAATTACATTCGCTCTTTACGGAGAGGCCAGCGGTAATATGAGAGAGCCAAACATGATGCGTTCAAAATATGCAGAGACTGGAACGCCTACCCAGGTGGAGCTGGAGTTTTCTTACAGAGGGAGGATTTATAATGTAAAGCGAAATCCTGAGTATCTGAGACCTGCAAAGAAGGGCGGTGGAATGACTACCCAAGGTGCAGATGCGCAGCTCACTGGATCTGACGGCACGGTGGTGACCAAGACAAGAGAGGTAACCAAGGCAATTACGGGAATAATAGGAGTGGATCGCAGTCAATTTTCACAGATAGGAATGATTGCTCAAGGAGATTTTAGGGAGCTGCTTTTCGCAGGGACGGAAAAGCGTAAGAGCATATTCAGTAAAATTTTCAGAACAGAGAACTATGAAAAATTTCAAAAAATTGTTAGAGAAGAGGCAAGTGCAACACACAGAAAATGTGTGGCTCTTCGCAGCAGTATAGAACAATATATAGATGGTATAGACTGCCATGGGGACCCTGTACTGGAGTCAGAAGTAATAAAGGCAAGAGAGGGTCTGCTGACATCCGCAGATACTATGGAGCTACTTGAAAGCTTGATAGCACAGGACACTGAGAAGAAGCTTTTCATGTCAGGGAAGGAGAAATGCCTTGAGAAAAAGTTGGACGATGTGAAAAGCAAGCTAGCTAAAGGCGAAGAACGTACAAAGCTCCAGGAGTCCCTCACAAATGGGAAAAAGCAGCTGGAGATAAGGCTGCTTAAGGAGGACGGTCTAAAACGTGCTTTGGAGGAAGCAAAAGCTGGAGATGAAAAGATAAAGAAGTTGGACAGTGAGCTAATATCTATGGATATGGAATTGCCTCAATATGATGAGCTTGAAGAAGCACGGGCAGCCCTTTCTACTGCCAGAAAAGATATTGGCACAAAGAAGAAGGGCTTGGAAAGTGAAATCAGAGCCATAAGCACTATGGAGACGAAAATGGCGGGGCAAAAGGAAGAGGAAAAGACCCTTGCCGATGCAGGGGAGAAAAAGAACGCGTTGGGGGGAAAGAAAGCAAGTATTGAAGAAAGCAAAGGAAAGCTTACTGCTTTACATGATGATATGGATGCGTATGCAGAGGCGAAAGCGTTGTACATATCTGCCCAAAAAAACTATGAAAACGTTCAGAAAAAGGCAGACGAGCTGAGTGAAAAATACAATAATATGAACAGAGCCTTTCTCAGAGAGCAGGCAGGGCTAATAGCGGAAACTTTGGAGGAAGGCCAGCCTTGTCCTGTGTGCGGTTCGATAAATCATCCGTCTTTGGCTGTTAAATCAATAGAGGCTCCGACGGAAGCTGATCTTAAGGAGGCAAAGGAAGAAAGGGAAAGGGCCGGACTTAAGGCTCAACAGGCCAGCAGGGAAGCGTCCAGGTTGAAGGGATCACTTGAGGAGCAGGAAAACAGCATAAGTGAGAGAATAAAGCAGCTTATGGAGGCTGACTCAATAGAGGAAGGCAGAGATAAAATACCGGTTTTGATAGAGAAACTAAGCCAGCAGATAGAAGGTCTGGATGATCAAATAGAGGACGAAGAAGAACGAATAAAAAGAAAAAAAGCCCTTGAAAAACTGATTCCTGCTCAACAGGAGAGCATCAACGAAAAAGCGGAGATAACGGCAAAGCTCCGTGAGGATATAGCGGCCTTAGACAGTAGAATAAAATCTTTGGAAAAGGGCGAAAAGACCATTTCCGAAAAATTAAAATACGAGAGCAGAATAGAAGCAGAGAAAAAGCAAAGGGAATTTAAGACTCAAAAGCTTTTTATTGAAAAGCAGTCCAAGGACGCCAGAGATTCATGGGATTCTTTTGCAAAGGAGAAGGCAGTACTTGAAGGTAAAATAGAGGAGCTGAAGGAGCAGTTGCAAAAGACTGCGATTGTAGACGTGGAAGGACTCAGAAGCGAGGAGGGTGAGCTGACCCGTGAAAAGAGCAGCATAGCAGGTGAGATAAGCAGGGTGCAAGTGTGGCTTGCGACCAACGAATCGGTCAAGGCTAAAATTCTTGAGAAGTCAAGTGAGCTGGAGAGTATAGAAGAAGAATATGCGTTGGTAAAGAATCTTTCAGATACGGTAAGCGGAACCCTTGCAGGAAAAGAAAAGATAATGCTGGAGACGTATATCCAGATGAAATATTTTGACAGGATAATCGCTCGTGCCAACACAAGGCTCATGATGATGTCTCACGGTCAATACGAGCTGAAACGCCGCAGAGAAACTGCTGGCAGAATGAGTCAAAGCGGTCTTGAGCTTGATGTTCTAGACCATTACAACGGAACGGAGCGAAGCGTCAAAACATTGTCGGGAGGAGAATCTTTTAAGGCATCCCTTTCACTGGCGCTTGGTCTAGCCGATGAGGTTCAATCTTGCGCAGGAGGAATTCGTCTGGACACCATGTTTATAGACGAGGGCTTTGGTTCTCTTGATGAAGACTCTCTGCAGCAGGCGGTGCAGACCTTGGCGGGGCTTACGGAAGGCCATCGTCTTGTGGGGATAATTTCTCACGTGGGAGAGCTCAAGGATCGCATCGATAAGAAGATAATAATAAGCAAGGAAAAGTTAGGTGGAAGCAAGGTAAATATTCAGGTTTAAAATAGACAAACATATGTTTGTGTGATATACTAAAATAGTATAAAGAAGTGACATTGAGGTCTGAAGGAGCATTGGATGAAAATACTGGGAATAGACCCGGGCTACGCCATACTTGGCTACGGAGTAATCGAAAAGGTAGGCAATAAATTTAAGGCGTGCAGCTACGGAGCCATAACCACGGAAGCCACTATGCCTATGACGGAAAGACTGGAATGTCTCTACGACTCTCTTCGCGAGGTCATAGAGGAAGAAAGGCCTGATGTGGCGGCAATAGAGCAGCTCTTTTTTAACACCAACGCCAAGACGGCAATCCTTGTGGGGCAGGCCAGAGGCGTTGCTGTGCTTGCTTGCGTCAAGGGCGGGCTGGAAATCCAGGAATACACGCCTTTGCAGATAAAGCAGGCCCTTGTAGGCTACGGCAGGGCTGATAAGAATCAAGTTCAGCAGATGGTCAAGATGATGTTAAATCTAAAGGATGTACCCAAGCCCGATGATACGGCAGATGCACTGGCTGCAGCCATATGTCACGGCCATTCGGCTGATACGAGAAGGCGACTCAAGGAGCTCAATATCAAATAATTTCAAGGCGGTAAAACATATGATAGGTTTCATTAGAGGAATACTTGCGGAAAAAGGTGCAGGATATATAATAATAGACGTAAATGGTGTGGGATACGAGATATACGTGCCCTCCAATTCAGGCGCTTACCTTGCAGGTGAGGGTCAGGAGGTTACTGTGTACACTGTCATGATGGTGAGAGAAGACGACGTAAGCCTTTATGGATTTTCAAGAAGAGGCGAGCTGGATGCCTTTAAGAAGCTGATAACCGTAAACGGGGTAGGTGCAAAGGCAGGCCTCAGCATTTTATCGGCTTTTACACTGGAACAACTGCAGCAGGCTATCGTTTTCGAGGATTCTAAGTCGTTGACCAAGGCTAACGGCGTTGGCAAGAAGACGGCGGAAAGGATAGTTCTTGAGCTTAAGGACAAGTTTCAGACGGACGGTGCAGAAGATCCTGTATCATCAGATATGGAAGGACTTGTTTCCCAAGGAGGCGAAGGTAGTAGAAGCGAGGCTGTTACGGCACTTATTGCTCTGGGATATACGAGAGGTGAGGCTACAAGCGCTCTTGTAAGAGTGAAGGATCAGGATTTGACCGTTGAAGAATATATTAAGCTGGCACTTAAGAATTTGTTTTAGAGGATAGATTATGGATTATGAAGAGAGAATCACAGCGGTGGAATTAGGCGAAGGCGAAGAAAAATCAGAAGGTACTTTACGGCCTCAGATTCTTGGAGATTACATAGGACAGAAGAAGGCTACGGATAACCTGAAGATTTTTATTGAGGCGGCAAAGCTTAGGGGGGAACCCCTGGATCACGTGTTGTTTTACGGTCCGCCGGGGCTTGGTAAGACCACATTAGCCGGTATCATTGCCAATGAAATGGGCGTAGAGATAAGGATAACGTCAGGGCCTGCCATAGAAAGGGCAGGAGATTTAGCCGCTATACTGACAAATCTTAATGAAAACGATGTGCTGTTCATAGACGAAATACACAGGCTCAATAGGTCCGTTGAGGAAGTGCTTTATTCGGCTATGGAGGATTTTGCCCTTGATATAATCATTGGCAAGGGTCCGTCAGCTCGTTCAATAAGGCTTGATATTGCCAGGTTCACTCTTATAGGGGCAACCACAAGGGCCGGAAGCCTGTCGGCACCTCTTAGGGACCGTTTCGGGGTGAACTGTAAGTTTGAGCTTTATACTAGGGACGAACTCAAGGAAATAATCGAAAGGTCTGCGAGAATATTGAATGTTTTGGCCGATGATGAATCTATGGATGAGATGGCTCTGCGTTCGCGAGGTACACCACGTGTTGCCAACAGAATGCTGAAGCGTGTTCGTGACTTTTCACAGGTGAAGGGAAACGGCAGCATTGACATAGACATCACCCGCCAGGCCCTTGAAGCTCTGGGCGTAGACCCTATGGGTCTTGAGAGCCTTGACAGAGAAATACTGCATACAATAATAGAGAGGTTCAACGGCGGACCTGTAGGTATAGAGACCATCGCCGCCTCCATAGGAGAAGAGCGGGTCACCATAGAAGATGTAAACGAGCCATATCTGATTCAGGCAGGCTTCCTACACAGGACCCAGAAGGGAAGAGTGGTTTCGGAGAAGGCCTACAGACACTTGGGAATCAGCTATGGGATGGATGACAATCATAACAGTCCCGGACAGGATATAGAGCAGATGACAATTAAAACTTACGAAAAGGAATAACAATAAATGAGAATAGATGACTTTGACTATAACCTGCCTAAAGGGCTTATAGCCCAAAAGCCTGCAGATAAACGTGACAGCTCCAGATTGCTCGTCGTCCACAGAGACAGCGGGCAGGTGGAGCATAAGCATTTTTTTGACATACTTGAATACTTAAGAGAAGGTGACTGCCTGGTTCTCAACGATTCAAAGGTCCTGCCTGCAAGGCTCTACGGGATAAAGGAAGGCACGGGAGCTAAGATAGAATTTTTGCTTATAAAACGTCTCAACGGCGATGTCTGGGAGACAATGGTAAAGCCGGGGAAGAGGCTAAAACCGGGAGACTGGGTTGTTTTTAGCGAAAGCCCTTTGCTAAAGGCGGAGGTAATCGAATACGGCGAGGATGGGACCAGACATGTTCGCTTTGTCTACGACGGCATTTTTATGGAAAGGCTTGAAGAAATAGGCACAATGCCGTTGCCACCTTATATAGAAAGGGCAGGCGAGGCCGAGGACAAGGACAGATATCAGACGGTATACTGTAGAGCAGAGGGCTCCGTCGCTGCACCTACGGCAGGGCTTCACTTTACGGAGGACATTCTTGCAAAGGCAAAGGACAAGGGCGTTGAACTTGCTTACGTTACCTTGCACGTGGGCATAGGTACTTTCAGACCCGTTAAGTGTGAAAATATAGAGGAACATAGCATGCATTTTGAGGAGTACTATGTGTCACCTGAGAGCGCGGAGATAATAAATCGTGCCAAGAAAGAGGGTAGGCGTGTAATCTCCGTAGGGACGACGTCAACGAGAACAACGGAAAGTGCCACCTATAAGGATGCAGAGGGTATATGGCAGGTCAAGTCAGGCTCTGGTAGCACGGGAATATTCATTTACCCGGGGTATGAATTCAAAATCATAGACAGCCTTATCACTAACTTTCATTTGACAAAATCAACCTTGCTCATGCTTATTTCTGCACTTTACGACATGGAAAAGATATTGGAGGTTTACCAAGAGGCTATTGAAGAAAAATACAGATTTTTTAGCTATGGCGATGCCATGTTTATAGAATAAAGTGCAGGAGGCATTAAATGGATAGTGGCAAGGTCGAGCACATATTTGAACCTTTTTATAATAAGGATTCTAGGATTTTGATATTGGGAACGATGCCGTCGCCTAAATCAAGAGAGCTGGGATTTTATTACGGACATCCCAGAAATAGATTTTGGATGATAATGGCAGATTTATTGGAGGGAGAATTACCAGAAACAGTTAACCAGAAAAAGCTGCTGCTCACGCGAAATCATATTGCCTTATGGGATGTGCTTGCAAGCTGTGAAATAAAAGGTGCAGATGACAGCAGTATAAAAAAACCCATAGCCAATGACATGGATGTTATACTGGGAGCAGCGGATATAAAGGAAGTTTTTACTACCGGGACAAAAGCTACAGATTTATACAAAAAACTTTGCTATCCTAAGTGCAAAGTAGCATCAACAGGGCTTCCCTCAACCAGCCCTGCTAATTGCGCTTGCTCCTACGATAAACTTATGATAGCATACAGCAAGATATTGGATTTTTTGAAATGAAGGATTAAGGAGAGGATATGCCGGCAGTTACTTATGAATTGATAAAAACAGATACAAAAACAAAAGCACGAAGAGGACGGGTGACCACAGCTCATGGAGTGATAGAAACGCCTGTATTTATGCCTGTAGGCACGGCGGCCACGGTGAAGGCTATGAGGCCTGAACAGGTGAAGGAGTTGGGTGCGGAGATAATACTTTCCAATACCTATCACCTTTACTTAAGACCCGGCCACGAAGTGGTAAGGGCCGCGGGAGGCCTGCATAAATTTATGAACTGGGACAAGTCCATACTGACCGACAGCGGCGGGTTCCAGGTTTTTAGTCTGGATAAGATGCGTAAGATAAGCGAGGAAGGCGTTGAGTTTCGCTCTCATATTGACGGTTCCAAGCATATGATTTCCCCGGAAAAATCCATGGAGATACAGAACGCCCTCGGCTCGGACATAATAATGGCCTTTGATGAATGTGCCCCTTATCCTGCCGATAAAGCATATGTTGAGCAGTCTATGAAGAGGACTACAAGATGGTTGAAGCGTTGCAAGGAGTATCACACCAACACGGAGCAGCAGTCGTTGTTCGGAATAATGCAGGGCGGCGTCTATAAGGATTTGAGAAGACAGAGTGCCGAGGAAATAGTCGAGCTTGATTTGCCAGGCTACGGTGTAGGAGGCTTAAGTGTTGGTGAGCCGAAGGAGATTATGTATGAGGTTCTCGATGACTGTTTGGACTATATGCCTAAGGATAAACCCAGATATTTAATGGGTGTGGGAAGCCCTGACTGCTTATTTGAAGGAGTAGAGCGTGGAGTTGACATGTTTGACTGCGTGCTGCCTACTAGAATTGCCCGTCACGGAATGGCTATGACTTCTCGCGGTCGTGTAAACATAAAAAACGCCGCATACGAAAAGGAGTTCACACCTCTTGATCCAAACTGTGACTGCTACACATGTCGCAATTATTCTAAGGCATATTTACGCCATTTATTTAAATGCGATGAAATACTATCTTCAATGCTTATGACTAACCACAATCTTCACTTCCTGGTCGGCACTATGAAAAATATAAGGAGGTCATTAGATAAGGGCAGGTTCATTGAGTACAAGAAAGAATTTTATGATAGCTACGGAAGGTTTTAAGATAAAGGAGAAAGTGTATGGAAATATGCCGCGACAGTGCATTGTGCGGAGGCTGCGTCTATCAGGGCGTGAATTATGAGGAACAGCTAAAGAATAAATTTGGTGAGGTGAGAGAACTCTTAGACCGCAAAAGCCTCGACTATGGTCGGCTCCTTGATATTGAGCCGGCGTCTAGCAGATACGGCTATAGGAACAAGATGGAGTATACCTTCGGGGATATGGAAAAGGACGGGCCTATGACTTTAGGCATGCACAAGAAGCGTCATTTCATGTCTATAGTGACGGTGGATGATTGTCAGCTTGTGCACCCGGATTTTAATGTTATTTTGCGTGGTGTGTTGGAGTTTGCATCTTCAAAGGGATACTCTCCATACCACAAGAAGAAACACACGGGGCTTATGCGTCACCTGATAGTTCGTCGCGGATTTCGTACAGGCGAGCTGCTGGTAAATGTAGTTACAAGCTCATCAAAGACTTCTGCAGGAGAAGCCTTTGATGGATCAGGCTTTGTAGATATGTTGCATCACCTGCCGCTGGAAAATCAGCTAGTAGGTGTATTGCATACTGTCAATGACAGACTAGCAGATGCAGTTTATTGCGACGAGCTTCGACTCTTGTGGGGTAGAGATTACTATATGGAAGAGATAATGGGGCTTAGATTCAAGGTAAGCGCCTTTTCATTTTTTCAGACTAATGTAGAGGCTGTGGAGAAGCTGTATTCTTATGCAATCAGTTTAATAGATGATTTTGAAAACAAGACGGTCTTTGACCTTTACTGCGGAACGGGAACCATAACTCAGGCTCTGGCAGGGAAGGCAGGAAAGGCTGTGGGAATAGAGCTGGTGGAGGAAGCAGTGGACGCTGCCAAAGCCAATGCGGCACTAAACGGCATTGATAACTGCCAATTCATAGCGGGGGATGTGTTCAAGGTGTTGGAAACCGTGGAAGATAAGCCTGATGTTATCGTAGTCGATCCACCACGGGTAGGCATGTCAACAGATACTATGGATAAGATAATCAGCTACGGTGTAGATCAAATTGTTTACGTGTCCTGCAATCCCAAATCATTGGCAGATAATTTGTACTACCTTCAATATTACGGCTACAAAGTAGAGTCAGTGAAGCCATTTGATAATTTCCCGGGGACGAAGCACGTTGAGACGGTAGTATTGATGTCAAGGGTTGAGAAGTAATGTGTGAAAAAGGCTTGAATTAAAGGGATTTCCGAGAGTTGGGGGTTAAACTCCGGCTCTCGGATTTTTTGCGTTTAGGCAGTGGCCAAACATATCCACGGTTAAAATGCCGTAGGGTTGAGTTGATGGAATGAAAATGGGTAGGTTGGGTTGATAGGATTGTTAATGAGAAGTAACTTATATATTCGTATGAAATCATATATATTCATATAAAACCGTTGAAAATCATACGAAAGTATGGTATGCTTAAAGCCAAAGGATTGGAGGGATAAATGTGGATATAAACATATCTGACAAATGGGTAAGCATCGAATATGCCGCAGAATATCTTGATATAAGCCAAGATACGATTAGAAATTGGATAAAAAAAGAAAATGGAATTCCCGCGCACAAAATAGGAAAACTGTGGAAATTTAAATTATCTGAACTTGATGAATGGGTAAAAAGCGGGAAAAGTGCTTATTCAGAAGGAGAAATTAAATGAGATTTATAGGTTGTAAAACACTTTTGTTAGATAAAATTAAAGAGGTCATAGATGAGAATGCCCCGGAAGCAAAGACATTCTGTGATATTTTTTCGGGAACATCAGTTGTTTCAAGATATTTTAAGCAGTGGTATGAAATCACTTCAAATGACATTTTGTATTTTTCATTTGTTTTGCAAAGGGCAACAGTTGAAAATGATACTTTGCCTTCATTTTCTGGATTAGATCAGCTTGGAATTGATGACCCTGTGCAATATTTTAATGAAATGAAGCCAGCAGAAATGGAAACATTAGAGCAGGAAAAACGTTTTTTTCAGAACACATATGCCCCAACTGGTGGCAGAATGTACATCAATGATGAAAATGCGTTAAGAATAGATTATGCAAGAAACACTGTTGAGGATTGGCATAACTCATCGCTAATAACAGATGATGAATATTTTTATTTAGTGGCTTGTATCGTTGAGGGGATACCTTTTGTTTCAAATATTTCTGGTACTTATGGGGCATTTCACAAACAATGGGAGAAACGCTCATATAAAAAATTTGAATTATTTAGACTTGATGTGTTGACAAATAATAAAAATAATAAATGCTACAACGAGGATGGAGTTGAACTGCTGAAACGTTTAGAAGGAGATGTTTTGTATATTGACCCTCCCTATAATGGACGTCAGTATTTGCCCAACTATCATGTTTTAGAAACAGCGGCGAAATATGATTTTCCAGAAGTTAGGGGTGTTACTGCGCAAAGACCTTATGAGAATAACAAGTCTGATTTTTGCTTAAAAGGAAAAGTAATCGAGGCCTTTTCAAATTTAATTGAGAATGCCCAATATGGACATATCATTTTGAGCTATAGTACAGATGGACTTATGTCCGTTGAAGATATTGAGGCTGTAATGAAAAAATACGGCATTGCAGATACTTTCAGAATCTATGAGATTCCATATAGAAGGTATAAAAGCAGAACACAGGGAAAGAAAGATGAATTAAAGGAGCTACTTGTATATGTGCGCAAAAATAAAAAGTGATAAATATATAAAAAGTCCTTTGAATTACACAGGAGGAAAGTATAAGATTCTTGCTCCAATTTACGAAATCTTACCGGAGCGTGTTGGTACTTTTGTTGATTTATTTGCAGGTGGATTTAATGTCGGAATAAATGCTAATGCATCAAATATTATTTGCAATGACCAGATTAATTATATTATTGATTTGTATCAGTATTTCCAATCGCAATCAACAGAAAAAGTGATACAGGAAATTAGCAGAAGAATAGATGAATTTGAATTATCACAACAAAATGCAGATGGCTACAATAAACTGAGAAGTCGATATAATAAAGAAAAAGATATAATGGATTTTTTTGTGTTAATATGTTTTGCATTTAATCATCAGATTCGATTTAACAATAGCCATCAGTTTAATACTCCATTTGGAAAAGAACGCAGTAGCTATAATAGAAATATAGAGAATAACTTGATCCTATTTTGCGATGCTATACATTCAAAAAATATTAACTTTTTGAATACTGATTTTCTGTCTGTAGATTTGTCTGCTTTGGGAGAAAATGACCTTGTTTACTGTGACCCTCCATACTTGATTTCTACTGGGTCATACAATGACGGAAAACGTGGATTTAAAGACTGGACAGAGAAAGAAGAACATCAACTGCTCGACCTTTTGGATCGACTCAATGCTCACGGAGTTATGTTTGCTTTGTCTAATGTGTTTTATCATAAAGGTATGTCAAATGAGATTCTAATAGAATGGAGCAAAAATTATATAGTTAATTATATTGACAAGTCATATTCGAATTGTAGCTACCATTTTAAGGATAGAAATGCAAAGACGGTAGAAGTTCTAATTACAAATTTTGAAAGGAGGGAGCCGGATTGTCAACAACTAAGTCTGCAGCTATAACTTTATACGAAGAGTCAGAAAGATTCAGTGATGCTTATCCGGAGTATGACCTTTCAAAATTGCCACAGTGGGTTAGAGATAATATTCAAGAGGCAAGGGTTTATGGAAATCAGAAAAAAGGTGTTATATTAGCTGACGGGCGCAAATATCATCTTGATAATAAATTAAATGATATGACCGGGAGAGATTGGACTTTTTTTATAAACTCAGTTTTTTCTACACATTATCCAACAAGAGGAACCGAAGGATATGCACATGAGATTAGAAAGATACACCCATCTCCTAAACCACCACAATTAATGAGAGACTTGATTTCTTTCTTTACTAAGGAAGGAGAACTTGTATTTGATTCCTTTGCTGGTGTTGGCGGAAGTTTATTGGGTGCTGCTCTTTGCAACAGAAAAGCCGCCGGAATAGATTTGAACCAAGAATAATTAAATGCATATATTGAAGCATCAAAAAAATTGGATTTACAAGTATATCCTACTATTTGTGGAGATTGCATTCAAATACTCCAAAATGATGCAGTTATGAACGAATTAATAGGAAAACAACAGATTGGACTTTGTCTCATTGACCCACCGTATGCGAATATGATGAGCAAAAAGAAAACGGGAGCAGATGCTTATATCCATGGTGATGTTGCTACACCGTTTACCAACGAAGCTGCTGATCTTGGAAATATGGAGCGTTCAGAATTTCTTGAAACATTAAAAAAATCAGTAGAATTAATGCTTGCGTATATGAAGACAGAAGGATATGTGGTTGTTTTTATCAAAGATTTGCAGCCACACAAAAAAGAAACAAATCTTCTTCATTCGGAAGTGGTCAACAAGCTAAATGAAATTCCAAAATTGTATTACAAAGGAATGAAGATTTGGGCAGATGAATCTGCAAAAATCTATCCATATGGTTATCCATTTAGTTTTGTTGCAAATCAGGTTCATCAATACATTCTTGTATTTAGAAAAGAGAAGCGCTAATGCAGCACTTCTCTTTTTTGAGTAAAAATTCAATTTCTTAATGAGCAGGCGAATGTTAGCTATATGTAACACCCGTGCCAGCAAATGCCGTTCTTATACATTGTGGTGCATTAGAATTGATTATAATCCGACCATTGTCAGCAAGATAGAAAAGAACTTTTTTATGTGGTATGCGTGTGCAATTTCCACCAAAAATGCTAACACACCTCATAATTTGAACGTTGCCATATGCTGGATAAATGTATTCTTGTTCTATGCTGTCATAGTTTTCGATTTCTTCAACTCCCAATTGCAAAGTGGAAAGCATTTTTCCTTCAACTAAAAGAATGAAGTTGGTCTGCTCATCGTAAAGAACAACATCTGGAAGGTAAAGATTATTGATACCGCTACTATCCTTTTTTGGAAGCGTAATTAACTGTCCACGTTTAGTACGGAAATATCCACGTTCACAGCCTGCGTGATTTTCGTAAACACAATACATTCCATGATACATAGTTTGTAAGTGAAGTAAAATGTCTGCCATTTTCTCTGAACGCTGTTCATAATGCCAATAGAGTTCAGGCATTGCAACCTGTGGTGGCATATTGATTCCGTCTAATTTCATTCCAAGAATATTGCATATGTACAAGAACTTGTTTTTTCCATGAGTACGATTAACATATTGCTGAGTAACACCGTGCATGGTTACCACAATATCCTTCGTCCAACCGAGTTTTCTTATACAAGCAGAGATCATTGAAAGGGCGCCTATATTAGGGTCATGTCCTATATTTCCTGCGGTAGCAGGCTTAGCTAATCGCCCAGACACTTCAATTCGATTATCAAATTTCTTTATTGTGATAGGGACATTTCCGGCTGGAGGCATTCTCATCGCTGCTTTAAATTGAATGAGTTCATCAAGATTTCTAAAGGGTTTAAACCAACGGCTGGTATCTTTTCCAACAACGGTTACGCCTAATGTCAGCAAGATATTTGTACCAAAAACGCTTGTGTCTGATGGTTTCTTTTCTTCTCTCGCCTCAAGTTCCTCATTATAAAGCATATACAGGCGAACATTGTTGTAATAAGGTGTTATATATACAAACTTAGAGCCTCTTTGGTATACTCCGGTATTACGAGATTCATCATCGCTTGTTTTAGTTTCTTCAATAGCCATAATGAGGTTATCTGCTGAATTCCCTTCGACGGGTGCATTAGGCTGCTTGAAAAGTAAAAAGTCAAGAAAGCTGGAATTACCACTAACTGTTTTGATAAAAATGTTTTGTGCTTTTCCAACACGTAAATTTTCTACTACGTAGATGAACTGAAAAAAACCATTCTCAATAATTGGCTTTATCTTAATTTCTCCGAGCATTGAAACAGAATCTGAAAAGTCAGCAGAATACATATTCACAATCTGTAATACAACAGACGGCTTGGGTCTTTCTTCGGTTAATAACCATAAATTGTCCATTTTAATTTCCTCCTAAGTTTTATAGTGATGTTTCTATCATCATCTGATAATGTTGTTCTTGCTCCATGGCAGTAAAGATACATTTGAAGGTTTCTTTAATCCTGTCGGCATCTTCCGAACCCTCCACATAATTGAGTCCGTCATTAAAGCCTTGCGTGTCAGATCCTATGTAATGCAGCATTGCGGTAACGGAGAGGAGCAAATCTCGGTTCTCGCTGCCATCTGCATTATAGCGAATAAATACATCTTCTCGTTTCAAAATGCGCTCTGACAGGCTTTGACCTTCATAACCGCTAATCTGTATAAAGTAGTATTCCAGTATCTGTCTGACGATTCTCATCAGTGCGGAAGATGATGTAACCTCATTGTATTCTCTCCAAAGCGCAGCATACGAGTTTTGCACAGGTGTGTAATTATGCTCGTATGCAGGTTCTTTGGAAAATGGGTCTTTCTTAGTGCAGAGAGTAATTGTGGATACATTATTCGATTTTTTTATCAAGTAGAAATTCACACAGTGATAGTATTTCAATCTGTCATAAGATACTTCCTTATGGAAGAAAGCATTATGCGTTAGTATGAAAATCTGTTTGATAAACTTTGGTGCATCAGCTTTTGCTGCAGAACCATTATTAAAACATATGGATATCAATTCACGGACGATGGAACTTACGATAAATAGTGAGCTGCTGTCCATGCTGGACACAGGGTCATCAATTACTATAATTCTATCCCGGAAAGTGCTGTCAGCGCTTTCTCTGCCAAGTACCTTATGGTAGAAGTATAAGAAGGCAATAAAGTTTCGCTCACCTTCACTCAAGCCGTGTGCCGGAGAACCATCATCACGAATGATTTCATATTTGTTAGGGTCATCAGCTTTTTTCTGTACCTTAAATCCTTGAAAACCAGAATCAGCCAATTTTTTATTGATGCTATTCATAGTAGAATCAATGTTTACTATTTTGCTGGAAAGTTTTGTGATTTCTTCCTTCAGAGCATTTCCATCATCAATGAGTTTCTTCATTGCTATTTTAAGTTGCTGTAATTCAGCATTTACAACTTTTAGGCTGTTCTGATAACTTGATATATCATCACGGACTAAGAATGCCATATGCTTCCAAATGGCAGTTTTACATTCTTCCTGTTTTGCCTGTCGAGATGAAATGATAATGTTGTTCTCATCAATAGCTGCATTAAGGGTATCTATGATTACATTGATTTCCTGTAACTTATCGTCAATACTTTCAATAACAATCGATGTAGTAGGAGCTGCAATCTTGTCAGCCAATTTACTTTTATTTAATTCCACTATTGCAATTGCGGTATCCAGTCGCCCATTATACTCTGTGAAGTCATTTCGGGGGAACTGATTGTTTGCATTCTCCTGCAAAGTGCTAATTACTGTATTTGCTGCGGATTCATACAAGCTTTTGAAGGACTGCAATGTCTGGCGGTCAGCTTCGTATTGCGCATCAAAACATGATGCAATCTGCTGTTCGTAGTCAGTTGGAAGTTTCTGATTGCAATACGGACATTTATCCCCGGCGGTATGACTGAAGTTTTCGTGTCCTTGCCTAATCCAGTCGGTTGCACCAATAGCACGAATAAAATCTGCAAATGGTGTATCTGCACTACTTGTAATGGCTTTAGCAAGAAGGTCGAATCCTGCGATTTTTTCTATTGCAATAGGATTTACAGGATTTAGTTTTGGATAAATAGTGGTGTCAGAGCCAAATGCTGTAGCATATAAGGCAGTCAATTCAGTAACATCACATTCCTTTGGAGCAGCAATGGACAATAATTCATCAACAAATACGGATTTACTTCCACGTTTATTCTTCATCGTGTCTGGAAAATCAGAACGAAAAGTTGCTGTGGCTTTCCAACAGGCATCATCAAGGGCGGAGCGGAGTGCAGCAGGACGTTTAGACTTATCATCACTTTCTGATTTCTTATCCTTATATTGTGTACCGAGGTCATTGAGTAGCACCTCTTTAGCATCAATTTCTTTCTGCTTTTCGATATTGCCTTCGCTCACGCTAAATACACCGGGCATTCCGGCATCTTCACGGATATTACGGCTGATAAAATCTCTGTCATAAACAAGCACATCATAATCAGACAGCGCAGGTGTTACGCCTGAACCGTCCGTAATTTGTTGTGCAATAGTAGATTTACCTACTCCATTTTTACCGAAGAAAAAGTTGATGAGTGTAGGTGTTATTGTAATATTGTGATAAGTACGACCATCAAGTTTAATAGACTTGATGGCAGCTTGCATTTTATTATCCATCCGTGCAGCCGTCCTCCTTGGTTATTCTGTAATTTTTCCGCCCCTAACATAATCGTCTATTTCGGAAATTTTAAATTTATAGCGTTTTCCCGCTTTGTAAAATGGAATTTTTTCGTCCTTTATCCAAGCACGGATTGTGTCTTTGCTAACACTGAGATAATCCGCAACATCTTCTAAGTTGACCCATTTTTCAATTGGTGTGTTTCCTTCTTCAATGTTCATAGATTAATCCTCTCTTCAAATCTGGAATCCTAATTCTTGTAATTCGGCTATTAAATCTATTTTCTTTATGCTCCAATGCATACGGTTGAATTCGTTAAAAGACGAATCGCCGCTTATATCTAAATCGAAAAGAGCCTCGTTTAACCGTTGCTGTGGAAGAAGGTACATGATATGTGGATATATCTTAATACCATCCCGACGAATTTTAATCTGTCGAATATATCCGTATCCCAATGTCTGTTCTTCATCAGTGTGACCATAGGCTGCGTTTTCGTTTGCGAAGATGCAGGGAAATGTTTTTATTTTTTCTATGACATCAGGAGATAGGGTAGCATATTCAGCTTTTATGTCATCGTCCGTATTTTCGGTCAATGCCCGTTTAGCATCAACTGTAAAAGGAGTGCTCTGAGAGAAGTCTGCCCCATAAGTAACGAATAGATTATAATGTGTTCTATTTATCGTCATAGCCGTTGGCTGTGGCTTCTGTGTTAATAGTTGTGGCACAATACTTCCCTGAACGGTAACATTCATTGTATCTACATGGGCAGCATATACATTTTTCTCCCCAGTCTGCTGTACGGAACTAACAGGAGTCCCGGAGGCAATGCCTAATGCAGAAGGAGTTGATGATTGTAATTCATTTGACATACAAATCCCCCTTTATAAATTCAAGGTATCGAGATGATCGATGTGAACATTTTTTTCGCCTTTCTGATTAACAATGGTGGCGTGTTCTATATATTGTGTATATGCTTTTGAATATTCCTGTGTGGTGGAATCTGAGTCAATAACTTCGACTTGTGGTTCATCATCGGTAGGGGTGCCTTCAAAACTATCTGCATCATGTAGTATGTCAAGAGGGACTGACTCGATTTTCAGTTCTCTTATTATCCCGTTACCAACAGTTCCACGATAATTTCCTTTGCTTGGATACCATTGTTTGTAAGTATCTGCACCTTTTTCGTTGTCATCTGCACGATTCATAATAATGTAATGCCAGACTCCGAGCAGAAAGGATTCAATATAAAAATGGTCAATGCTTGATATGTCTTTCGCTTTTGTTGCAGCCGAATCTGGCGTTATGAAAAACTCATCATTTGCTAGAATAGCGTCATCGCTTTCTATCATGTCAAGTAGGCAGCGCACAAGCTGAAGCCATAAGGCAGGGTCAAGAAATTCCTGAACAAATTCTGCCGTCATACGAAGAGCCTTGGAATGTCTATCTTTTATATCCTCGTCCAATGCTCTGTGCAAATCATTATCAGAAAATTGTCCGTAAGCCACAAGCGAATCCGTGCAGCTTTTATATTTGCTGGTATAAGGCTTAAGACTTGTACCACCGAAAAAATCGGATAGTTGATATATTGAAATAAGCCTCCTGAACGTTTCTTGTTCAGAGAGGCTTTCTTTTTGTCCGTTTGTATGCTCTGCGGAGGACGTCAGTTCTTTTCTCGCCCGTAATATCTGGGTAAGAAATGTGCCGCCACAAAGATATGGAGTTTTTTCTTTTGCCATAGTTTGCCTCTGATTTTCAAATATTAACTGGATTAACACGATTAACAGCAAAGGTGTCTTGCTATTAACTGCATTAACAATAGTCTTGTAGTTAGTGAAGAAGATAGAACACATCAGTCAGTGTGCTTCCTATCAAATCCCACTAAATCATTATATCACTGTTATACACACTTTACCAGTGGAGGAATGTAAATTTTGTATGAATCCACAAGAAAAAGTGTACAAGCATCTTGCTTTCAGTTGAATTAAACAGTTCTTACGAACTAAAAAGCAAGAGAAGGGTTAGCTACCCTAAAAAAGAAAATCATGCCGGAGTGCGCAATCTTGGCAGGATATCTCATAGGTTTCGATTCACTGTGATAAAGACAGTGGACGAGCCTGCAAAGAGATACCCTTACCTCGTTGCGCTCTTTTGCATTTACGGGTCTGTGTATCTCCATATGTAGACCTATTTTTATACCCTGCCATGATTGCCTCCGGCGAAGGAGGCAATCTATGAAAATCAGTGTTAAATATGAAAACACAAATGAAAACAAACCGCCAGTATCAATGACCATTGAGGTGCCGGACGAGGACTGCACGTTAATGATTGAGGCAGATTATCAGAATCGTCTTGAAGAGGAAGCGGACAAGGAAAGTGTAAAACGCAGAAATGTTCAGGAAATCATGGACGAGCAGTTTAATAAGCCGCTTTACAACAACTGGCACAGAGAGCATCGTCGCCGTGGGCAGATACAGACTCCATTTCGCAAAGATGATGAAACAGACGATGAGTCCGATGGCATGGAAACAGTGCCTGATTATTCTGATGAAGCCAACCGCACTTCCCGTTATGAGTATGAAGATGTGTGCCAGCGTATCAGACAGGTTCTCGGTAAAAAGCAGGATTGGGCGAATATGTTTATAGCTGTTCGTATTGATGGAATGTCTGTCAAAGATTATGCCCTGTTTTGTGGTGACAGCGAAAACAACATCACTCAGAAATTAAAGAGAGCCGAGAAAAAACTTCGGATATTTTTTCAAAACCGTCAGATTTGACCTTCTGCCGTGGCTATGAGGTAGGAGGACTAATCCTCCAAATAAAAATAGGAGGTTCTTTTGATGAAAGAATTAATACCGAAAGACGAATACGGCATCTTTGCCGATACTCATGACACAGCGAGGGTGGACAGCCTGTTTGTAGCTGGCTTCTTTGAGAAAAGACATGACCATGTTCTCAGAGATATTGTAAAAATCACTGACCCCAAATCTGGGTTGAGTGAGGAGTTTGTAAAAAGCAACTTTATGGCTGATAAATATCAAGATTCTACAGGACGAAAGCTGCCCAGCTACCAAATGACTCGTGACGGATTCACGATGCTTGTTATGGGATACACCGGGCAGAAGGCTATGAAGTTCAAGGAACTGTACATCA
>JAAZCE010000090.1 GCA_012513435.1 Clostridiales bacterium
CGCCACGGCGGCTGCCAGCTCACTCTTGCCGTTCTTCTTGGGTATCTCGATGTAGGCGGTAGTGAACTGGCGTTTCCCGTTGGGCTTGAGCGTGCCGAAGATGTCCCGGATGATCTGTTCCTGCCAGGGCAGCAGGTCAAAGGGTTTTCCGGCCCAGCGGCCCTTGGTATGGCACAGGCAGCCGATGAAGTTGACCACATAGTCCGCGGTGACCTCGTCATAGTGTGAGGTTTCCAGCATGAACTTCGTCGGCAGGTATGCTGGTCTCTTTTGCCGCAAGCCTCATCACCATCCTTACTGCCGTTTCCGGCCCTTTTGTTCATCGTGAACTGTGCCGTCCCTGATGCCCAGGTCGGCTTCGGTCATTTGGTATACGTCATTGCAGTGGAGCTTCTGCCCGCCGCGCAAAACATAGATGTCCTCAGTACTCTGTCTGGCGGCGGCATACCGCCGCACAATGGCAGAGGCGTATTTCGGGTCAAGCTCCATCAGGCAGGCAGTTCTGTCCATCTGATCCGCGGCGATCAGCGTGCTGCCGCTGCCGCCGAACAGATCCAGCACCAGCCCGTTGACCTGCGAGGACATCTGCAAGGGGTACGCGATCAGCGGAAGCGGCTTGCTGGTGGGATGAAGTTTGGACTTGGTGGGCCTGTCGAACTCCCACACGGTGGTCTGCTTCCGGTCACCGTAGAACTTGTGCTTCGCGGTATCCTTGAAGGCGTAGATGACCGGCTCATGCCGCATCTGGAAGTCCATCCTGCCGATGACCAGCGCGTTTTTTACCCAGATGCATGTGGTGGAATAGTGGAAACCGGCATTCACGGTAGCGTTGAAGAAGTTGACCTTCTCCGCGTCGGAGTGGAAGATGTAGATTGCCGCGCCGTCCGCCAGCGCAGCATACGCATTGCGGAAGGCATCGAGCAGGAAATTGTAGAAGGCTTCGGCATCCGACCAGCTGTCGTGCATGATGGTCATGCCGGTGCCGCCCTTGTAAGCGCAATTGTACGGCGGGTCTGTAATGCACAGATTCGCCTTTTTGCCGTCCATGAGCAGAGATACATCTTCGCTACGGGTGGAATCGCCGCACATCAGCCGATGATTGCCCAGCAGCCAGATGTCCCCCTGTTCTACAAAGGCCTCGGCCTCAAGCGCGGCCTCCTCATCGAAGTCATCCTCCTGAACCTCGTCCTCATCCTTTGCAAACAGGTCCGCGATCTCCGTGTCCTCAAAGCCGGTCAGGGATACGTCGAAATCCATCCCCTGCAGCGCTTCGATCTCAACCCGCAGCATTTCTTCATCCCAGCCTGCATCCTGTGCATAGCGGTTGTCCGCCAGGATGTAGGCCTTTTTTTGCGCCTCGGTGAGATGATCTACCAGCACACAGGGCACCTCGGTGAAGCCTTCCTCCTTGGCAGCCATCAGCCTGCCGTGCCCGGCAATCACGCCATAGTCCCTATCGATGATGACCGGGTTGATGAAGCCGAACTCCCGCAGCGAGGATCGCAGCTTCATGATCTGATCTGCCGAATGGGTACGGGCATTGTTGACATACGGGACCAGTTTGTCGATAGGCACCAGCCGCATGTCCGTGGTAGTGGTTTTGCTCATGGCTTATCCTTTCCGGGCGTTCAGAAGACGCTCCATCAAATCATCATTGGGGCTTGCGCCGCCATAATCGACGGAGCAGTTTTCCTTTACAACCTGATAAATCTGGTACCACAGCTGGTTGATCTGCTTGAGGTACTGCTGAGCCATAGAAACGAAGGGCGAAGCAATCGCTCCGCCCGTCGTGGGATGCTTGGCCAGAAAGCCGTATTCGGAAATGGCCTGTTCACACTGTATCCAGCGGGCAACGCTCATGGCGTACTGGTCAATGAGCTGTCTCGATACCAGCTTCTCGCACTTGCGCTGCCTGAGCCATTCATAGGTTTCGCGGTACACGTCCTCCGCGCAGAGGTTGTGGCCGTCTTTTTGTTTTTCCAGCATGTATTCACGCACGGGCGGCATGTCCAGCCCTTCCATCTCAGGCGGCTCAGGCAGGACAGTCGCGTTTCGCAGTCTGCCGGTGGTGATTTTGTCGGCCAGGGCATTGTTCTTTCGCCCGGAGCCGACACGCTGTCCACCCCGGGCAGTGCCATCCTTGGCCATCTGCCTCACCATCCTTTCCGGGCGGGGTTAATCCCCGGTTTGATTGTGGCTTTTTCTGCGTGAGAGGGGGCCGCGGTCTCCAGCCGGTCGCGCCCAGAGATTGAGACCCCCCTGGGGGTACACCCCGCGGGCTGGGCCAGCCGGGCGGCCTTCGCGGGACCAGCCGGGGGGGTGTGCGCGGGCGGGGGCCTGCCGGGCGGCGCGGGGGCGGCGCGGCACCCTCCCGGGGCGCGGCGGGCGGCGCGGGCCGGGGCCAGCTGTGCTTCCGGCGGCGCGGGCCTTCCCGGGGCGTGGGGCGGCGCACACGGCGCTGGGCTTCCGGCGGCGGAAACGGCGGCGTTTCCGGGCCAACGTGGGCCGTTTTCCGGGGGCCGGGCGTTTTCCCGGGCGGCGCCGCCGGGGCCGAACGTGGGGCCTTTCCGGGCCGCACGGCGGGGCCTTGCCGGGGCGGCGGGCCGGGGGCAGCGCGGCGGCAGAACACTGCTTTTCCCCGGCGGCGTGTGTAGGGTTTCCCGCGACTCAGTGGCCTTGGGCGGCTCGGCGTGCCGGAAAAGCCTTCCCTCGCAATATAAGGAAGCGCGCCGGACGGCGGGCGCTTTTTTGTCAAATCAGAGCTATTCTGGCCCAATAACCTTGTGCTTTTCATCGGGTTGCTTTTTCGGCGGCGCGGAGTGATGAATGTGTCACGCCGCGGGGGCAACCCCGGGCGGGCCGCGGGCGGGAAACGCCGCCGGGCCGAAAGGAGCACACCATGGCAGTCAACCACACCCATCCGGCAACCGCCGCCGCCCTTTCCCGGGAGACCTTCGGGCTGGAGCTCGAGTTCTTCGGCATGACCCGCCGCGCCGCCGCCGAGGTGGTCGCGACCTTCTTCGGAAGCACAGCCCGCCACCGCGGCGGCACCTACGACAAGTACGAGGTCGAGGACCCCGCGGGCCGCCGCTGGACGGTGGTGTTCGACTCGAGCATCAACGACGCGCCGGACTTCTTCGGCGAGGAGTGCGAGCTGAACAGCCCGGTCCTCGGCTGGGACGACCTCGGCACGGTGTGCCAGCTCATCGAGGCCCTGCAGGCCGCCGGGGCCAAGACGAACGGAGCCTTCTGCGGCATCCACGTGCACATCGGGGACGAGGCGCACACCCCGGCTTCCCTTCGGAACTTGGTCAATCTGGTCAACGCGAACGAGGACCTGCTGACCCTCGCCCTCGGGATCACCCCGGAGCGCCGGAACCGCTGGTGCCGCCCGGTCGACCCGCACTTCCTGCGCCAGCTGAACACTCAGAAGCCCACCAGCCGCGCGGCGCTTGCCCGCCTTTGGTACGGAGAACGTGACTGGGAGTACTGCGCACACCAGCACTACCATTCCAGCCGCTACCGCCTGCTCAACCTGCACAGCCTTTTCCAAGGGAAGGGCATCGAGTTCCGCGCCTTCAACGCCACGCTGAACACCGCCGAGGTCCTCGCCGACATCCAGCTCTGCATGGCCCTTTCGGCCCGCGCCAAGGCGATCAAGCCCGCCAGCCCGGCCTGCCCGGAAAC
>JAAZCE010000016.1 GCA_012513435.1 Clostridiales bacterium
ACCAAGCATTGGGGAAATCTGAACAGGTGTCCGTATCTTATACACCTGATAACTGGAATGCGGATACAGACAGCAATCTCTATCTCTACCTGACCAAAGAAAACCACAATATACTCGTAAATGACCAGGCCTTTAATGTCAAGTGGGATGATGATACTTCCAAGTTCACCTATGAATGGGCAGGTACTGATGTAATAACCAAGATAAACGCTATCGGTACAGTTGATACATCAGGTGAATGTAAGTCGAAGATAGAAGCTGCAAGAACGGCTTATGACAAGCTTACGGCAACAGATAAGACTTTTGTCGGAAATAGCAGCGCATTAACTACAGCAGAGAACACGTATGCTGCAAAGGTGGTAGATAAAAAAATTGAGGACCTCGGTGAAATTAGTGGACCAGAAGGACTTGATAAGGAAACAGCGGTAAAAACAGCGCGAAGCGCTTATAATGCTCTTACATCTTCACAGAAGAAGCTCGTTACCAAGCTTTCAACGCTGGAAACGGCTGAAACTAAAATAACAGAGCTAAAGGCAGATAAGTCGGCAGCTGATGATGCAATAACTAATATCAATGATATTGGGACACCGGTTACTCTTGAGAGCAAGGCTAAAATAAGCATCGCAAGAGATGTATACGATGCTCTTACAGCCAGGCAGAAGAAATTCATCACGGCGGAACAGCTTAAGACTTTAACCGATGCTGAAGCTGAATATACGAGACTCTATGACATTAATCAGAAAGAAAAAGCGGATAAGGCAGCGGCAAAGGGAGTTATGGATATTATTGATACAATCAATACTCCTGTAACTCTTGCAGATAAGACTGCAGTGAAAAATGCCAATACAGCATATAATGCATTGACTGATGATCAGAAAGCATATGTTACAGAGGAGAATAAGACTAAGCTGATAAATGCAGTAAGTACACTTGAGACTCTTATGAAGCCTGTAAATTCAGTTGCAAAGCATGTAAACGATCTTCCAGCAGTAACAGACCTTACAGGAAGTGATGAAGATATGAATGAAGCTATTTTGGCAGCAGAGGCATATGATAATTTAAGTGAGCTTGAGAAATCAGTACTTCCGGCAGGAACAGTAGATAAGCTTAATGCAGTAAAGAATAAGCTGGCTACAATCAACCATACGTCAAACGGTGTTACCGTGGATGGTCTTGACTGGTGGGTAAGGGTTGTTGCAGAAAAGACATCTTCTGGGGATTCCTTTGATGAAATGAAGAATCGTGCCGACAAAAAGGGTAAGGAGCTTGTTGCAATGTATGGAATCAAATTACAAAGGGCAACCTTATCAGAGAAGGTGATAGTTTGGGAAGACTATGGTTTGGATGGTACAACGGTCAAGGTTAGTATAGTTAATGACAGATTCAATGATTATGGCAAGGCACTTGCTATTCATGAGATGGGTGAAAGCGAGTATGAGGACATTGATGCTGTAATCAGTGGTAATACTGCATCATTTGAAACAAACTCATTTAGTAATTATGGTATAACTGGTGAGAAAATTATAGATGCAGCGGCCCAAACAGGAGATAACTTCAATATCATTTCTCTTATTGTAATTCTCTTGATAGCAGCAACGGCTGGAGCAACAGTTATAATAAGAAGAAAGCGCAGCTAAAACAAAGTAAATGTCACAGCGGTGGGATAGCCGAAAATAAACAGCTATCCCGCTATGACAGGAGCAATTATAACGATAAAGTCAACAAATCCTTTAGTAAGTTTCGTAGGGTACAATATGGTGGTAGTGCCGGTAGGGGCTGTTATGTCAATTTGCTTACCACATGTTAACGTGATATATATTTTTGAAGCAATTGTTATAACCGGTGTTATTATAATGATTATGACATCATTAGCGACAGCATTTCCACATATATTCGCCAAATTGGGCTGGGTCTTGCTTATTTCATTAATAATACTTGTAATCACAGAATTCATTGCTATGCGTTGGGGATATTCAGGTACTTTGTTTAGTTGGATTGGCACGATATTATTTACTCTCTATTTGGAAATCTGTTTCTTAATTTAGTACGTATTTTCTCTAAAACTTAGAAAAGGAATTGACAATAGAATTTGCCCTGGCCTCTGGGATAATTTCTATTTGAGAAAAGAAAACAGATTTTTTTACCGGCTGAGAAGGTATGAATAAAATTATGCGGTATTTCCATTTACAGGAAAAGAAAAAAGTTGATATAACAACAAAAAGATCCCGAGTATCTGCTAAAATCAATATGTAATAGTAGAAGGCAAATAATATATGATAAAATACTTAGGGAATATAATAGAAAGCGGAATTCTTAAAAACATAAGCAAAGATGACAGTGTTGAAGCTTTTAAAGAGCTTTCCATAACAGCGAGAAAATATGAAGCCGGAACTGCCGTTATCTACGAGGATGCGAAAATCGACAAGATTTGCATAGTAGCCAAGGGCTTCGTTCACGGTGAGAAATTGTATGCGCAGGGAGATTTGCATATTATACAGAGGTACGAAGAAAACAGTATTTTTGCTTTAGAATCAGCTGTTTCTAGGCTTAAGACCGTGCCTATGGACTACATCTGCGGCGAGGACAGCGACATTGTTTTTATCAGCATCAACAGCATCAAGAAATCCACATACTACCACGAGATAATGGATGTGCTTGTACAGGAGCTGGCAGACGATAACATAAGAAAGATGCATAAGATAGAGCTATTGGCGGAGAAGAGCTTGCGCGGAAGGATTATGCTTTATCTTGGTCTGCTCCAAAAAAAGTCCGGCTCGGATCAATTTCACGTGAACATGAACAGAGAGCAGCTGGCACAGTTTCTATGCGTTAACAGAAGTGCTCTTTCCAACGAGCTCAGCAAGATGAAGCAGGAAGGTATAATAGATTTTAAAAAAGATCAGTTCAGGATGTTGTAGAGCCGACTTCAGACACAGTAACCAAAGTGTTATTGTGTTTTTTTATGCCCTTATGCATATACTAGAAATGCAAAGGAGGGGTAGTCATGAACAATATCAAATTGTGGAGCGTGTTAGGTGTAATTTTTACAAGCGTTACTGGAACGCTTCTTCACTTCGTCTACGAGAGGTTCGATGGGCGCGTGTGGGCTATTGTAGGTGCCGTCAATGAAAGCACCTGGGAGCACCTCAAGCTTTTGTTTTGGCCCATGGTGGCTTTTACACTTGTCGAATACTTGTTTTACGGAAAAAATACGCCAGGCTTTATCCAGGTGAAAGCCCTTTCCATTCTGCTTGGAATGGCCGTTGTGGTGGTGGGATTCTATACATATACAGGAGTGTTGGGCAGTAATATCGCCATCGTGGATGTAAGCCTGTTTTTTGCCGGAGTGGTAATAGCCTACTGTTTTTTTTATAAGAATATTTCAAGAGACAGAGCTATCTATAAATCATCTTTTTTTGATACCGTTGCAATAGCTATAATTGTTACTTTAGGTATTCTGTTTGCAATATTCACCTCCATGCCACCGCAGATAGACCTGTTTAAGGATCCCTTATCAGAAATAATGTGAATGACAGGGGTAATAATGCTGTAGAAAATAAGAGATTATAGATAAATCTACAACATTTGCTAATGAGTGTTTTTTTGACGGTGGATTACGAAGGGTTTAAAAATTAGCAAGCTGTGGACACCACAAACATTGACATACGCAGGTAAAAAATGTGCAATAAAATGGTAAATATTTCTTTAAAAACTATTGCTAAAGTGTCCGGCCTATCTGTTGAGGATATCAAGGGGTTGGATAAGCAATAAAGCTGCTATCGAGGAAAGCTTTTAGAACCTCCACACTTGCACTGCATCCCAGCCTATCGGCACCTGCTTCAATAAAAGCGCGGGCATCGTCTAGGGTTCTTATGCCGCCGGCGGCTTTGATACCAACCTTATCACCTACAGTTTGTCTCATAAGATTTACGGATTTGACGGTTGCACCACCTGTGGAAAATCCTGTTGAGGTTTTGACGAAATCTACTCCCGAGTCTACGGCCATCTGACAGGCCTTGACGATTTCATCCTCAGTCAAAAGACAGATTTCCAGTATGAGCTTGAGCTTGCAGCTATTGTGATGGCAGAGTGAGGAGAGTGCGTGGAGTTCACTTGCAATATCATCATATCTGCCCGATTTAAGGGCACCAACATTGAGAACGGAGTCGATTTCATAGGCCCCGTTTTTTATTGTGTCAATTGTCTCGGCAACCTTGGAAGCTGTGGATCCACAGCCCAGAGGAAAGCCTATAACAGTAACTACTTTAATATCGCTTCCCTTCAAATATTCAGAAGCCGTTGCAACGTGACAGCCGTTAACGCAGACACCGTAAAAGTTGTATTTCAAGGCTTCATCCAGAAGCTTCTTTATATCTTCATCGGTGGCGTTGCTCTTTAGCAGGGTATGTTCAAAGTATTTATTAAAAGGTTTCATAGGATATCTCCTCATAGGTGGAATATTTTATCATATATTTTTTCAGTATAACACAAAAGTGTGTTAAAATGTGATTATGAAAATATCTGAACTGTATAAAACAAAAAAACCGATTTTCTCTCTGGAAATCTTTCCCCCTAAGAGAAAATCCAATATTGAGTCCATATACTCTACCGTTGAAAAGCTGGTAGTCTGCAAGCCTGATTTTATCAGTGTAACCTATGGAGCAGGAGGTAACATAGCGGACAACTCCACATGCGAGATTGCGGCTAACATCAAGAAAAAATACGGGATAGAGACCATGGCTCATTTGACCTGCGTCAATTCCACGCGGGATGACGTAAAGGAAATGATAGGCCGTTTTGCCGAGGCGAATATCGAAAACGTTCTGGCACTCAGAGGGGATATAGTCCCCGGTGAAGATCTGAAGAAGGAATTTGCCCACGCTAATGAGCTGGCTATAGAGATACAGAGGAAGTGCAACGATGACCTTGAAATATTGGGAGCTTGTTATCCTGAAGGTCATTACGAGAGCAAATCTCTGGCTGAAGACATCCAGAATCTTAAATACAAGATAGGAGCAGGAGTAAAAGTTCTCATAACTCAGCTTTTTTTTGATAACAACGCCTTCTATGAGTTTCTGGGAAGAGCGAGAAACGCAGGCATAAGTGTACCTGTTTCGGCGGGTATAATGCCAATAGTAAACGCTCGACAAATAGAAAAAACAGTTCAGCTCAGCGGCGCCAGCTTGCCTCACGAATTCACAAGAATGATTGGGCTCTACGAGCATGACCCGGAAGCTCTTTATGAAGCCGGCATAAAATACGCCGTGGGGCAGATAAGGGATCTTATGGAAAACGGAGTAGACGGCATACATCTCTATTCCATGAACAATCCGGATGTTGCCCTCAGAGTATATGATGAAATAAGGGATTTGATTTAATGAATGAAATTTCAAGGTCAGCATGGCTCAATGCACTGAAGGTTAAAGACAAGTTGGACGAGGAACTGAATGGCCCGCTAAACATGCAGATGGACCTGGCTCAAACCATGCTCTTTGAGGCGGCAAAGCCTAAAACCATTTATAAAGTAGTGCCAAGAGAAGAACTGCCGGCGGCAGGATTTTCCATAGAAAGGCATTTGGAAAAATGCCATAAGGCTGCTGTTTTAGCGGCGACTCTGGGCGTAGGCGTGGACAACCTTGTAAGGCGGGTTCAGATCACGGACATGGCCATGGCTCTTGTTCTGGACTGCGGGGCATCCATACTTATTCAGCAGATTTGTGATGACTTTGAGAAAGCGATAAAGACGGAGCTGTCAGGATTTCTAACATCAAGATTCAGCCCGGGATACGGTGATTACGGTATTCAATACCAGGGACAGATTTCGGAGCTTCTTGATGCACCGCGAAAAATAGGGCTGGCTGTGACTAGAGACAGCTTGATGATACCGAGAAAATCCATTACGGCGGTCATAGGAATTTCGGATGTGCCTGTCAAGGGCCGGCTGGCCGGATGTGACGAATGTATGCTGAAGAATAAGTGTGAACTGAAGAAGGAAGGAAAATTTTGCGGTGATTAATTTTAAAGAAAAGAAATATATACTGGACGGAGCAATGGGAACCATGCTGCAGAGAAGCGGCATGAAGTCGGGGGAGACTACTACAATGTTCGGTATAGAGCATCCTGATATCCTTAAGGATATTCACAGACAGTATGTGAAAGCCGGCTCCGATATTATATTTTCCAATACCTTCGGAACTAACCGTTTCAAGATGGAAGGCCGCAGGGTATCCGTTAAGGATGGTATACGCATAGTCGTAGGTGCTGCCGTAGAGGTGAGAGATGAGGCTCTTGCCCGTGGCAGAGATGTAAAGGTGGCCCTTAGCATAGGGCCGCTTGGTGAGCTTCTTGAGCCCTTGGGGACAGTTACATTTGAAGAGGCCTACGAAGCCTTTAAGGAAATGATAGTTGCCGGGATTGATGCCGGCGCGGAGATAATATGCTTTGAGACCATGACCGACCTTTATGAAGTAAAGGCAGCTGTTTTAGCGGCTAAAGAAAATACTAAGCTACCTGTAATGGTTTCTATGTCCTACGAGGAAAACGAGAGAACCTTTACGGGAACCAGTCTGGAAGCTATGGCTCTTACCCTTGAAGGATTAGGAGTGGATGCTATGGGAATCAATTGCTCTCTGGGTCCGATTGAAATATACCCTATGATAAGGAAGCTTAGAAGCCTGACCAGTATGCCTGTATTTGCTCAGCCTAACGCAGGGCTTCCGGATCCTGAGACGGGAGAATACGATATAGCCTGTTCTACCTTTATCGACACAATGAAGAAATATCTCGATTCAGGAGTGGACATGATAGGCGGCTGCTGTGGAACAACTCCGGAGTATATAAAGGGAATGACGAAACACAGAGACAGCTTCGAGGCTGCAAAGGATGTGGCAGAGCCTGTAGTGCCTGCCCTTAGGGTTTGCAGTTCAACGGATGTCGTCTGCGTGGACCACATAACTGTAATAGGTGAAAGACTCAATCCGACAGGAAAGAAAAGGCTCAAACAGGCCCTTATTGACCAAGACTTCGGATATATCCTGACTCAGGCAATAGAACAGGCTGATGCAGGAGCTGACATACTTGACGTCAACGTAGGCGTTCCTAGGCTTGATGATGTTAAGGTCTTTCCGGAGGTAATAAAGAAGCTTCAGTCCGTGACAGGCCTGCCGCTGCAGATAGATTCATCCAATCCGGCAGCTATAGAAGCCGCCCTCAGAGTTTATAATGGCAAGGCTATAGTCAATTCCGTCAACGGAGAGAAAAAAGTCATGGATGCAATCTTTCCAATAGTAAAGAAGTACGGAGCGGCAGTAATAGGCCTTACTCTGGATGATAATGGGATTCCGAAGACGGCGGAGGAACGCCTTGCAATAGCCAAACGCATTGCCCAGACGGCTGCCGAGTACGGCATACCTAGAGAGGATTTGATAATCGACTGTCTTACTCTTACAGCTTCTGCTCAGCAGAGGGAAGTGGACGAGACCCTCAAGGCAGTAAGATATGTAAAGGAAAGGCTGGGGATTTCTACAGCTCTAGGTGTTTCCAACGTAAGCTTCGGGCTTCCAGCTCGCACGGTGGTAAACAGAACATTCTTGACCATGGCAATGGAATGTGGTCTTGATTTGCCTATAATAAATCCTAACGATGAAGATATGATGGCTTCTGTTTATGCTTTTAACGTCCTGAAGAACATAGATAAAAACGCCACCGCATATATAGAAAGATACGGAAAGGTTCAGCAGGAAGAAACGGAAAAGAAGCCTTTGGATATTTTTTACTGTATCAAAAAGGGCTTGAAGGAAGAAACGGTAACGGCTGTCAGGAAGCTCCTTGAAGAAAAGGATGAAATGACCATAGTCAACAGCTATATGATACCTGCACTTGACAATGTGGGAAAGGGTTTTGAAAAGGGAGTTGTTTTCCTTCCCCAGATGCTTCAGTCGGCCATGGCAGCTCAGAGTGGATTTGATGTTATCAAGAGTAGGCTTCTTGAAAATGATAAGGAGAATATTTCCATAGGAGATGTTGTAATAGCTACGGTAAAGGGTGACATACACGATATAGGCAAGAATATCGTTAGGGTCATTATGGATAATTATGGCTTCAACATGATAGATTTAGGCCGTGATGTTCCGCCGGAGAAAATAGTGGAAACAGTGAAGGAAAGAAAAATCAAGCTAGTGGGTCTCAGTGCTCTTATGACTACCACACTCAAGAGCATGGAAGAGACTATAGCTGCCGTGAAGGAAGCAAGGCCGGATTGTAAAGTTATGGTCGGCGGGGCTGTTATTACGGCTGATTATGCTAAGAGGATCGGGGCCGACTATTATTGCTCCGACGCAATGAAGTCCGTAGAGGCTGCACAGGAGGTTTTTAATGGATAGATTTAGAATGTGGTTCGCCAATGTCATGCAGGGAAGATATGGTACAGATGAGCTTAATAAGGTATTGTTAGTTCTTGCCTTTGCCCTGATTGCCATTAACTGGTTCGTGCATATGAGAATAGTCAGACTGCTGATGGTTGCGGCACTTATTATATTCTACTGCCGTATGATGTCGAGAAATTATGCCGCAAGATCAGGTGAAAACCAGAGATGGCTGGCATTCGCAGCTAAATTTCGCAGCAGTTCCGGCAGCAGGAGAAACACTGGAGGTCCCGGAGGCACTTACAATGGAGGCAGCTCCAGAAATGCCGGCAGCGCCAGAGGCTTTAGCGGCTTCAGCACCAGCGACGACCCCAATCACAAGATACTCAGATGCCCCGGCTGCGGCGAAAAGCTCCGAGTGCCAAAGGGTAAGGGTAAGATTAGAATTAAATGCCCACATTGCAATACAGAATTTGAAAAGAAAGTATAGCATATACAATGCTATACTTTCTTAATTCCAAGACGTTCTTTAAGCGATTCCTGCAACAATGCAGAGAAATTCACATTTTGTTCCATTGTTCTTTTGTTAAGCCAGTAAGGGAATGAACTCTAAAAAGGCATAGCGTTGTACTATGCCTTCGATTTTACATTCATTATTTCTGTCAGAGTTTCCCCCAGTATCCTTATGCCTTCCTCGATCTTATCATAGTCCATACTGGAATAGTTGAGTCGGAAGGAAGGTGAAGGCTTGTTCATATCCACTGCAAATGCGTTTCCTGGAACGAAGGCAACTTTGGCAGCTGCGCATATATCCGATACCTTCATGGAGTTGTAGCCAGAGGGCATGGTAGCCCAGATAAACAGGCCGCCTGTAGGGTGGGTATATTTTACTTCTGGAGGGAAGTACTTCTCCATGCATTTGAGCATGTGAGCGCATTTCTTGCCGTATATCTTTCGGGCCCGGGCTATGTATTCGTATATATCATAGCGTTCTATGAACCCATCGGCCATAAGCTGATTCAATATACCGGTGTGAACATCGCTCATCTGCTTGGCGATAGTCATTTTGGCAACGATTTCCGCAGGAGCAAGAGTAAAGCCCAACCTCATTCCCGGTGAAAGAATCTTGGAAAATGAACCGGCGTAAATGACGATGTCGGCTATGTCCATGGATTTGAGAGTAGGCAGCTTGCTGCCGTCAAAGGTCAGCTCGGCATATGGATTATCTTCTATAATCAGAATCTGGTTTTCCAGAGCGATTTCATAAAGCTCTTTTCGCCTTTCAAGGCTCATGGTTATTCCCGATGGATTCTGGAAGGTGGGTATAGTGTATATGAATTTGACGTTATTATTTTCTTCTATTGCTTTGCGCAGAGCATCCATTCTCATACCATCTTCGTCCATAGGAACTCCAACCATGTTAGGCTCAAAGGACCGGAAGGCGTTGAGCGAACCGATAAAGCTGGGTTCTTCAACTATAATAGTATCTCCTGGATTTATAAGTATTTTGGAGCAGAGGTCCATACACTGCTGAGCTCCGGAAAGAATCATGACCTGATCCTGAGGAGCGTCTATACCCTCCGAATCCTTTAGCATTTGACGTACCTTCTTCTTTAAAGGCTCATAGCCTTCAGTGACGCTATACTGCAGGGAAAGAACAGGGTTGTTCTTTAAAATATCATATGCGATGTCCGCCAATTCCTCAGAGGGGAAAGTTTCAGGCGCCGGATTTCCGCCAGCTAAAGAAATCATTTCCGGATCGTTGGCTGATTTAAATATCTCTCTTATTATAGAGCCCTGTATAGTACTCATTCTATTCGCTATTTTGTATTCCATTTAAAGAACCTCTTTTGCTTATAATCTGTATATATCATGGGCATCCAGCATGTAAACGCCTTTTGACTCAAGGCAGTTCACAGCCTTTGCCTGGTCGTCTACCTTCATGACCATTGCCGCGGTACCTTCGTTTTTGCCTATAAAGGCGTACATGTATTCAATGGATACCTGAGCCTCCTTTAGGATGTTGAGAAGGGATGCCAGACCGCCGGGTTTATCATCCATAGA
Source organism: Clostridiales bacterium (assembly GCA_012513435.1). Classification (GTDB taxonomy): domain Bacteria; phylum Bacillota; class Clostridia; order Peptostreptococcales; family Anaerovoracaceae; genus Lentihominibacter. The sequence goes on from JAAZCE010000016.1 coordinate 10,428, forward strand.
TACTGCCAGCACATCGGTAGTTTTCACCGTAATCCCCTGGTTTCGCAGAGCATCTGCAGTTTTTGACGGGTCGTTTACAATGAGTCTCAGGATGCCGAAGCCAGTCGTATCAGCTAGGGAAAGGGCGCTCATATTGATGTCGTTATCCTTGAGGATGTCCAGTATTTCCGCTACTCGTCCGAATTTATTCTCCACAAAGACGGAAACTTGCTTAATTGCCATTGCCATGCCTCCTTTACATATTATCCTTGAAATTTCTCGTATCAACTACTCTTTTGGCTTTGCCTTCGCTTCTCTCAATGGACTTAGGGTTCATAAGGTTGACCTTAGCTCCTATACCGAGAGTTGAACGAAGCTGGGAAGTAATCTGTTTTTCGATTTTTTCTATACTCTTGATGTCATCGGCAAAGAGCTTCTCACTCATTTCCACGTTGACCTCAAAGGTGTCTACATTGTTTTCCCTGCCGACTATTATCTGATAGTTAGGAGAGATGTCCGAACCGCTGACCTTTAGCAGAGCTTCCTCTATCTGTGAAGGGAAGACATTGACACCTCTTATAATGAGCATATCATCGCTTCTGCCCTGAGGTTTATTCATTCTAACATGAGTTCTTCCGCACTGGCAAGGCTCATAATTGATAGAACAGATATCACGGGTCCTGTATCTGATAAGAGGGAAGGCCTCCTTAGTCAGGGTGGTGAATACAAGTTCGCCTTCCTCTCCCGGAGAGAGAACTTCGCAGGTAACAGGGTCGATTATTTCAGGGATGAAGTAATCCTCACATACGTGCATACCTTGCTGACATTCGCACTCGTAGCTTACTCCGGGGCCCATGATTTCAGACAGTCCGTAGATGTCATAGGCCTTGATGTTCAGTTTATCCTCTATTTCGTGTCTCATGGCTTCTGTCCAAGGCTCGGCGCCGAAGATGCCGAATTTGAGCTTGAGGTTGTCCTTGACTCCCATTTCTTCAACGCTTTCACCCAGATACATAGCGTAGGACGGCGTGCACATGAGGCCGGTAGAGCCGAAGTCTAACATTGTGGTTATCTGGCGCTTGGTATTTCCCGATGAAGTAGGGATAACGGTAGCCCCTATTCTCTGAGCTCCGTCATGGGCTCCAAGACCACCGGTGAACAGGCCATATCCGTAGGAGACCTGAATGAAGTCATCCTTAGAGGCACCAACTCCGGTCAGCATTCTTGCTACGCAGCCAGCCCACATATCCAGGTCATTCTGTGTATAGCCTACGACGATTTGTTTGCCTGTAGTGCCGGAGGATGCGTGAAGTCTTTTTACCTTGCTCAGCGGCTCTGCGAAAAGACCGTAAGGGTAGTTATCTCGTAAATCGTTCTTGTATGAGAAGGGCAGCTTGCTCAAATCTTCAACGCCCTTGATGTCACTTGGCTTCAAACCTCTTTCGTCCATCCTCGCTCTGAACAGGGCGACTTTGTCATACATTCTTGTGACCTGCTTAATGAGTCTGTCGCTTTGCAGCCGCGTAATCTGCTCTCGTGGCATACATTCTATGTGTTTATTATATATTGCCATTTTTATTTCTCCTAAATATTATACCCTAAATCAAAGGCTTTAATGTTTACGTCCAGAAGCTTCTTAGGGACGGTCTGAGTAATAGTTTCTATCCATTTCTCGTATGGAACCCCGACGCTTTTAGCCATGACGCCTATGAGAACAACATTGGTTGCCTTGAAGTTTCCGGCTTCCTCAGCCAGCTTCAGAGCATTGACGGTCTTGAGGCATACCTTGTCTGCCAGCTTTGATTCTATGTTTTCGGGGTATTTCTCTGCATTGGTTATTACAGGCATAGGGGCTGTTTCCTGAAGGTTGGCTATCATAGTGCCGCCTTTTTTAAGGAAAGGAAGGGCTCGGTATGCTTCCAGCATTTCAAAGGCCAGAATAACGTCTGCTTCTCCCTTGTCTATGATAGGTGAAAAAACCTTGTCACCGTATCGCACATATGTCACAACGCTTCCGCCTCTCTGACTCATGCCGTGAACTTCCGATACCTTGACGTCGTAGTCCAAAGAGAGAAGGGTATTCCCTAAGATTCTGCTGGCCAGAAGGGTTCCCTGTCCGCCAACACCTACTATCATAATACTTTTTGTCATGTTAGGCCTCCTTCACTATGGCATCAAATGGGCAGATATTCGTGCAGAGGCCACAGCCGTTGCACTGCGTATTGTAAATTATGGACTTTAACCCGTTGTTGGTTATTGCAGGGCAGCCAAGTTTCATGCAAAGCTTGCAGTTCCTGCATTTATCTGCAATAACAGTGCATCTTCCATCGTACTTCACGTACTTGAGAAGGGCACATGGTCTGCGGGAAATAACTACGGATGGTTCTTCTCTTTGTGTTTCTTCCTTCATAACCTTTTCAAATTCGGCAAGGTCAAAGGGGTCGGCGACGCGAACGTGATTGACGCCAACCGCTTTGCAGAGCATTTCTAAATCAACCTGATTGGTTGCTTCTCCGCTAATAGTCTTGCCTGTTGAAGGATTTTCCTGATGGCCGGTCATTCCTGTAATAGAGTTATCAAGGATTACCACTGTGTTGTTGCCCTTGTTGTAAACTATGTCTACAAGGCCAGTTATTCCGGAATGCATGAAGGTAGAATCCCCTATAACGGCAACAAGCTTCTTGTTGAATTCAGGGCCTCTTGCCTTAGCCATACCGTGAGCTGCACTTACTGAAGCTCCCATGCATATGGTGGTATCTATTGAATTGAGAGGTGCTAAAGCTCCCAGGGTGTAGCATCCTATATCGCCGGAGACCGTAAGTCCCATCTTATTCATTATGTAGAAGGCACCTCTGTGAGGACATCCCGCACACATTACAGGAGGCCTTACAGGCATGGCTTCTTCAGCATCATCAAATTCGGCGGCCTTCTGGTCAAGGACTACGCTTTTAATCATGGAAGGTGTGTATTCTCCAAGAAGTGTAAAGCGTTCCTTGCCTATAACCTCAAGGCCTAAAGCTCTGCAGTGTGTTTCTATGCAAGGGTCCAGCTCCTCGATGACGTATACCTTGTCCATACCCTTTGCAAAGTTTTTAATCTTTTCCACAGGGAGAGGGAATACCATGCCCAGAGTCAGGTAATTTACCTTGTCTCCGAGAGCTTCCTTGGCATACTGGTAGGAGATGCCTGCAGATATAACCCCTATTGAACTTCCGTTGTCCTCTATTTTATTGAATTCGTCTGTTTCTGCAAGGGTGGTGAGCTTTCCGGTCCTTTCTTCCACAAGAACGTGCCTTTTTCTTGCCATTGCCGGCATCATAACGTTTTTCTGTATGTTCTTTTCATAAGGCTTTAAAGAAACATTTTCCGGTTCTCCAAGCTCGACTAGACTCTGAGAGTGGGATATTCTCGTTGAAAGCCTTATAAAGACAGGGGTATCGAATTCTTCGCTCAGGCGAAAGGCTCTTTTAGTAAATTCCTTGCATTGGGCAGAGTCCGCAGGTTCCAGCATGGCGATTTTTGATGCCAGTGCGTAATGGCGTGAGTCCTGCTCGTTTTGTGACGAATGCATTCCCTGGTCGTCTGCAACGCAGAATACCAGTCCGCCGCCTGCTCCTATGTAGCTTACTGTGAATACAGGGTCTGCCATTACGTTAAGGCCTACGTGCTTCATACACGACATGCTGCGGGCGCCTGCAATGGATGCGCCTATAGCCACCTCTGCGGCAACCTTTTCATTAGGTGCCCACTCGCAGTAAATGTCATCGTATTTCGCTATGCTCTCTGTAATTTCGGTGCTGGGAGTGCCGGGGTAGGATGATACCACCTTTACTCCAGCCTCGTAGGCGCCTCTTGCAACAGCTGCATTGCCTAGCATAAGTTCTTTCATTATCGGTAACCTCTCTTTTTTATCTCTGTTATATATCTTCTTTTTCCACCTGTCTTGCAACAAGACTGTCGGCAGAGTATATCTTTCGCAGTAATGGTTTTTCTATTTTGCCTGTAGGATTTCTCGGAACATCTGCAAATATGATTTTGCGAGGCCTCTTGTATCGGGGCAGGTCATAGCAGAAGTCGTTTACATCCTCCTCGGTGAGCTTGGCGCCGGGTTTGACGCTGATGATGGCTGCTGCGATTTCTCCAAGCCTTTCATTTGCAAGGCCGATAACCGCCACATCGCTGATAGCATCGCTTTTCCTGAGGAAGTCTTCTATCTGAACAGGATAAATGTTTTCTCCTCCCGTGATGATTACGTCCTTTTTTCTATCCACCAGATATATGAAGCCATCTTCGTCGGTTTCGGCCATGTCTCCCGTAAAGAGCCAACCGTCCTTCAGGACCTGAGCGGTGGCTTCTTCATCGCCGTAGTAGCATGTCATGACTCCGGGACCGAAGACCGCAAGCTCTCCTACTGTATTAGGCAGTACTTCCTGTCTGTTTTCGTCCACTATTTTGGTCTCCCAGCCGTAGCCTGCCTTGCCGATAGCACCGACCTTGTGTATATTCCCCACTCCCAGATGTACGCATCCCGGTCCGATGGATTCGCTGAGACCGTAGTTGGTATCATAGTCGTGGTGAGGGAAATGTAGCTTCCACCTCTTAATGAGACTTGGAGGTACAGGCTGTGCGCCTATGTGCATAAGTCTCCACTTGGAAAGGTCATATTTGTCTAAGTCTATATCTCCTCTGTCTATGGCATCGAGAATATCCTGGGCCCACGGAACGAGAAGCCATACTATGGTGCATTGCTCCTTAGATGCCGTCTCAATTATCCACTCCGGCTTAACTCCCTTGAGTATTACAGCGCGACTTCCAGACAAAAGGCTTCCGAACCAGTGCATCTTAGCACCTGTGTGGTAAAGGGGAGGTATGCAGAGGAACACATCATCCTGGCATTGTCCGTGGTGGTTCTGCTCACAGGCTGCTGAATGTGTAAGGCTTCTGTGCCTGTGTAGTATGGCCTTAGGGAATCCGGTCGTTCCCGATGAAAAATATATTGCAGCGAAATCATCATCGGTAAGCTGGATGTTTGGAGCTGCCGGCGAGCAGTAGCTTATGTACTTTTCATAGCTGTCTGCAAAGGTAGGGCAATCCTCTCCAACGTATAGTATAGAGTGGAGCTGAGGCAGTCTTTCGCATATTTCTTCGATTCTTCCTGTGAATTCGGGACCGAAAATTAGTACCGAAGCGTCTGCCTGTTTTATGCAGTATTTAATTTCTTCTGCGGTATATCTGTAGTTCAGAGGGACAACTATTGCGCCGGTTTTTAATATGCCGAAGTATACAGGCAGCCACTCAAGACAGTTCATTAATAGTATAGCAACTTTATCGTCTTTTTGCACTCCCCTTGTGAGCAGAAGGTTGGCAAACTTGTTAGCTTTAATGTCAAATTCCGACCAGGTCATTTCCTTGCGAAATGTTTCATAAGGGCTGGCTTCAATAAGGGAGAACTCTCGCCAGGTTCTTTTGCCGTCTTCCTGAGGGTTTATCTCTACCAGACTCACCTGGTTTCCCAAGTTTTTCGCATTGTTCACTAATAAATCAGTAATAGGCATTATGAAATCCTCCATCTATTATTTATTTTACTTACTATAGGTACAATTGCAATAGATACTGCCATTGCTACAACTCCCATTTCGGGAGCAAAGGCTACCGCTGCAGGGAAGCCTGAGCTTGCGGTTATTATTATAGTCGGGATACCTACCGTAAGAAGGCCTCCCAACATTCCGCAGGCAGCTCCTGCCTTTGTGGTTCTTTCCGAAAACAATCCCCATACATACGGCCCGATGAAGCAGCCGGCCACAACGCCCCAAGAGAAGGACATTATATTTACTATTATGGAAATGTTCATGGTGGCGAACACAAATGATAAAGCTATAAACAAGAGGCAGAGGGCTCTTGTAAGGCTCATCTGCTGCTTGCCTCCGAAGCTCTTGCGGAACTCTGGAAGAAGGTCTACCGATACAGCCGACGATGAAGACAGAACGATTGCCGACAAGGTTGACATGGAAGCGGAGAAGAGCAGGATTACTATTACAGCCAGTATTATTATGGTATATGTATTGCCGTTTAGAGCTTCCATCAGCATGGAAGGTATTACTCCGTCGTGGCCTGCCTCAGGCAGCTTGTTCCCAAGAACCAGCCTTGAGAAGGCTCCCGTAGCATATGCGCCGACGCCTATTATCAAACAGAAGACAGTGGATATTATTGTGGCCTGTTTTATAGCTTTATCATCCTTTACAGCGTAGAACTTATTGACCATCTGAGGAAGTCCCCAGGTTCCGAAACTGGTGAGAAGAATGTTCACGCACAGGAACCTCCAGCTGTCGCCGCCCCACAGACTTGTAAGTTGTGAGCCTGTTATTCCATCTCCATTATCAGGTATGGCGGCCAATCTAGCAAGGCCTTCCGTAAGTCCGCCTACTGCGTCTGTCCTGATAATAGCGATGACCATGCATATTATTCCCGCTATCATTATGAGGCCCTGAATAAAATCGGTGTATGCCGTTGCCACATAGCCTCCAAGTATGAGGTAAACCGCTGTAAGGACGGCTATGGCCAGCATGCAGAAGTTTACGGAGATGGAAGGGAATATAGTGTTAAAGGTATATCCCAATCCTTTGTAAACCGCTGATGAGTAAGGCACGAGGAAGATGAAGATAATCAATGCTGAACATATTTTCATGTTTCTCGACTTGTATCTTGCGCCGAAGAATTCCGGCATTGTCTTAGCCTTTAGCTTGTGGGTCATATCCCTGGTTCTCTTAGCAAGCAGCTTCCATGACAGGAAGCATCCGAGAACTGCGTTGCCTACGCCTATCCACATGGCGCCTATGCCTACATCCCAGCCGTGCTTTCCTGCATATCCTACGAATATGACTGCCGAAAAGTATGACGTACCGTAAGCGAAGGCGGAAAGCCATCCGCCGATATTTCTTCCTCCTATGAGGAAAGAATCAATGCTCTTTACCTTCCTGAAGCTGCTGATCCCAATAAGTACCATGGCTATGGCGAAAAGAATAAAGACTATTACTGTAACGGTTTGAACGAATTCTAAATGGTTCATCTGACATCACTCCTTTGTTAATGCAATCGCCAAAGAAGGATGTATAAAAAAATCCGCTCTCTGACTAACATCTAGTTAACAGAGGGCGGAGCTAATAACTTCGCGGTACCACCTCATTTTACCGGTGTCTTGCGACACAGGCCTCTTTGGATACGTTTTCATATCCTAGTGCTATTACGGGCACACCCGATGCAGCCTACTTGCCCTAGGTCGGTTATACATAATCTCGACTTGGGGTTTCAGTGCACAGCTCTCAAAAGGTATTCGCCTCGTTATCCCTGCTGCCTTCCACCAACCGGCAGCTCGCTGTAAGTATCAAACGTGGTTACTATTTTTTGGTCATCGCCTTTAATAGGTTATTTTGTTATGTTCAAGCAAGGTATAAGCATAACTTGTGCTACAGTAACGTCAATCCTCTTGTTTAACGGATTCTCAATATTCAGTTGAGCGTTACTTGGTAAAGACTTTTAACACTTGTTATACTCTCCTTTCCTTGGAATGAGATTAGTATACAACATCATTTGTTTGAATGCAACAACTTTTTTAAAAAATCTTGGTGATTATCCCTAATTCATATATTTTCTGCAATTAAATCACCGATTTTTGTTGTTGTAGCTACTTTGTCCCCGGCAACGGCGATGTCGGGAGTTCTGTAGCCCATGGACAGAACTTTCTTGACAGATGTCTCTATTGCCTGGGATTCTTCGGATAAACCGAATGTATACTTTAGCATCATGGCAGCGGAGAGTATGGTAGCCATCGGATTGGCCTTGCCGGTTCCGGCAATATCAGGAGCGCTTCCGTGAACAGGCTCATACATGCCGAAGTTGCCTGTGGAAAGGCTTGCCGACGGCAGCATGCCTATGGAGCCTGTTATCATGCTGGCTTCGTCTGAGAGGATATCGCCAAAGATGTTGCTGGTAAGGATTACATCGAATTGCTTAGGATTGTAAACCAGCTGCATGGTGGTGTTGTCTATATACATGTTGTTAAGCTCTACCTGTGGATATTCCTGCGCTACCTGGGCAACCGTTTTTCTCCAAAGTCTGGAGCTTTCCAGGACGTTGGCCTTGTCTACGCTTGTTACCTTCTTGTCTCTCTTCATAGCCATATCAAAAGCAACCTTGGCAACTCTGATAATCTCACCTGTGGAATACTGCTCTACGTCGAAGGCAGCTTCGCCCATATCCGTCTGCTTGTAGCCCTTTTCTCCGAAATATATTCCGCCTGTAAGCTCCCGTACTACCAGTATGTCCAGACCGCCTTTAACCTTTTCTTCCTTGAGAGGGCAGGCATCCCTAAGCTGGTGGAACATTATGGCGGGGCGCAGATTTGCAAAAAGGGCAAGCTCCTTTCGCAGGCCGAGAAGGGCTCTTTCCGGTCTTTCGTCGCCGGGCAGGTAATCCCACTTAGGGCCTCCCACAGCTCCAAGAAGCACTGCATCGCTGCCTTTGGCACCCTCAACCGTTTCTTTAGGCAGGCATTTTCCTGTAGTATCAATGGCTGCACCTCCAGCCAAAAGGTCGGTGTATTCAAAGGTGTGGCCATATTTCTTTTGGATTCGGTTCAGGACCTTGTGAGCTTCATTTATTACCTCAGGGCCTATGCCGTCTCCTGGTATAATTGCTATCTTGTATTTCATTCCTGATACCTCTCGTTATTTGATGGAGTTTAAAAGACCGCCGCTCTTTATGATTTCGTTTATGAAATCAGGGAAGGGCATAGCCTTGTACTCTTGATTTTTAGTGATATTTTTAATGGCGCCTGTTTCAAAATCTACGAATATCTGGTCGCCTGTTTCAATGTTTTCGGCAGCCTCTTCACATTCCAGAATGGCCAGGCCCATGTTGATGGAGTTCCTGTAGAATATTCTTGCGAAGGATTTGGCAATGACGCAGGAAATTCCTGATTCCTTGATGGCGATAGGTGCATGTTCTCTAGATGAACCGCATCCGAAGTTGTTGCCGGCTACCATAATATCACCGTTGTTCACTTTGGATGTGAATTCGGCATCTATATCCTCCATACAGTGGGAGGCCAGCTCCTTGTGGTCTGATGTGTTCAGATGTCTTGCAGGGATGATAACGTCAGTATCCACGTTATCACCGTATTTATGAACAAAACCTTGTGCTTTCATAGTTCTTCCTCCTTATATAATTTCGGCGGGGTCAGAAATCTTGCCTGTCACGGCTGAAGCGGCGGCTACTGCAGGGCTTGCAAGATATACTTCAGAGTTTGTATGGCCCATTCTACCTACGAAGTTTCTGTTAGTGGTAGCTACGCAGCGTTCCCCTGAGGCGAGAATACCCATGTGGCCGCCAAGGCAAGGGCCGCAGGTAGGAGTGCTGACTACACAGCCTGCATCGATAAAGGTATCCAGATATCCTAGAGCGATGCAGTCCTTGTATATGGACTGAGTTGCAGGGATTATGATGCACCTTACGTCCTGTGCGATTTTCTTGCCTTTTAGAATATCAGCGGCTATTTTCATATCCTCAAGTCTCCCGTTGGTGCAGGAGCCGATTACTACCTGGTCTATTTTAATGTCTCCCGTTTCATCTATTGTTCTGGTGTTTTCGGGAAGGTGAGGGAAGGATACCGTAGGTCTGAGAGCACTCAGGCCGATGTCTATCCTTCGGTCATATACTGCATCATCGTCAGCCTTAAAGACCTTGTAATTTCTGTTTACTCTGCCCTTCATGTATTCTTCGGTCACTTCATCTACGGGAAATATTCCGTTTTTTGCACCTGCTTCTATGGCCATGTTTGATATGCAGAGCCTGTCGGACATGGAAAGGGCCGCTACGCCGTCTCCTGCGAATTCCAGGGATTTGTAGAGAGCCCCGTCAACGCCTATAAGACCGATGAGATGAAGGATAACGTCTTTTCCCGAAACATTGGCAGATAGCTTGCCGTGAAGATTCACTTTAATGGCCGCCGGAATCTTGAACCATGCTTTTCCCTTGGCCATGCCGGCAGCCATGTCCGTGCTGCCTACGCCTGTGGAAAAGGCTCCTAGGGCTCCGTATGTACAGGTGTGAGAATCTGCTCCGATTATACATTCACCGGCCGCAACAAGACCAAGTTCCGGAAGAAGAGCGTGTTCTATGCCCATGTTACCCACATCGAAGAAGTTATCTATATCGAACCTCTTTGCAAAGGCTCTTGTTTTTTTGCACTGCTCGGCAGCTTTGATGTCCTTGTTAGGTGTGAAGTGGTCCATTACAAGAGATATTTTGCTTTTATCAAAGACATAGTCGAATTTAGCTTTGTTGAATTCATTAATGGCTACAGGCGATGTTATATCGTTGCCCAGAACCATGTCCAGTTTGGCTTCAATGAGCTGTCCTGCTTCAACATTTTTCAGCCCTGCATGGTCTGCCAAAATCTTTTGCGTCATAGTCATTCCCATTGTTGATTCCTCCTTACTTCTGACCCTTAGGGTGATTTTTGATAAACGCTCTGTTTATTGCAGAAACCAAAGCGTTGACGGATGCGTATATAATATCGTTATGGATGCCTACACCCCAGAAGGTGAAGCCGTGTCTGTCTTTGATGGCAACGTAGGAAGCCGCTCTTGAATCGGATTCTGATTCAAGTGCGTGTTCCGAGTAGGTTACGAAGTCATATAGCAGTTCGTAAGGCCCCTGACGAAGAGCATTGGTAACGGAGTCGAGACGGCCGTTTCCCTTGCCGGAAAGCGCATAGTGCTTTCCGGCAAATAATACGTTCATATCTACCGTCATGCCGCTGTCGCCCATTTTTTCTGAATGAGGCGGCCTCTTGAACTCTGCATCGGTAATGTCAATTTCATCGAAGCGGTTGATGTATTCCCCATCAAAGTATTCGTAGATTTCTTCAGGAGACAGCTCCTTGTGCTGCTTATCTGATATTTCTTTTATCATGTATCCCAGTTCTTCTCTCATTTCCTTCGGAATGAAAAAGCCGTAATTCTGTTCCAAAACGTATGCGACGCCACCCTTACCGGACTGGCTGTTTATCCTGATAACATCGGCATCGTATTCTCTTCCCACGTCATGGGGGTCGATAGGCAGATAAGGAACGTTCCATTTTTTGCTGTCTGAGCTTTTTCTGTGGCGCATTCCCTTGGCTATGGCATCCTGATGAGAACCGGAAAAAGCGGCAAACACAAGCTGACCGCCGTAAGGCTGGCGAGGGTGGACCTCCAGGTCTGTGAACTTTTCATATATGGCCACTATGGCAGGCATATCGGTAAAGTCTAATCCCGGGTCTACACCGTGTGAATACATGTTCATAGCTACGGTTATAATGTCGGCATTGCCTGTTCTTTCTCCGTTACCAAAGAGAGTGCCTTCTATTCTGTCTCCCCCTGCCAGAAGTCCTAGCTCACAGTCTGCAACTGCAGTGCCCCTGTCATTGTGAGGGTGAAGGGAAAGAATGACATTTTCTCTGTCGTGAAGGTTTTTGCTCATATATTCTATCTGGGAGGCGTAAACGTGAGGCATTGACATGGCTACCGTTGCTGGGAGGTTGATTATAACCTTTCTTTCAGGGCGCGGCTTCCATACATCTATTACCCTGTTGCATATTTCAAGAGCGAATTCCATTTCGGTGCCCGTAAAGCTCTCAGGTGAGTATTCAAATGTAAAGTTGGTGTCGGGGAAATTTTTGGCGTACTCTTCAATCAGGGTGGCTCCGCTGACTGCTATGTCGATAATCTCTTCTTTCTCCATTTTAAAAACCTGCTCCCTCTGAGCAACAGAGGTAGAGTTATACAAATGTACAACGGCGTTCTTTACGCCTATGAGAGATTCAAAGGTTTTTTTGATTATATGTTCTCTTGATTGAGTGAGAACCTGAATGGTCACGTCATCGGGAACCATATTATCTTCTACAAGAGTGCGAAGGAAGGTGTATTCTGTTTCCGAAGCGGCAGGGAAGCCTACTTCGATTTCCTTGAAGCCTAAAGACACGAGAAACTTGAAGAAATCGATTTTTTCATCAAGACTCATGGGGACGATGAGTGCTTGATTGCCGTCTCTCAAATCGACGCTGCACCAGGCAGGAGCCTTAGTTATATGATCCTTATTAATCCAATCGTTACTTTTGACGGGTGGTGGAAAATAGCCAACATCGTACTTCTCGCAGTTTTTCATTATTTTTGAAACAGCCATATTGTTTTCCTTTCATATATCAATAATTTAAAAAAGCCTTGTTCTCCGCATAAACTCGAAAAACAAAGCTATTTTCCTAAAATAAACAACTCAAAAACTGATTTAACGAGATTCTATGGGGATAGATTACTATTATGCGAATTGTCTAGCTTTAATAGTGGTAGTAACAACATCAGTCCATGAATCTCCTTTCTTTTTTGATGATAGACATATTTTATATGTATTTTCCATAGAAGTCAATGTTTTTTTGTAAAAAAAGCACAAAAAATATGAATGAATCACAAAAAAATCGTTGACTTTTTGTGCGCAAACAATAATAATGGTATTGTCTATATAAAGAAGGAGGTACATATATGAAGTTATTGGGCTCAGAAGCAGTCATGAAAATACTGCTTGAAAATCATGTCGATACTGTATTCGGTTATCCAGGAGGAGCAGCATTGTTCCTATATGATGAGCTATACAAGTATGAAGATAAAATAAAGCATGTTTTGAGCGCACACGAACAAGGTGCCTCACACGCTGCTGACGGTTATGCCCGTTCTACGGGGAAGACCGGAGTTGTCATAGCAACAAGCGGACCGGGAGCCACCAATCTGGTTACAGGTATTGCCACGGCATATATGGACAGTGTGCCTATGGTAATAATCACCGCTAATGTAGCCAATAATTTTATTGGAAGAGATGCATTCCAAGAAACCTGTATTACAGGAATAACTTTTCCTATTACTAAGCACAGCTATTTCGTAAACAAGCCGGAAGAGCTGGCCGATGCAATGAGAAATGCATTTCGTATTGCCAACGAAGGCAGGAAGGGACCTGTCCTGGTAGATATTACTAAGGATGTTACCGCTGCCGAAGTAGACTATGTTGAAGAAGAGCCTTACGATACAGCGAAATATGTAGATGAAGCTATTGATAAAAAATCGAAGAAGTTTGCCAAACTCATCAATGAGGCTAAGAAACCGGTGTTTTATTTAGGAGGAGGTATTGTTGCCTCGGGAGCATCTGATGAAGTTAGGGCATTTATGGATAGGGCTCAGATACCTGCCGTGAATTCCATGATGGCATCTGGTGTAGTTGAACACGACGGAAAGTATTTTTATGGAATGCTGGGAATGCACGGATCATATGCAGCAAATAAATGTATAGCAGAAGCAGATCTTGTAGTAGCAATAGGAACCAGGTTCAGTGACAGAGTAGCCCTTAACCCCAAGAGGTTTGCCGAAAATGCCAAGGTAATACAGATAGATATAGATAAAAGCGAAGTTAACAAGAACGTCATGGTTGTCGAGAGCATTATAGGAGACTGTAAGGAAGTGCTGCAGGGAATCCTTCCTATGGTGAAGGAAGCAGAACACGGCGACTGGATAAAGACCATAGAGAAGTGGAGCAAGGAACATCCTTTAAAAATGAAAAGCGAAGGAGATCTCTGCCCGCAGGATGTAATCGAGGAGGCCTGTAGGATGGCAGGAGAAGAGGCTTTTTACGTAACAGACGTAGGACAGCATCAGATGTGGGCGGCTCAGTATGTACTGCATAAGAAGCCGAGACATTTCCTTTCCAGTGGCGGTCTTGGAACTATGGGATTCGGATATGGCGCGGCAATAGGTGCTCAGATAGGCAACCCAGGCAACAAGGTAGTTCATTTTACGGGAGACGGTTCACTCCATATGAACCTCAACGAAGCCTGTACGGCGGTAAGCAATGAGCTTCCTGTAATAACCGTAATTATGAACAATAGGGTTTTGGGGATGGTTTACCAGTGGCAGACAGATTTTTACGGAGGAAGACATTCCCATACGGTTCCCGAAAGAAAGACGGACTTCTGCAAGGTCATTGAGGCCTTCGGGGGAACGGGATACAGCGCAGAGAATATTGAAGAGTTTAAGGATGCTTTCCAAAAAGCTCTTAAGGCAAAAGGCCCTGTTTGGATAGACTGTGATATAGTGTCGAGGCAAAAGGCACTCCCTATGATACCTAACGGCCATACAGTTGAAGATTCGATATTTGAATAGGAGGGAAGGCGTAATGAAAAGTGAGATTGTCAGTATAGATGTAGATAATAAAGTTAATGTTCTTTCAAGAGTTGTAAGCCTTTACGGAAGACGGGGGTTCAACATTGATTCCCTTACCGTATCAGCGACTAACGACCCGCATATCTCCAGGATTACCATCGTATTCCTAGGAGATACCATAACTCATCAGCAGATTGTCGCTCAAACGGAAAAGCTGGAGGTAGTGAGAAGTGTAACGGTGCTTGACAGTAGCAAGAGCTTTTTTAGGGAGCTGCTGTTGATAAAAATCAGCGCAGACAAGGTTCAGAGAACAGAGATAAAGGAAATCGTGGATATTTATCGTGCCAAAATCATTTCGCTGCAAAGTGACAACATGGTTGTGGAAATAACCGGAAGACCCGAAAAGCTGGACAGCTTCTTGGATATGCTGGCAGAATATCATATTCAGGAAGTATGCAGAACGGGAATTACAGGAATAGGTAAATAATAAAAAAGGAGAATATAAAATGATTAACAAGTATTATGATACGGATTGCAATTTAGGATTGCTGGACGGTAAAACAGTAGCGGTCATCGGATTCGGAAGTCAAGGCCATGCCCATGCTATGAATTTACAGGAAAGCGGAGTTAACGTAGTCGTAGGCTTAAGACCAGGCTCAGGACATATTGCCAAGGCTGAGGCTGCAGGAATCAAGGTTGTTGATATAGAAGGGGCTGCAGAGGCAGGGGATATCGTGATGATGCTGGTTCCAGACGAGTTGGCTGCAAGCATTTATAATAATCAGGTAAAACAGCATATGAAGGAAGGAAACGTGCTTGCTTTCGCTCATGGATTCAACATACATTACAATCAGGTGCAGCCGGCACCTTACCTGGACGTAATCATGATTGCTCCTAAGGGGCCTGGGCATACGGTAAGAAGCCAGTACGTTGAGGGAAAAGGCGTTCCAAGCCTTATCGCCGTTCATCAGGATGCTTCGGGTAAAGCAAAGGATTTTGCACTGGCATATGCAAGCGGCATCGGCGCAGGAAGAGCAGGAATACTTGAAACTACATTTAAGGAAGAAACAGAGACTGATCTTTTTGGGGAACAAGCAGTACTCTGCGGCGGAGTAACAGAGCTGATGAAGGCTGGATTCGATACCTTGGTTGAAGCAGGATATGCTCCTGAAATGGCGTACTTTGAATGTATACATGAAATGAAGCTCATAGTTGACCTCATCAATGAGGGCGGCTTTGATAAGATGAGATATTCGGTTTCCAACACTGCCGAATATGGTGATTACAGAACTGGCAGGAGAGTAATCACAGAGGATACGAGAAAAGAAATGAAAAAGGTTCTGGAAGAAATACAGGATGGTACCTTCGCAAGTGAATTCATTCAGGAATTCAACGCAGGCGGAAAAGCCAAGTTCCTCGCGACAAGAAGAGTGGAAGCAAATCATCTTCTCTGCAAGGTAGGCGCAGAGCTGAGAAAGATGATGAGCTGGTTGAAGAAATAGGAGACTAATATGGAATTGCGTAGCTCACAAGTTACAAAGGGCACAGAAAAAGCACCTATGAGAAGCCTGTTCTATGCCATGGGATATACCAAGGAAGAGCTAGAAAGGCCCCTTATTGCTGTAGTTTCCGCCCACAGTGAAATAGTGCCAGGCCACATGCACCTTGATAAAATTGCCGAGGCCGTCAAGAGCGGAGTGAGAATGGCGGGAGGAACACCTGTTATGATTCCCGCTATCGGCGTTTGTGATGGTATAGCTATGGGACATATAGGAATGAAATACAGCCTTGCCAGCCGGGAGCTTATAGCGGACAGTGTGGAAACTATGATTATGGCTCATGCCTTTGACGGTGCAGTCCTCGTCCCTAACTGTGATAAGATTGTACCGGGTATGGTGATGGCTGCGGTGAGAATGAATATTCCTGCAGTAGTCTGTTCAGGAGGGCCTATGATGTCCGGTCTGGTGAACGGCACAGAGACAAGTCTTTCTAAGATATTTGAGGCAGTAGGAGCCAGGAAGGCTGATATGATAGATGATGAGCAGCTTGAGGAGTACGAGCTCAACGTATGTCCGGGGTGTGGTTCCTGCTCCGGTATGTATACAGCTAACAGCATGAACTGCCTTTGTGAAGCCATAGGTATAGCGCTTCCGGGAAACGGAACCGTACCTGCGGTGGCAAGCGGAAGAATTCAAATGGCCAAGCATGCAGGGATGACTGTAATGGAGCTGGTAGAAAAGGATGTTAAGGCCCGCGACATAATCAATGAAAAATCCATAAGAAACGCAGTCGCCTGCGATATGGCTCTGGGATGCTCGTCAAACAGTGTGCTGCATCTTCTGGCTATAGCTAAAGAAGCAGGCATAGAGCTGGATTTGAACCTGTTCAATGAAGTGAGTTCGGTGACACCTAACCTATGTCATCTGGCCCCCGCGGGAGGAACTCACATGCACGATTTGAACAATGCTGGAGGTGTTCCTGCTGTTATTGCCCAGCTTGCATCCAAGAATCTTATAGATGGGAATGCCATTACCGTAACAGGCAAGACCATTGGAGAGAATATTGCAGGGGCATATATAAAAAGCGAAGGAGCCATAAGACCTATAGATAATCCTTACAGTGAAACAGGAGGTATCGCAATACTTTGGGGAAATGTGGCCAAAGATGGCTGCGTTGTTAAGAGGAGCGCAGTAGACCCTGAAATGCTGGTTCATTCAGGGCCTGCAAGAGTTTTTGACAGTGAGGAAGATGCCATTGCTGCTATTTACGGGGGGCAGATCAAGGCTGGCCAGGTGGTAGTAATAAGGTATGAAGGACCGAGGGGCGGACCGGGAATGAGAGAGATGCTCAATCCCACAAGCGCTTTGGCGGGCATGGGACTGGACAAAACCGTTGCTCTTATTACGGACGGACGTTTCAGTGGCGCCAGCAGGGGCGCTTCTATCGGACATGTAAGCCCTGAGGCTGCAGATAATGGAACCATTGGGCTTATTGAAGAAGGAGATATTATAGATATTGATATCCCAGCATACTCAATAAACGTTCGGGTATCCGACGATGAATTTGCAGATAGAAAAGAAAAATATAGAAGGCCTGAACCTAAGGTAAAGGATGGCTGGCTGGCAAGATATGCAAGATTGGTCTCATCGGCTAACGAGGGTGCGGTGCTGAAATAAAAGTGAGGAAAAATATGAATAAATTCAAAGTAGTATTGACAAAAGAAAAGAAACAAAAGCCTAATCCTGATACGTTAAAGTTCGGAACGGTGTTCACAGACCATATGTTTGTTATGGATTATGAGCCTGAAAAGGGATGGCATGATGGAAGAATAGTTCCTTATGCTCCGTTGGAATTAGATCCGGCGGCATCTGTGCTGCACTACGGCCAGGAAATGTTTGAAGGACTCAAGGCATACAAAACGAAGGAAGGAAAGGTTCAGCTTTTCAGACCGGATATGAATGCCAAGAGGACAAACAATACCAACGAGCGAATGTGTATGCCTCATATAGACGAGGATGTATATGTGGATGCAATCAAGGCACTGGTGAAAATTGACAGTGAATGGATACCTGACAAGAAGGATACGGCTCTTTATGTAAGGCCTTTCATGATAGCAACAGACAATTATTTAGGAGTGTCGGCATCCAAAACATATAAGTTCATAATAATCCTCAGTCCTGTAGGCCCTTATTACGAAAGTGGCCTTGCTCCGACTAAGATTTACGTTGAGAATGAGTATGTCAGGTCCACTCCGGGCGGAACAGGTTTTGCAAAAATCGGCGGCAATTACGCTGCTGCAATGAAAGCTGAAAGCAAAGCTCACGAAATGGGATACGATCAGGTATTGTGGCTGGATGCCATCGAAAAGAAGTATGTTGAAGAAATCGGCACATCAAACGCTTTCTTTAAGATAGATGGACAGCTTTATACGGCGCCTCTTTACGGGACAATCCTGCCGGGAATAACGAGGGACTCCATGATTACGGTCATGAGAGACTGGGGTTATATGGTAAACGAGCAAAGGCTGGCCATTGAAGATGTTTTCAAGGCGGCCGAAGAAGGTAAGCTTGAAGAAGTATTCGCAACTGGTACGGCTGCTGTAATTTCGCCTATAGGAGAATTGTTTTGGAACGATAAGCATGTTGTAATAAACAACAACGAAATCGGCAGCCTCTCACAGAAGCTCTACGATGAACTTTACGGGATGCAAATCGGAGAAAAAGAAGACATCAGAGGCTGGATAGTTGCCGTTGAATAAATAAAATTATGCAAAATGGAGTGCTCTCACACCGGATATAAGCTTTGGCGTGAAAGCCCTCTATTTTTTAGTTTTTTTGTGTAATTTATTCCATAGATTGACAAGGGTTTGGCCAGACTATATAATAATAAAGTTGAGAATAAATAGAAACTTCAAAGGAGATAGCACATGTTTAAATCATTGGCAGAAGCAAAAGAATTTATAAAAGAAAATGATATTAAGATGGTCGATTTTATGATGATTGACTTAAACGGGAGATGGAGACATCTGACAATCCCCGCGGATCGTTTTACAGAAGATACATTGAAGGACGGAATCGGCTTTGACGGAAGCAATTATGGCTTCGCACCGGTAGAAAAAAGCGATATGGTATTCATACCAGACCTGTCATCATCGTATGTGGACCCATTTATGGAAATCCCTACGCTAGCTATGATAGGCGATGTTTATGTTATAGATGTCCCTGAGAATTACCCGTTTGACCAGGATCCTAGAAACGTTACCAAGCATGCTGAAGAGTATCTGAAAAACAGCGGTATAGCCGATGAAATGAAAATAGGCCCTGAATACGAATTTCATGTATTTGATCACGTAAGCTATTCTACAGCCCCCAATGAATCAGGGTTTGCTATTGATACAGAGCAAGCCGAATGGAACACTTCAAATAGGGAATTTAACCTTGGATACAAGATGCCCCATAAGGGCGGTTATCACATGGCGCCTCCACAGGATGTGCTCTATGATTTCAGAAGTAGGGTTGCCATGCTTATGGAAGACCAGGGCATTAAGGTTAAATACCACCATCACGAAGTAGGCGGACCAGGGCAGCTTGAACTGGAAGTTGAGTTCGGAACACTTACGGAAATGGCAGATAAGACTATGATGACAAAATATCTCATCAAGAACGAGGCCATTGCCGAAAACAGAACAGCTACATTCATGCCTAAGCCAATATACGATGAGGCAGGAAACGGAATGCACGTGCATATGCATTTGTTCAAGGACGGCAAGCCATTGTTCTACGATGCCGGCGGATATTCACAGCTTTCGGAAACAGCTATGCATTTCATGGGTGGAATACTGAAGCATATTAAGGCCCTCTGTGCCTTTACAAATCCAAGCACAAACTCATTCAAGAGACTGGTGCCCGGATATGAAGCGCCTGTTACAATAGGCTTTGCAACTGCCAACAGAAGCTCTGTAATCCGTATCCCGGCATACGCCAAGGATCCAGACAAGAAGAGATTCGAGATTAGAAACCCTGACGGAACCTGCAACCCGTACTACGCTTTTGCAGCTATCCTCATGGCAGGAGTTGACGGCATAAAGAATAAGATAGACCCTGTAGCCGAAGGCTTCGGACCTTATGACTTCAACCTGTATACATTAAGAGAGGAAGAAAAGAAAAAAATAAAGGGACTTCCTAGGACTCTTGATGAGGCATTGGACAGTTTGGAAATCGATCATGACTTCCTGACAAAAGGTGGGGTCTTCCCTGAGAGGCTTATTGAGATATGGATTAATAACAAGCGTGAAGACTTAATGAAGCACAGCCAGATGCCAACCCCTATGGAATTTGATATGTATTACGATCTGTAGAATATATTTATACAAATAGAGCGCCCAGTTTCTGCTGGACGCTCTATTTGTGTGGAAGTATTTATCAGATGTATGATTGATAAAATGGGTTTTACATGCTATAATTTGTCAATAGATTGGGCCCTTCTTGAGATACTAAAGAAGAAGCAATTTCAACAGAATATGCTGCCGGTTTCAAAAAAGGGCGTAAAGAGGGCGTACATGAAATTTAACGAAAGGCAGAAACCCCTGTAAATCAAGGATTTCTGGACAGGTATATAAGAAAATGAAATTAGGTATCGTAGGCTTGCCTAACGTGGGGAAAAGTACATTATTCAATGCGATTACGCAGGCAGGAGCGGAGGCAGCCAATTACCCTTTTTGTACGATAGAGCCTAATGTAGGCGTTGTTACCGTGCCTGATGAACGGCTTAAAGTTTTACATGAAATGTACAATTCCAAGAAGACGATTTACACCACCATAGAGTTCTATGACATAGCCGGTCTTGTAAAGGGGGCTTCAAAAGGAGAGGGGCTTGGAAATAAGTTCTTGGGCCATATTCGCGAGGTTGCAGCCATAGTCCACGTTGTAAGGTGCTTTGAGGATCCTAATGTAGTTCACGTGGATGGCAGGATAAACCCTGTTTCGGATATAGAAATCATCAATACAGAGTTGATTTTATCAGACATGGAGGTTCTTGAAAGACGGATACAGAAGACCACTAAAAATCTCAAGGGCGACAAGAGCCTGCAAAGAGAACTAGAGCTTCTTAATAGGATAAATGATTTTCTCGGCGAAGGTAAGTCGGCACGCGCTATGGAGCTTACAGAGTACGAGGCCGATTATGTGAGGGGTCTTGACTTGCTTTCCTATAAGCCTATTATATATGCTGCCAACGTTTCGGAGGATGATGCGGCAGGCGAGGATAACGAATACATCAGGAAGGTAAGAGCCTTTGCCGAAACAGAAGGCTCTGATGTAGTTGTGGTCTGTGCCAAGATAGAAGCGGAAATGGCTGAACTGGAAGATGAGGAGAGAGAAATGTTCCTGGAGGAAATGGGTATTTCTCAGTCGGGCCTCCATAAGCTTGTAAAGGCTTCCTACAGACTTTTGGATTTAATTTCCTTCTTGACTGCGGGAGAGCCTGAGGTAAGAGCTTGGACGGTAAAGCGGGGCACGAAGGCACCGGGTGCTGCCGGTAAGATACACACGGATTTTGAAAAAGGCTTTATCAGGGCAGAGACTATAGCCTATGACAAGCTCATAGAGTGTGGTGGTAATCTTGCTACAGCCAAGGAAAAGGGCCTTATCAGGTCTGAAGGAAAAGAGTACGTGATAAAGGATGGGGATGTAATGCATTTCCTCTTCAATGTATAGAGTCATATTATTGTAATAAAATGCTACTGGGAAGGGGCTGACGTGTTTCGTTTCTTTAGAATAACATAGGCTGTGATACAGATTATGATAATAAACAGGCTCAAGACTTGAGCTTGCTTAAAGGGGCCTATCATCAGACTGTCGGTGCGAAGGGCTTCGACGAAAAAGCGTTCCACAGAGTAGAGGATACCGTAGAGAAAGAACACCTGACCCTCGAATTTACGGTGATTGTCTATATAGAGGAGAAGCCAGAACAGAATGAAGCACCAGATGGATTCGTAAAGGAAGGTTGGATGATATGTTTGTCCTGCAACAGTTACCGCCCAGGGCAGATCCGTAGGTCCTCCGTGAGCTTCTGAGTTGAAGTAGTTGCCCCATCTTCCGATGGACTGAGCCAGTGCCACGGTGGGAATGACTAAATCAAGGAGATTTAGAGGCCGTATCTTCCAGATGATGCAAAGGATTGCAGCTGCAGCAAATCCGAAGATAAGAGCCCCATGAATTGCCAGACCGCCGCCTCTTGTGTTTATTATCTTCAAGAAATCGCCGGCATAGTCGGACCAGTTAAAAACAACGTAATATAAACGAGCACCTATGATACCTACAGGAACTGATATGATAACCATATTCAACAGTTGATCTCCTGATAAGTCGTGTCTGGGTGCTCTTTTGTAGCAAATAAAAGTGGCGAGTATTATACCTGCGGTAATCAATACCCCGTACCACATTATGTCAATATTAAAAATAGTAAAAGCCACGGGCTCGGGTATAGGCATACTTCACTCCGGTCTATTATAATTCTATTTTAGTTCAACATCCTCAGGGGCTTTTTCAACGATGAGCTCCACTGAGTCTCCCATCATATATACCGTGTATATATGCACCTCGTTAGGCGATGAATCGCCTTGGTCTTCAATGAATTCATCGGCAGTCTTGACTGCATATCCATCCGCCTCGAGGCAAGTTATCCTTGCACTCGTTCCAAGAGTAGCATCCATTACTAGATTAGTGTCAGCTATGTAGTAGCCGTCATCGTAATCAGCACTGGGGACCACTTCTTTTTCGGTGATTTCTACGGAATAGGAGGAGCCGTTGTTTTTTAATATATTCACGTAACCAAGCATAGTGATGGCGCCATCTGTCATAAGCTGCTGTGCATATTCTTCAGCTAGATATTCACCCGTGATTTCCGGCTCGTTAATCGTATTTCCTGATTTGTCCTCACCGCACCCACAGAAGAAAAGTGACGGCAGTATAAGCAATGCCAAAACAGTTATCATTGTTCTCAGGATTTTCTTCATTTGTCCTCCCCTCCTAATTTAATGTGTTAGCCAAATTATACATAAATTATACATATATTTTACACTTTAAAGCGTGACTTTTCAAGTGTGTAAGGGGTAGAAAAAAGGGTAAATAAAAGAAATTTTGACATTTTTGAAAAAACACCAATATGTTTGGTGTGCATGTATAAAAAACACAATATATTGTGTTTTTGGAAGGGAAATACAATTTTGAAAACTGACAAAGGAGATTTTTGTGAGGAAAAATTCTTTCTTGTGGAGAGAACTTGTTGCGAAATGGATTAAAGTGGTTTAAAATGGTGTAAAACTAGCATGGAAGGAGTCTCTATGTTTGTAGGTACTTATTACAATTCAATAGACAGCAAAGCACGGCTTATAATACCCGCAAAGTTTAGAGATGAACTTGGGGGCAGGTGTATCATAGCCAAGTCCCTGGACAGATGTCTTACCATATACACAAATAAGGAATGGGAGAAGCTAGTGGAGAAGCTGGACGAGCTGCCAACGGGAAATCCAAATGCAAGGAAGCTGAAGAGATATTTTAATTCTTCAGCTAATCTTTGTGATGTGGACAAGCAGGGACGACTGACCATTCCTCAGGAGCTTAGAGAGTATGCCGGAATCGAAAAGGATTTGATTACCATAGGAAGCAACAAGACCATTGAAGTATGGAGCAAGGAACAGTGGAAGGATGAACTGGATCCTGAAACGGGAGAACTGATGAACGCCAGCGATGTGGCAGAAAGCCTTGAGCAGTATGGATTTTAAACATGTTCCGGTTTTGTATGAGGAGTGCCTGGAAAGCCTCGCCATAAAGCTCGACGGAGTATATGTAGACGGAACTCTGGGAGGAGGAGGACATGCTTTCGGAATTGGGTCGAAGCTATCGGAGAAGGGTATGCTTATCGGTATCGATCGAGACGAAGACGCTCTTGATGCGGCTGCAAGAAGGCTGGAGCCCCTTGGCTGCGACAAGGTTCTGGTGCAGAGTACATATGCAGAAATAAGGGATGTACTGGAGGAATTAGGTGTACAGGGAATAGACGGAGCCCTTCTGGACATCGGAGTATCTTCTTTTCAGCTGGATAACAGGGAAAGAGGCTTTTCCTATATGCATGATGCGCCTCTGGATATGAGGATGAACAAGGAGGATTCCTTTTCCGCCTACGATGTAGTAAATAAATATGACAAAACTCAGCTGACGAAAGTAATAAGAAAGTATGGCGAGGAAAAGTGGGCCAGCCGGATAAGCGACTTTATAATAAACAGAAGAAAAACGGAAGAAGTACGGACAACGGGCCAGCTTGTGGACATTATCAAGGCGGCCATACCGGCATCGGCCAGGCGAGAAGGCCCTCATCCAGCAAAGAGAACTTTTCAGGCCATAAGGATAGAAGTAAACGGAGAGCTTGAACAGCTGCAAAAGGCTGTAGACGAATTTTGCGATGTGTTGCTTCCGGGAGGAAGGCTGTGCATAATCACATTTCATTCCTTGGAAGACAGAATAGTAAAGGAATGTTTTAATCGAAGATTAAATCCATGTACGTGCCCAAAGGAGTTTCCTGTGTGCGTATGTGGCAAGAAACCTGATGTAATAAAGGTCACAGGAAAACCAATAATTTCAGGAAAAGACGAACTTGAAGAAAACCCCAGGGCCAGAAGTGCCAAGCTAAGGGTAATTGAGAAAATGAGGTAATGACATGATAGCCCCTGAAAGATGGTATGAGTACCAGACAAATTATGAGAAGTACGGCTTTGACATGAAGCCACAGCCGGAGCCAAGGCGTTCACAAAAGAGAAAGCGTGTGCCTAGGAAACTTTCCGTGCCCTTTACCAACGGAAGAAAGCTGGCCTTTTCTGCGGTGCTGGCCTTCGGCATAGTGACCATAATAATGATTATACTGGCGGCCTACATGGCCAATCTACGGTATGATATAAACAACATGATAAAGGAAAACAATGCGTTAACAGGTGAAATAGAAAACTTGCAGGTAAAGATATACAGTGCTAACAACGTTGATTACATTGAGGGAAAAGCAACTGGTGAGCTTGGAATGATATATTCCAAGACCAAGGACAGAGTATATATATCCATGGATGATATTCCGGAAAAAGGTTTTGCTGATATAATAAAGGAAAAGGCATATAATTAGTTTTGGAAAAATATAATAAACTTAGTACCCGGACGGTTGATGTAGGCAAATGTGTCCGGGTTGTTTTTAAGGGAGAACTATGACAGTAGTATCAAACAAGAGCAAAAGAAATTTAATAATCATCATGGGGATAGTCTTCATTTTCTTCATGTTGCTGTGCCTAAAATTGGGATGGGTACAGATAGTTAAAGGAGACGAATATTCAGCAAAGGCCGTTGAGCAGCAGACTAGGGACACCCCTATTGAGGCAGAACGCGGCATAATCTACGATACAAACGACAAAGAGCTTGCTGTCAGCGTGGTTTGCTATACTATATGGGCAAGACCGACAGACATAAAAGCTTCGGAAGCCGATAAGGGAAAAAGTACGGAGCAGGTAGCTAAGACACTTTCAGATATATTGGCTATGAACCTTGAAGAAGTAAAGGAGCTTATTAGCAAGGAGCAGAGCATAATAAAGATAAAGAAGGGCATAGACAAGGATACGGCTGACAAGATAAGAGATGCCGACCTTCCGGGAATAGAGATAGCAGAAGATACCAAGAGAAGCTATCCTATGGGATCTTTTGCCTCTCATGTACTTGGGACGGTAACCGATGACAACACGGGGTTGTCCGGACTTGAGCTTGAATACAATACATACCTGAGCGGAATATCGGGAAGGTGGGTCAATTATACAGATACAAGCGGTAACCGGTTATCATACGGTAAGGAGAGATACTACAGCGCTGAGGATGGATACAGCATTGTGACTACAATAGACCAGGTTATTCAGCATTATACGGAGAAGGCGCTTGAACAGGTAATGAAGAAGACAAGTGCCGACAGAGTTATGGCCATCGTCATGGACCCTAAAACAGGAGATGTTCTAGCCATGGCGCAGAATCCGGACTTTGACTTGAATGACCCTAAGACACCTTTGGACAGCGATGAACAGAAAAAGCTGGCGAGTATGTCTGATGATGAAAAGGTGGCATATTGGAACAAAATGTGGAGAAACTCATTAGTGTCGGATGTTTATGAACCGGGGTCGACGTTTAAGCTGTTGACAACATCTATAGCATTGGAAGAGGGCATTGCCTCTCTTGACAGCACATACTACTGCAAGGGTGTAGTGGATGTCGCCGGAGAAGATATACATTGCTGGTATTATCCTAACGCCCACGGGACACAATCTCTTAAGCAGGCTGTAGGTAATTCATGTAATCCCGTCTTTGTAAAGCTGGCAACAGAAATAGGGATCGATAAATTTTATGACTACCTTGCGACTTTCGGAATTACAGGCACCACGGGAATAGATTTCCCGGGTGAGGGGAGTGCTATTCTTCAGTCAAAGGAAAATGCAGGTCCTGTAGGGCTTGCGACTATTGGTTTCGGTCAGGGCGTTGCAGTGACACCTATACAGTTGATAACAGCAGTATGTTCTTTGGGCAACAACGGTAAGATGATGAAGCCGAGGCTGGTCAAGGAGCTTCAGGATTCCAAGGGCAAGACGGTGGAAAGCTTTGATTCTGAGGTGGTTCGTCAGGTAATATCAAAGGAGACTGCCGATGAAATGTGCTCTATAATGCAGTACGTTGTCGATGAAGGCGGAGGTGGAAACGCCAAGGTCGAGGGCTACAAGGTGGGCTGTAAGACAGGGACGGCAAATAAGTTAAACGATGCGGGGACCGGATACAGTGAGGATACGTACTCTTCGTGTATAGCCCTTGCTCCGATGGATGACCCGCAGGTGGCGGTTCTGGTAATTGTAGACAGTCCCAAGGGCGTAAGGTTCGGAAGTGTTACAGCAGCTCCTGGAGTGCAACAGATACTTTCGGATACGCTACGATATCTAAATGTTTCACCTGACGATAACAGCCAGAAAGAGGCTAATGCAGAAAAGGTAAAGGTGCCTGATGTTATAGGAAAGAGTGCCAGCGATGCTATAGGAATACTGGGAGGCAAAGCTTTATCCTATGACATGAACGAAAATGTAGCTGCTCAGGAGGATTTCATAGTTGTTAAACAATATCCTGCAGCAGGAACAAAGGTTAAAAAGGGCAGTAAGGTATATCTGTACAATGAGTAGGATGCTATGAATAAAATATCAATAGACAACATAATAAAGGCAACAAAGGGAAGGCTTATCAGCCCAGGCAAATCTCAGTACATAATTGGAGTCAAGCATGACTCCAGAGAGTGTGAAGCAGGGGATATGTTTGTGGCAGTCCAGGGTGAAAACCAGGATGGCCACGATTATATTCCTCAGGTGCTGAAAAGCGGGTGCCGGGTGTTTCTCGTCTCCCATTTGGGAGAGTGGATGGACGATGTTGAGAAGGCCGGAGGAACGATTATTTGCGTCGGTGATACCGTATATGCAATGGGACAGCTTGCCAAGGAGTACCTCGAAACATTGGATGCTGTGAAAATAGCCGTGACAGGCAGCGTGGGAAAAACGTCTGTTAGGGATATGGTGTACTATGCATTAAGCGAAAGATATATATGCGGCCGTAACGTAAAAAACTATAATAATGATATAGGGTTGCCTCTTTCTATTCTTAAGCTGGATGATACTGTAGAAGTAGTGGTCCTCGAAATCGGAATGGACAAATTCGGAGAAATAGACAGGCTGGGTGAAATAATAAAGCCGCATATAGCAATAATAACAAATATAGGTGTTTCTCATATTGAAAATCTGGGAAGCAGAGAGGGTATATTCAAGGCAAAAATGGAAATAGCTCCCCATATAACACCGAGGGAAGACCAAAAGGGAACGCTAATATTCGCAAGGGATGATATGCTCATTAGGGAACGGATCACGGGGGATTACGCACAGCTGTCTGTAGGTACATCCAATGATGATGATTATGTTATATCAAAGGTTGACGACAGGGGCATTGAAGGTATAGAATTTAGTCTGGAGCATTGCGGGAAATTCCATAGGATAAACCTCCCCGTGCCCGGACAGCATAATGCAATCAACAGTGCCTTAGCAATAGCTGCAGGTCAGCTTCTCGGGGTAGAGGTGGAAACCGCCATTGAAGGACTGTGCAAAACTCAGCTTACAGGCAGAAGGCTCAATCATCTTAGCGGGAAAAGTGTTCAAATCATAGATGATACCTATAATGCCAGCCCTACCTCAATGAAAAGCGCATTGAAGGTCTTGGAAAACAGCAGCGGCGGATGCAGAAAAGTAGCCATATTGGGCGATATGTATGAGCTTGGGCAAGACAGCGACAGTCTTCACCACACAGTCGGT
The DNA here is from genome assembly GCA_012513435.1 of Clostridiales bacterium. Classification (GTDB taxonomy): domain Bacteria; phylum Bacillota; class Clostridia; order Peptostreptococcales; family Anaerovoracaceae; genus Lentihominibacter. The sequence goes on from JAAZCE010000016.1 coordinate 38,556, forward strand.
GAATTCGCGGCAGGTCTTCATATAGATTTGCTCATAGCTCTGGGCCAAAATGCCGAGAGCATTGTCAAAGGCTGCCAAGGCGGAGACCTTAAGGTAAGGCACTTTAAGAAAAAAGGCGAGCTTTACGAAGCATTTGATAAGTTGATAGAGCCGGGTGATATGATTATGGTCAAAGGGTCCAGAGGCATGAAAATGGAAGAAGTGGTTGAAAAACTTTTAGAATATTAGGAGTTGTTATGAATTACATCAGCATAGGAATAATCATATTGGCGGCGTTTCTTCTATCATTGGTGATAACAAAAATCGAAATACCCATTTTAAAGAAGAAGGCCGGACAGAATATAAGGGAAGAGGGACCGGAGTCCCACCTGTCCAAGGCGGGAACACCGAGTATGGGCGGTATCGCAATGATTATTGCAACGGCTGTAGTGGCTTTGGCCTTTCAGATAATTATGTTGGGCAATATGGCAGAGGTTGTTATTGTAGTCGTTGTATTCCTGGGATTTGGTTTCATAGGATTTTTTGACGACTATTTGAAGATAATAAAGAAGAACAACCTGGGACTCAGGGCATATCAGAAGTTCGGGCTCCAGATAATATTTTCCGTAGTACTGGCTGTATATCTTGCTAACTATTCTGTGGGAAGCACCTTTGTGTATATTCCCATAGCTGATATGTATATAGATTTCGGTATATGGTACATACCTTTTATTGTTTTTGTCATGCTGGCAATGACAAATGCCGTTAATCTGACCGACGGTCTTGATGGCCTGGCGTCGGGAGTTACGGCGTTTACTTCCTTGTTCTTTGCTATAGCAGGAATACTTTACGGAGTGTATTCGGGAGCCTATTTCTGTAGCGCCATGTGCGGAGCCTGTCTGGGATTTTTGGTTTTTAACAAGAATCCGGCAAAGGTGTTCATGGGAGACACAGGGTCTTTGGCTCTTGGAGGCGGCTTAGCGGCAGCAGCTATAGTCATGAAGCTGGAACTGATGCTTCCTATAGTGGGGCTTCTTTACGTTATGGAAGCCTTGTCTGTGGTATTGCAGGTGGGATACTTTAAGATCAGCGGAGGCAAAAGGATATTTAAGATGGCCCCCATCCACCATCACTTTGAAAAGTGCGGATATAGCGAGGTTCAGGTTGTAATCGCATTTTGGATATTCACCATTGTTTGCTGTGTAGCAGGATTTGGTATTATATAAAACAAAAAATTTAGGAGATGATGTTAATGTTAAAGAACCATAATACAAGTATGGAAAATAAAAGAGTGCTTATAGTCGGAATGGGTAATTCAGGAAAGGCTGCGGCTCAGGCTATGGTTAAGCTGGGTGCTCATGTTTCCGTAGCTGACAGTAAAAAGGAAGAAGATATCAATCCGCAGCTGATTACTTTTTTGAAGGATAAATCCGTAGAATGCTACTTTGGTCGACTGCCTCAAAGCATTAGCGAATTTGACGTTATTATTCTGAGTCCGGGAGTGCCTCCTGAACTTGACTTTATTCAGGAAGCTCGTGCAGCGGGGGCAGAGGTAATCGGTGAGCTTGAAATAGCCTACAGAGTGGGAAAGGGCAATTATGTTGCCATAACAGGAACAAACGGGAAGACAACCACCACAACACTGGTTGGTGAGATATATAAGAGAGCGGGTAAAAAAACATATGTAGTGGGAAACATAGGCGTTGCCGTTATATCTAAGGCGCTTATGGCAGATGATGACAGTTGGCTCATAACAGAAACCAGCAGTTTTCAGCTTGAGACTATAAAGGAATTCAAGCCGGCAGTATCTGCAATACTCAATTTGACACCGGACCATATGGACCGTCACAAGACTATGGAAAGATACAGCGCGGCAAAGGCAGATATATTCAAAAATCAGACCGAAAAAGAGTACTGCATAATAAACTATGATGACAGGGAATGCGTTAGAATGGCAAAAAAATGCAGGGCTAAGGTAGTGCCGTTCAGCAGAATAAAGCAGCTTGATTTTGGTGCCTTTGTTAAGGAAGAGCATATAGTGATAAAGGATGAAGCGGGGGAGGGACATTCTATTTGCAGGACTGATGAACTACTGATTCCGGGGAGTCATAACCTAGAAAACGCTTTGGCTGCGTGTGCTATCGCTTATTTCGGAGGAATAGACCCAGAGGACATAGCCGAGGCTGTCAGGGAGTTCAAGGGCGTTGAACACAGGATAGAGCTTTGTGGTGAAATAGACGGCATTAAATTTGTCAATGATTCAAAGGGAACAAATCCCGATGCGGCAATAAAGGCCATAGAAGCCATGAAAAAGGATATTATTCTCATAGCCGGGGGATATGATAAGGGAGCTTCCTTCGATGAGTTTGTAAAGGCCTTTGATGGAAAGGTCAAGGCGTTGCTCCTTCTTGGAAAGACTGCGACCAAGATAAAGGATACTGCGGAGAAGGCTGGATTTACCAATACAATAATCCTCAAGGATATGGAAGCCTGTGTAAGAGAAGCGTATGGAATGGCTAAGGCGGGAGATGTGGTTTTGCTTTCTCCTGCATGTGCAAGCTGGGATATGTATTCAAACTTTGAACAGAGAGGCAGCCATTTTAAATCCTGCGTAGAAGGCTTAGAAAGGTAATGATTTAATTTGAGAAAAGGTGTTGAGAAAAGGGCAAAAAAAACAAAGTCGGTAGATTTCTTTCTCATGATAACGACCTTAATATTGGTGACCTTCGGGCTGATAATGGTTTTCAGCGCAAGCTATTACTATTCCATAAGTCAGGACGGAAACGCATACAGCTATCTATTGAAGCACGGATTGTGGCTCATACTTGGCTTTGGCGCTATGTTTCTGGGTATAGTATGCGATTACAAGATATATAAGGGAATAGGGAAGTGGGTGTTGATAGGAAGCATCCTTTTGCTTGTTCTCGTGCTTACTCCCATAGGACAGACGGTCAACGGAGCTACCAGATGGATAGCGGTAGGACCTATTACGGTTATGCCTGGAGAGTTGGCAAAAATTGCGGCTATAATTTTTACGGCGGATTTTTTAAGTGCAAAGCCTGAGAGAGTAAAGTCCCTTACCCAAGGCATATTGCCATTGCTTGTGGTAATATGTATATACGGAGCCCTTATAATACAACAACCTAACCTGTCGACGGCTATTACGGTTTGTGGGATAATAGTTGCTATGATGTTGGTTGCCGGTATGAGATGGAGGTACTTTTTTGGAGCCGCAGGAGCAGGAGCAGCGGGTATATTGAGTATATTGATTTTCATGAAGGACAGCTACTGGTACAGCAGGCTTACCAGCTTCACTGACCCCTTCGCAGATCCTTTGAACGAAGGGTATCAGGCGGTACAGTCCTTGCTTGCATTAGGTTCGGGAGGTTTGTTCGGAGTGGGCCTTGGAAAGAGTGTGCAGAAGAATCTATATTTGCCTGAGCCTCAGAACGACTTTATTCTAGCTATCATAGGCGAAGAAATAGGGTTTATAGGGCTGATATTGCTTATGGCCGTATATTGTCTGTTTATTTGGAGGGGAGTTCACATTGCAATAAATACACCGGATCAATTCGGTATGCTGTTGGCTTCGGGAATAGTTCTCCTTGTAGCGATACAGGTTATCTTAAACGTGGCAGTAGTAACATCGTCAATGCCGGCAACGGGGATAAACCTGCCGTTTATCAGCTATGGAGGCAATTCCCTGTTGATGTTCATGTTCCTAACGGGTGTACTGCTAAATATATCACGGCATGAGCCGAAGAATACAGGAGTGAATTAAGATGAAAGTTGTTATGACCGGAGGGGGAACAGGCGGACATATATATCCTGCAATCGCCATTGCAGATGAGATTAAACGCCGTTATCCAGATTTGGAAATCGTATTTATAGGGGCCGAAATAGGAATGGAAACCACCATTGTTCCCGATAACGGTTATGAAATAATACTTATTACGGCAGACGGATTTTCAAGAGAGCATATGTCGAGAAATTTTAAGGTGCTGCTCCGATTCGGCAAGGGAACTTTGCAGGCGAGAAATATTCTGAGAAAGCTCAGGCCTGATGTTGTTATAGGGACGGGAGGCTACGCCAGCGCGCCTGTGGTGAGAATGGCCCAAAGCTTAAATATTCCGACCTATATCCAAGAGCAAAATGCCATACCGGGAGTTACCAACAAGTTTTTGGAAAGCAGGGCTACCAAGGTTTTCCTTGGCTTTGAAAAGGGCTCTCAGTACTTTAAGCACAAGGAAAAGCACGTGGTTTCGGGAAATCCGGTGAGAAAAAACTTTACATCGGTAAATAGAGATGAAGCTAGAGAGGAGCTGGGATTTAAGCCTAAGGATTTTGTTCTGCTTTCCTTCGGAGGAAGCCAGGGAGCAGGGCGGATAAACAAAGCTATGATGGAAGTAGTGGAGACCTTTAACGGCGTGAAGGATTTAAAGATATGCATGGCTACAGGAGGATATTATTACAAGGCTATACTGGAAGAGCTGGAGGAAAAAGGAATCCAGCTGGAAAGCAATATAAGCATAATAGAGTATATTAAAGATATGGCTAAGTATTTGACTGCCGCTGACCTTGTAGTAGGCAGAAGTGGCGCACTTTCCGTGGCGGAGATTACCATGTGCGGCAAGCCGGCTATATTCATTCCATCTCCTATCGTATCAGGCAATCATCAGTACTACAACGCAGTGGCTATAGAAGAAAAGGGTGGAGCCAAGGTAATAGAGGAAAAGGATTTGGAGGGCAAGGCCTTGTCTTCCGAAATACTTAAGCTGAAGAACAATCCGGAAATACTGAGGGATATGTCGGAGAAAAGTGCAAAGTGCGCGCCTTTAAGGGCTGCCGAAATAATATGTGATAGTATAGAGTTCTAGTAAAGAATCGGAGAAAAAGGCAAGCTATGTCCAATGATACCCGTACGGCAAAGACAATAAAAAAGAAAAGACGTAGAAAGAAGAGATATCTGCTTCGTTTTTTTATCATCCTTCTCCTCTGCGTAGGTGCCTATTTCCTGTTACATATAGACTACTTTGATGTTAACGGCATCGGAGTCGCGGGAAACGATGAAGTATCTGATGAAAAGGTCATAGAATTGTCACGGCTTGAAGTGGGCGAAAACATATTTGACATACATCCTTGGTTTGTCGAAAAACGTATAAAGAAAAATCTATATATAGCGGATGCTGATGTGAAGCGAAAACTGCCTGACATGATAGAAATAGTCATTACGGAGCGGACAGGCAAGGCTCAGTTTACCATGGGTAAAAACTATGTGATTGCAGACAGCGAAGGAATGGTAATCGAAATATGCAAGGATCAGAGATCGGTCACCTTAATTGAGGGAGTTACCGTGGAAAAGGCTAAGGTAAAAAAGGACATTGAAATCGCGGAAACAGACAGGTATGAAAGAGCACAAGCAATGATAATAGCCGCTGAAGAAGGCGATTTGTATTTTAAAAAGATAGTTATGAGCAAGGTCAATGTACAGGCATATATTTATGATACGCTTGTGTGCGAGGGAAGGTATAAAGATGTGATGGATAGCATCGAAAAGGGAGCACTGAAATCGGTGGTATTTGACCTGTACCAAAAGGGCGCAGAAAGCGGTGTTATCAGTGTCGGAAGCAATAATTATTGTTCCTTTACGCCGTGATATTTATGTGTTATAATATACCATATATTGATTAAATGAGTATACAATGGGAGGTACTTCTGAATGTTACAATTTGAGATGAATGACTCTACGCTGCAAGAAATTAAGGTCATTGGAGTTGGCGGCGGCGGATGTAACGCAGTTAACAGAATGATAGAAGGAGGCATGAGAGGTGTAACTTTCATAGCCGTTAATACGGACAAGCAGGCTCTTACCAGGAGCAAAGCGGAGACTAAAATCCAGATAGGCGAGAAGCTTACCAAGGGTTTAGGAGCAGGGGGGAATCCCGAAATCGGACAGAAGTCTGCAGAGGAAAACTTAGAAGACATTGAAAAATTTATCGCAGGATCGGACATGGTGTTCGTTACATGCGGCATGGGCGGGGGAACAGGCACAGGTGCGGCTCCAATAATCGCCAAAATATCAAAGGACATGGGTATCCTCACGGTAGGTGTTGTTACCAAACCTTTTAGATTTGAAGGAAAAAAGAGAGGGGAGCACGCAGAGCTGGGAATCAAGTTCCTGAAAAAATATGTAGATTCTCTCGTTGTAGTACCTAACGATAAACTTCTTGAGACCGTTCAGGAGCAGACATCATTGCTGGAAGCCTTTGAGCTTGCAGACGATGTACTGAAACAGGGCGTGCAGGGCATTTCGGACATCATAGTAGACGATGCTCTTATCAATCTGGATTTTGCGGATGTTACGACCATAATGAAGGATAGGGGCATAGTACATATGGGTGTTGGCAGAGGCAGAGGCGAGACCAGACTGGAAGATGCAGTCAGAGGCGCCGTGGACAGCCCTCTTCTCGAAACGAAGATTTCGGGAGCTAAGGCCGTACTCATTAATATTACGGGCGGAAGAGACCTTACCATGTTTGACGTTGACAAGGTTGCTACGCAGATTGATGAAGAAGCAGACAGTAATGCCATTATCATTTTAGGTGCGTCTATCAAGGAAGAATTGCAGGACGAAATAGCTGTTACGGTTATTGCTGCCGGATTTGATAAGTCTCAGAGCGTAGATATATTGAACAGCCCGATGATACCTAACAAGGCAGAAGGCGAAGCAGTTCAGCAGGAAAATCAAGAACCGTCAACTGTTGCCGAAAAGGGAATTTCCATTATGGATATTCCGGACTTTTTACGAAGATAACAGAAAGGCAAGATGATCTCAATAGCCGGTTAGTAACCGGCTATTTTCCCATTATGAAAGCAATAGAATCCAAGGACAATAACATATACAAGGAACTGATACGCCTCACAAGGAAGAAATACAGGGATGAACGGGGATTATATCTGCTGGAAGGGCCCAAGCCCATTAGCGATGCCCTTGACATGGGAGTGGATGTGGAGCGGGTTTTTCTGTGTGAAGGATATGAGTTCCCCGGCCTTCTCAAGGAATGCATTGTAAAGGTATTATCTAAAAAGCTTTTCACGGAAGTCTCACAGACGGAAACGTCTCAGGGGATAACAGCCATAGTAAAAAAGACGGAGCATAAGCTGTCGGAGCTTAAGACGTATATAGCTTCAGGAGATAATGTTTTGGTGGTGGACAGGATACAAGATCCGGGCAATCTGGGAACCATGATAAGAACATCGGAAGCCGCCGGATACAAAGCAATAATAGTGATGAAGGGCAGCGCAGATGTTTATTCGCCTAAGGTAGTCAGAGCTGCGGCCGGCTCCCTTTTCAGAATTCCAGTTTACAGGGGCGAGGATGAGGAACAGCTTATAGAGGCACTGAAGCAATGCGGGAAGAAGATAATATCAGCTTCCCCTGATACGGATACAAGCTGTTTTCATGTGGACATGACCTGTGATATAGCCCTTATAATTGGCAACGAAGGTCAGGGGGTAAGCCAGGGCCTGTCAGAGGCCTCGGATATAAAGATAAAAATTCCTATGGAAGGCTCCATAGAATCGCTAAACGCTGCGGTGGCGGCCGGTATACTAATGTATCAGTCAAAAAAGACAAAGTAAACGAGAGGTAGGAACATGCAAGCTCAGTTAAACAAAATTTTGGACCAGGCAAAGGATAAGCTGCAAGAAGCAGCTACCGTTGCACAGGTAGATGAGATTAGAGTAAAAATGTTGGGAAAAAAAGGAAGGCTTACTGAAATACTCAGAGGCATGGGCAAACTTTCTCCTGAGGAACGAAAGACAACAGGTCAGATGGCCAACACCGTGAGAGGTGAGATAGAAGAACTTTTGGAAAAGAAGTTCAGAGAAGTCAAGGTTGTTGCCAAGGAAGCCCAGTTTAAGCTGGAGAGGATTGATGTTACAGAACCGGGAAAAGAAGTGAATATTGGAGTTCGTCATCCACTTACCATAACCATGGATGAAATATCAAAGGTATTTACCAACATGGGATTTTCCATTGCTGAGGGCCCCGAGGTGGAAACTGTATTCAACAATTTTGACGCTCTTAATGCAGGGCCTAATCATCCGGCTAGGGATATGACAGATACATTCTATATCAACGAGGATATCCTTTTGAGGACTCAGACATCGCCGGTTCAGGTGAGAACGCTGTTAAAGCAGAAGCCTCCTATTAAGATAATATCACCGGGAAGATGCTTCAGATGCGATACTCCCGATGCTACCCATTCACCTATGTTCCATCAGGTAGAGGGACTTGTGGTGGATGAAGGAATAACAATGGCTGATTTAAAGGGAACTCTTGATAGATTCGCAAAGCAGCTCTTCGGGACTGAAACAAGGACTAAGTTCAGGCCTCATCACTTCCCGTTTACAGAGCCAAGCGCAGAAATGGATGTATCCTGCTTTAAGTGTGGCGGCAAAGGCTGCAGGGTTTGTAAGGGCAGCGGGTGGATAGAAATACTGGGCTGCGGCATGGTACACCCTAACGTGCTGAAGGTAGGCGGTATCGATACGGAAAGGTATACGGGATTTGCTTTCGGAATGGGTGTTGAGAGAGTTTCAATGCTCAAGTATGGCGTAGACGATATCAGATTGTTCTATGAAAATGACATGCGTTTCATCAATCAGTTCAAGTAGGAGGAAATAAGATGTTAGTACCTGTAGAATGGCTAAAGGATTATATAGATTTAGACGTACCCGTAGATGAGTTCTGTGACAGAATGATAATGTCAGGATCAAACCTTGAAACTTGTCAGTATTTATGTGAGGAAATAGAAAAGGTAGTGGTTGGAAAAATAGAGAAGTTAGAGAGGCACCCCGATGCAGACAAGCTGGTAGTATGTCAGGTAGATGCAGGCGGAGACCAGACGGTTCAGATAGTTACGGGAGCACCCAATGTGTTTGAGGGAGCTTATGTGCCAGTTGCTCTGCACAACAGCAGGATTCCGGGACCCCTTCACGGACAGCCTAAGCAGGAGGGCGGCGTGAAGATTACAAAGGGTAAACTCCGTGGCATAGAATCCTTCGGTATGCTTTGCTCGGCAGAGGAGCTGGGTTTTGAGGATAAGGTTGTGCCAGTGGCGCACAAGGACGGTATATGGATACTTGAGGAGGAATATACTCCGGGACAGGACTTTGCAGAAGCCTTAGGACTCAAACAGGCTGTAGTGGACTTTGAAATCACACCTAACAGACCTGACTGCCTTGCAATGGTAGGAATGGCAAGAGAGGCTTCGGCCACCTTTAAAAAGGATTTTAAATATCCCGACACTGATGTAAGAGACGAAAACAACGATGCCAAAGCAAAGGATTACCTTGACGTAGAGATAAGAAATTCTAAGGACTGTAAGCGTTATGTAGCCAGAGTGGTGACGGACGTAAAGGTAAAACAGTCTCCTTGGTGGCTTCAGAAGAGGCTCATGTATGCAGGCATGAGGCCTATCAATAACATAGTTGATATTACGAATTTTGTAATGCTGGAATACGGTCAGCCTATTCACGCCTTTGATATCAATCAGGTAAAAGGCAGGAAGATAATTGTAGAGAACGCCGCAGATGGCGAAGTTTTCATCACCTTGGATGAGCAAGAGAGAAAAATGAAGGACAATATGCTTCTCATAAAGGATGCTGAACGAGGTATTGCCATAGCAGGCGTTATGGGCGGGCTTAATTCGGAAATCGAAGACAGCACCACTACAATAGTTGTAGAGTCGGCCAATTTCAGCGGCGAAAATGTCAGAGCTACGTCTAAGGCGCTGAACCTGAGGACGGAAGCATCCTCAAGATTTGAAAAGGGAATAGACCCTAATCTCTGCAAGGATGCAGCAGACAGAGTATGCAGGCTGATTGAGATGGTAGGAGCCGGCAGAGTATGCAAGGGAGGCGTCGATGTATATCCTGCTCCGGAAGAGCCTAAGACCATCGATATAAGAGTTGACAGGATAAATCACGTTTTGGGAATAGATATTTCCCGCGGCGAGATGATTGAGATGCTGGACAGACTTGAAATAAGGGTGACGGGTAACGGAAACATTCTTACCGTAACTCCACCGACCATAAGACAGGACCTTCTTGAAGAAGAAGACTATATAGAAGAAATCGCAAGGCTTTACGGATATGATAGGCTGCCGGTGACCTTGCCAAAGGGAAGCAGTGAAGCATCCATACCTTACGACAGAGCTTTGAGAGATATGGCAGGCGAAGCCCTTTGCAGCATGGGATTAAACGAGGTACAGACTTATTCTTTTGTAAGCCCTAAGGGTGTTGACAACGTAAGGATAGACGAGGATTCATGGGAGAGAGATTTTGTAAGGATAATAAATCCTCTCGGCGAAGAAAACTCTGTTATGAGGACCATATTGACGCCTAACATGATGGAGGTGCTGAGCCGAAACTATTCTAGGAATATTGAAACGGTCAAGGCATTTGAAATAGGGAATACCTTTACTACCAGCTTTTTGAGCAACCATAAGCTCCCCGATGAGCAGTATGCTCTTTGTCTGGGAATATACGGCAAGAAGGAGGACTTTTTCAGTCTGAAGGGCATAGTGGAGGAAATGCTGCAGATTATGGGGATCAAGGATATCAAATTTACTGCCGAATCAGAATACGGCGTGTATCATCCGGGAAGATGTGCCCGTATTTCAGTTCTTTCCAACAGAGATACGGTAAAGGAAGGCGAGGAGTTTGAAGAGCTAGGCATTATGGGCGAGGTTCATCCTGACGTTGCAGAGAAGTATGGAATGGCAGGGCTTAAGGTATACTGCTGTGAAATAATGTTCGACGCTGTCATCAGGCACGCAGACACGGAGAAGGTATATAAGCCTCTTCCCAAATATCCGTCCACATTCAGAGATATAGCTTTACTTGTAGATGAGAATATGGAGGTAGGTAAAATCAAGGACGTTATCAAAGAGAATGGTAAGCCGATTTTGGAAAGGGTAAAACTCTTTGATGTATATAGAGGCAAGCAGGTTGAAGAGGGAAAGAAGAGCGTTGCTTTTGCCCTTGTTTACAGAGACAAAGAAAAGACATTGACAGATGAAGAGGTTGCAAAGGTTCACAATAAGGTATTGGATGCTCTTAAGGAAAAACTGGATGCGGTTTTAAGGGAAATGTAGGAGAGGTTCATATGGAAAACAACAAGGTTAAGGTGAAAATTTACGGCCAGGAATATGTAATAGCCGGAGAAAGACCAAGGGAAGAAATAATAAAGGTGGCTGCTCATGTAGATACTAAGATGCATGAGATAGCAGAGATTGCCAAGGCTGCCGGAGCTACACCTTCGAGTATAGCTACCCTTGCGGCAGTTAACATCACAAGCGAGCATTTTGAAATGTTGAGTGAAATGGAGGAGCTGAAACGCATGAACGTTCAGCTGGAGAAGGATGCCCAGCACTATGTTCAGCTTTGGGATGAATCCAAAAAGAATTATATGGATTACAAAGAGGAGACACAGGTTATCGTTATGCAGAAGGACCAGCTTATGAGCCAGTTGGCCCATAAGGATGAAGAAATTCGCATGCTCAAGGAAGCGGTAGAGGCTGCCAAGGCTCAAGCACAGAGCAGTATGGCAGATGTTGTGTCTGACATTGAAGAAAAATGCAGAGAGTTGGAAAACAGCTTTTTTGACCTTCAGATGGAAAACCTTCAGCTAAAAAAAGAGCTGGGAAAGTATAAAAACGATAGCGGTCAGTTTTAATGATAGAAAAGATATACAGTGTTCTGGAATACGACAAAATAATTGAAATGCTCAAAGGACAGGCAAGCTCGGAGATGACCAGGAAGGCCATTTCTGGGCTTAAGCCTTTTTGTCATGTTTCTGAAATCAGGGACGGCCAGAGAGAAACCACAGAAGCGGTAAGGCTCATTAACTATAAGGGACCTTTGCCAGTCGGTGGTTTTTATGATATTACGGAAAGTGTTTCATTTGCACGAAAAGGCGGCACTCTTACCATGGCTCAGCTTCTTAAGGTGCTTTACAATATGAAGACGGCGGAGAGGATAACTGCATTTGTCAAGGGTGAAATTCCCCAGATACCGACTATCTGCGGACTTGTAGAGCTTATAACGGTTAACAAGAATTTGTCTGATGAAATTGACAGATGTATTATTTCTGAAGACGAAATGGCCGACAATGCAAGCTCTGAGCTTAAGAGCATAAGACGCGGTATAGTAAGGCAGAATGAGGCATTGAAGGCAAAAATGAATCATATACTTAATTCTGCGGACAACAGGAGCGCGCTTCAGGATGCTATAGTCACCATGAGAAACGGCAGGTATGTTATTCCCGTCAAGCAGGAGCATAAGAACAGGGTTCCGGGGATAGTCCATGACCAGAGCGGAACAGGAGCTACTCTATTTATAGAGCCTCAGGCTATAGTAAACCTGAACAACGAGCTGAGACAGCTAGAGCTTGATGAAAAGGCGGAAATCGAAAGAATACTTGCAGAAATGTCAGGCGGAGTATCGGAGAACTATCACGCCCTTATAAACAATCAAAAGCTTATGGCAGAGCTTGATATGTTCATGGCCAAGGGAAAACTTTCCATAGCCATGGGAGGAGAAGAGCCGGAGATAAACGAAGAAGGAATAATGGATGTGAGAGCTGCCGCTCATCCCTTAATAGGCAGAGAAAAGGTAGTTCCCATAAATATAGCCATAGGAGAGAATTTCAATACACTGGTCATCACAGGCCCTAATACAGGGGGAAAGACGGTGACCTTAAAAACCGCAGGACTGCTTCCCTTAATGGCTCAAACTGGGCTTCATATACCTGCAGCACCGGGAAGCAGGCTTCCTGTATACGAAAATATATATGCGGACATAGGAGATGAGCAGAGCATAGAGCAAAGCCTTTCTACATTTTCATCCCATATGACCAACATAGTCCAAATAGTGAAGAAATCAGACAGTATGAGCCTGGTTCTTTTGGATGAACTGGGAGCAGGCACGGACCCTACGGAGGGTGCGGCCTTGGCAATAGCTATTCTGGAGCAGCTTTCCAGACAAGGGGTCTCGGCCATAGCCACCACTCACTATACAGAACTGAAAAAATATGCAATTTCAACCGATGGAGTGGAGAATGCATCGATGGAATTTGATGTTGAAACTCTGAGTCCTACCTATAAGCTGACCATTGGCGTTCCGGGGAAATCAAACGCCTTTGAAATTTCGCGAAAGCTGGGACTTGACGACGAGATAACTGATAGAGCTAAGAACTTGCTGGAGGCCGGAGATATAGCCTTTGAAGATGTGATAACATCTCTTGAAGAAGATAAAAAACTGGCGGAAGAAGAAAGAGACGAGGCCATACTGATAAACATAGAGATGAAGCGGCAGAGGGAAGAACTTGAGAAAAAGAGCCGCAAAATCGAAGAGCAGAAGGAAAAGGAACTGGAAAAGGCCAAGGAAAAGGCACGGGAAATCGTGAATGAGGCTAAGGAAACAGTATCTCAAGTGCAAGAGGAGCTTAAGGAGCTTTCTAAGCTAGAGAGTCTGGGAGAGAGGACCCTGCGATTTGACGAGAGCAGGCGGCGAATAAAGGATCTGGAGAAGAAGAACAGGAATACTATTAAGAGAGAGACGAACAAGGAGCCTGTTGACCCTGAAAGACTTTTTATGGGAGACCGGGTAAAGATACTTACCCTGAACCAGAACGGAGAGATAATAAGTTTGCCCGACGATAAGGGAGATATGCAGGTTCAGGTGGGAATAATGAAGATAGGGGTCAACATTACGGATATTATGCTGATAGATGTCCCTAAAAAGGCAGTAAAGCCTAAGAAGGCTGGAGGATACGGAAGTCTTTACAGAAAAAAAGCTGAAACCATATCAATTTCTGCCGATGTAAGAGGAAAAAGCCTTGACGATGCGGTCATGGATGTGGAAAAATATATAGATGATGCATTTATTTCAGGTTTGGAAGAGGTGACCGTCATACACGGCCGCGGGGAAGGCGTTCTGAGAAAGGGCATCCAAGATAGTCTTAAGAGAAATAAAAACGTCAAGAGCTTTAGAAAAGGAAATTACAATGAAGGCGGAGACGGAGTCACTGTCGTCAAACTAAAACAATAAATAACAATTCAGAGGAGAAGAAACATGATAAGCTATAAGGAAAAAATTGCGGATATATTGGTTCCGAATATCGAAGGTCTGGGGAGAGACGAAATACTGGCGATAATTGAATCGCCAGCAGATAGTAAAATGGGGGATTATGCTTTTCCTTGTTTTAAGCTGGCTAAGATTTTTAAAAAAGCACCACCTATGATCGCCAAGACTTTAGGTGAGGCCATTGGAGATGACCCGGTGTTTGAAAAGGTAGAAAGCGTGAACGCATATGTGAACATGTTTATTTCAAAGGCTGAGTTTGCTCAGGAAGTGGTAAAGGAAGTAGTTGCCAAGGGTGATGACTTTGGCAGAAGCAACATGGGCGGAGGCAAGAAGGTTATTGTGGAGTATTCGTCTCCTAACATTGCCAAGCCATTTCATATCGGACATATCAGAAGCACAGTAATAGGCAATTCCATCTACAAGATATACGATTTCTTAGGATACGATACGGTAAGAATAAATCATTTGGGAGACTACGGAACTCAGTTCGGTAAGATGATTTGTGCATACAGAAGATGGGGAAACAAAGAGGATGTAATAAAAGAGCCTATTAAATCACTTCTGTCATACTACACCAAGTTCCATGTTGAAGTTGAGAAGGACCCTAGTCTTGAGGATGAAGCCAGGGCTATATTCACAAAACTTGAGCACGGAGAGAAGGAAGAAGTAGAGCTTTGGCAGTGGTTTAGAGATGAGAGCCTCAAGGAGTTCAGCAGAGTATACGATATGCTGGGCATCACCTTCGACTCATACAACGGAGAAAGCTTTTATTCGGATAGGATGCCTAGATTCGTAAAGGAGCTGAAGGACAGTGGGCTTATGGTGGAGGACGAGGGCGCTCATATAGTAAGGCTGGATGATTACAACTTGCCTCCTGCATTGATTACCAAGTCTGATGGTTCAACGCTGTACATCACAAGAGATATAGCCGCCGCCGTTTACAGGAAGGAGACCTACGACTTTTATAAGAACCTTTATATTGTAGCTTCCCAGCAGAATCTTCATTTCCAGCAGTGGATACAGGTGGTTGAGCTTCTGGGATATGACTGGGCAAGAGATTGCGTGCATATCCCCTTTGGTCTTGTAAGCATGGAGGAAGGAACTATGTCTACAAGAGAAGGAAGGGTTATATTCCTGGAAGATGTTCTCAATAGAGCCGTAGAGCAGACGAAGCAGATAATAAGGGAAAAGAACGTAAATACGGAGAACATAGATGAAACTGCTAAAGCAGTGGGTATAGGAGCAGTAGTGTTTAATGAACTTTCCAATTATAGGATTAAGGACTACGTGTTTTCTTGGGATAAGGTGCTCAACTTTGAAGGTGAAACAGGGCCTTATGTTCAGTACACTCATGCCAGAGCATGCAGCATAATGAGAAAGGCCGGCGAGGAAGTAGTGCAGGCTGCAAGAGAAGGTTTTGACTCGTCATATATTACCAGCGGCAGCGCACACGAGCTTAGCAAGCTCATATATCAGATGCCGGACACTATTGTAGAGGCGGGAGAGAAGTATGAGCCGTCTATCGTTACAAGACACCTGGTAGATATAGCTCAGGCCTTTAACAAGTTTTATCACGATGAGTATATCCTGGTGGATAATGAGGATGAAAAGAGGGCAAAGGTCGCCCTCGTTATAGCTGCCAGAGCTGCAATTAAAAACGGATTGAGCCTGTTGGGAATGAAAGCCCCTGAAAAAATGTAATGCAGAAAAGGAGATAGTATGATACGCTACGAAGGAGATATATACAGACCGCCAAGTGAAGCCTACAGTCTTTTAATACAGGTGACCATAGGCTGCACTCACAATAAATGTACATTTTGTAAAATGTTCAAGGACAAAAAATTTAGAGTAAGGAATCTTGAAGAGGTGTTGGAAGATTTCAAGTGGGCTAGGCAGAGATATAGCAGAGTGGAGAGAATATTCCTCTGCGACGGCGATGCTCTCGCTCTTTCCAACAGAAGGCTTATGCCTGTTTTGGAGCATATAAAGAAAAATTTCCCGGAATGCGAAAGAGTTACCATATATGGCAGAGCCAGCGATGTTATGAAGAAGAGCAACGAAGAATTGGTTCAGCTGAGAGAGGCTGGAATAACTATGGTTTACCTTGGTGCGGAATCAGGAAGCGACAAGGTTCTTGAAGCTGTAAATAAAGGAGAGACACGGCAGCAGCTCATTGAGGGAGTGCAAAGGCTTGAGGCCGCAGGCATAAAAACTTCCGTTACGTTTATTTCCGGCCTTGCAGGCAAGGATTACTGGGAGGAACACGCTATAGCTACGGGAACCATGATAAGCGAAATGCAGCCCTCATACGTTGGACTTCTCACATTGCTTATAGACCCAAGCGTTCCTATGTCAAAGGATATTGAGTCAGGTAAGATGAAGTTACTGACTCCGGAGGAGGTGCTGGCAGAAACTCTTCTGATGCTAAAGAATATTAACGTGGAAAAGAAGTGTGTGTTCAGGAGCAATCATGCATCCAACTACATTTCACTTCGCGGCAATCTGCCGGATGATAAAGACAAGATGATTGGCATGGTGCGAAAAGCCATGGAAAACCATGATATGCTTAAGGATGAGAGGTTCAGAGCTTTATAGTAGTAGGAGGAAATATGGGTAAATCTAAGAAAAATATAATTCAAACTATGGGAATTACTAGGACCGTTATCAGACCGCCGGAGGAAATGGACATACAGGTTAGGGAGGACAGAATAGGCAAATACTTCAGAAAATACCTGAATAAGTTTGCTTTCGTTGAGTTCTCCGAATCGTTTATGAAAGAGAACAGAGCCGGAAGCCTGATGCGAGGAGTTCCAATCCCTCTTAGAAAAAAGGAAATAAAAGACTTTGCTGGTGGAAACGGCATACCTATGCTGGTTATTGCAGAGAATATGGCATGGGTAATGGGCTGTGATCCACATTTTAAACATATCAAGGATTACGTGGCAATTTTATCAAGGCTGTACAACTATAAGATTTACGAGGGTATGATGAAAGAGGGCAGAGATGCGGCGGAAAGAGGCGACCTTGACAATGCCTGTATCCACTTCAGAGCCTCTCTTTGTATGAAGAACGACTATATGCACGGCATGTACAGTTACGCCAGGGCATGCAGAGCATTGTACCTTAACAGTCATAACGAAGAGTATGTAGGCCGTTTCAAGGCAGAGGCGCTGGACTGGTTTGAGCTTCTCACCGAAACTCATCCTAGATTCGCTCAAGGCTACTACTATCTGGGCTATGCCTATCTCAATATAGGAATGTACGCCAAGGCAGATTTGGCTTGGCAGAATTTCGTGAGATTTAGCAGAAGCAACAAGGATAAGAAAGAAATAAGAAACAGAATGGGACAGATAGCAGAGCCTGTTCGTATAGAAGAAGGGTATAATAATATACTTGCCGGAAGGTATGAGGCAGGCATAGATATATTAGAGCCTTTCTTAAGCAGTAAGTTTAACGATTGGTGGCCGCTTTACTATTATATTGGGATAGGTTATGAAATGACAGGAGACAGGGCCGCCGCCGTAGATGCATTTAAGAAGGTACTGCAGTTAAACGGAAGCCACATAGACACTATGAGAGAGCTTCTGAAGATATACGAGGATGAAGACGATAAGGCCAATATCAAGAAGTATTCCCAGAAAATTGAGCTTATAGAAGCCGCTATGGAAGAAGAAAGGCTACAGCATGAAAAGGAAACAAAGCGGGAAGAAAAGAAGCTCATTGAAGAGGAGCCCAAGTTGGCTGAGCCTGAGCATATTGAAGCCGATGAGTCAGAGCGTGATGTGGAAGCAGGAGAATTAAAAACCGGAGGGGAATCCGAGACGGAAAAAGGTGGCGGTGAGGGCGTTGAAGCCACTGCTAAACCCGAAAAGAAGCGATTGGTAAAGAGCCTGAAGAAGAAATAAGATGCCTGCATGGCGACAATCGTGAGCTTGAGCTGATACAATAAATTTGTAATGGTAGACTCCCTTTTGTATAAGAAGAAAATGATGAACTGAAAAAAGAGGTTTACTTCCTAAAAAAGCGGGTGCGTTCTTTGCGAAGGAAAACAAGTAACAAAGTGTTTGTTCATCGATAAGTATGTAAGCAGATTTGGGGTTAACTGGTTGTTGAGATTGATGCGTATGCTATTTCAAATCATATTGTCAATCAAGATGTCATTTACCTATCCTTGGCGGATAAGCGTAGGCGTTATAACTGCACAGTGAACATGGTATCACACAAAGCATTAATCGTCCTGGATGCTCGGATGATAATGCTCCAATGGAGAGTTACTCCAACACATTAAAAGCAGAACTAGTCAATCTACATAGTTATCAGAATAAGGAAACGCTATAAAAAATGCGATTCTAGCCTATGAATATGGTTGGTACAACAATCATAAACCACATTCCTTCAACAGAGGATTGCCTCCAGCTAAAGTGGCATAAACGGCATTAAGTCATTACAAATTTACTTGACCAGAACAAGAAGGCACTTTCTTCAAAGGCTGATTTGAAGGTGGCTATTGTAAGGTCGACATTATTGTTTCCTGAAATTTTCCAGGAAATTACTTTCCTAGAAAAAAGGTGAATGATTACACATAAATAGAACCAGGTGCTACCAACACGCAAATAGGTAATATCACCTGCCCATACCTGATTAGGTTCCTCAGGATAGAATTTTTGTTTAAGGTGATTTGGGCATTCAATATCAGATGCCGCATAAGTGCAATTTGATTTACGTGTGGACATCTTTGGAAGTTGCATTGCTTTCATCATTGGGTACACTCTGCCGACACTGATATTAACACCATAATCACGCTCAAGAACATGAGTGATTTTGTAATAAGGCAAGTATCAAAGCATGAAAAGCGATACAATAAAACAGCGAAAACAGTTTTGAACTTTAAAAGCCCAAACCAGAGTGTGTCAGAGCATTTCTCAGAGTGTAACATATGTCTTGATAATTAAGATGTAATGAATATCGTATGGAGGATATCTCTTGACGAACCGTGTGGGTAAGATATATAATAGTGCAGACATCACACGCAATTCTCGTGAAAATCGACATATTAATTAGGGAGAAGGAATGAAATGAAAAGAAACAGAAAGTTCATTGTAAAAATATTGGTATTGGTTGTAGTATTGTCACTTGGGTTGGGGCTGAGCAGTGTAGTAGCATTCGCCTATACGGTTATACCGGAAGTCAATTTAAGTGTTAATAAAGCAAAATTTCCTACAATAAAGGCAGGTGATACTATCCCAATGGGGACGATATTCACTACTTACTCAACAAATGCCGGGGCTTTTTCAATAGCGCCAAATACGGTTATGTCCGATGACGATAGTTGCTGGATAGGATATATAGATGAAAGCAAGGGGGATGGATACAAGAAATCGATTGCTGGCTGGGTACTGCCGAATCAATATGATAACACGCATACTTATTATTTAATCATTGATATTGAGGTAAAGGATAATAAGAATTATTGTTATGATGACACAACCAAGGTGAATTGTTCCGGAAGTGGTGCTTCGGATATGGAATTGATATTTTCGAGTGGTGATGAACGAGTTGTAGCTTTTAAGCTTGGAACTATTGCGGAGATTAACGGCGATAATGATCCGGAACCTGCACCGGGAGAAGAGCCGGTAGAAAATGACAAATCGCCGGCAACAGGTGATAATATGTTTTTTGTGCCGGTAATCACCATTATGCTTCTGGCAGCAACAACAACAGTTTGCATAGTAAGAAGAAAGAACGAAAACTAATAACTATACCCTTTGGGGATTTAAAAGTACTTTAACAGTTGCTTAGGTATCATAAGGCGGACTAACGACAGTGGCGTAAGTCCGCCTAAGCTCTAATTATCAACGTATTTGCTTGGAGAATCTTCTTTATTTAAATAAACAAGTTACTTTGAGGGCGCAGGTCCTTTTTTTGTTTCTGTGACGTGAGAGCTTGCAGAATATCAATGTAACAATGAGCTTTGAGGATGTAATTAGTGCATGGCGGAAAATATATACAGATTAGCATTGAATAAAGGCAAGAAGGTTATTCAGTACTCATCGGACAGCCAATCGTGGCTGTTTTTTTTGTATAAGTAAAACCACGCGTTAGACGCGTGGTTCCATAATGCTAAATTCGCCGTAAACTTTGGCCCAGTTCCTGAGTGGAAGTCCCCACTTTTTCGTGGCCTGAAGCGTTGACAGATACAAGGATTTCATGAGAGCCATATCGCTCGGAAATACGGAACGCTGTCGGTTCAGCTTCTTGTACGTGCTGTTGAGGCTCTCTATGGCGTTGGTCGTATAGATGACTTTTCTAACGTCAGAGGAAAACTTGAATATAGGTGAGATTACGTCCCAATTTTTCTCCCAGCTCTTCATATGGCGATAGATATATTGTTTTCAAATCGGTAGCAAAAGACTTCATATCTTTGTAAGGGACATGTTTAAAAGTGTTCCTAACCTGATGAACTATGCAACGTTGGTACTCAGTTTCATTAAATGCAGCTTGAATGGCTTCTTTAATCCCGGTAAGATCATCGGCGCAAATTATCATTACGTCTTTAACTCCTCGATTCTTAAGGTCATTAAGAACACCAAGCCAATATTTGGAGCTTTCGTTTTCCCCTATCTGAAGGCTGATTACATCTTTCTTTCCGTCAAGTCTAATGTCTAAGATTACATATGCCGCAAGCTTTTTTATGATGTGGTCTTCTCTAACAGAAAAGTGAACAGCATCTATGAACAGAATAGGGT
>JAAZCE010000101.1 GCA_012513435.1 Clostridiales bacterium
CAACCGTTTCAATTTCATAATCAAGGATAAGGATATATTACTCATACTCATAATATTGGTTTTTTACTTATAAAAGCATTGTCATTCGATAGGTTAATTAAAAATATAAAATTAAAGAATAGCAATTTTACCGCTCAACAAATCTACCTTAATTCCAACATTTGACAAATCTGCATCTTTCATATTAATTGAATCTACTAACATCTGTATAACTACCTCACTATCAATACCTTATTTGTTTTTCAAACTAGTTAAAGGTATTTCTATTATCCAGCAAATACATTTAAATATATAGAGTGCATACTATATGCTATGACAAACACATTAACAGAAGTCGTATCTAAAATTTTAAAAACAACCCGTAATTCTTATATGAAAAGAATCGCTAAAAAAGCACTTGCGCTAAATAGACCCATGTATTATCCTGAAGATTTATTACATGATAGTAATGTGTTATCCAAATTTAAAAATTCCGAAATAGATTCCGTATATTGGTTTGTTCGAGATAGCGGAACACACATGGTCATATTTACCAATAGACCATCGGGAGCTTCCAGACAATCTAATTATAATGAAATCAAAGAGGAGTTGGTTTTCATATTAGGACTATGGGATGCAAATAAACATCATTTCCATGTAACACCGAACACCTGTCGATCCATAACTAAAAGCGATTTCATTAAGAAGGCAACATTATGGTTAGAAAGCGGTAAGATTATATATAAATCACTCTAATATCTATTTTTTATCAGATATGTATAACATATCTGTGCATTATTATCCAACAATTACATTTAAATATATAGAGTGAATACTATATACTATGGAAAAATCAAATCAGTCTGGAAAAAAACGTGAAGTCACAGATTCCATGTTAGAAAAATATTCATACTTTCATTTTTCAACATGGAACGACACTGGTTATCATAATCAATACACGTTTATACGTAACCACGACAAATGGGCAATGAGAGTGAAAAATGGGAAACCTGCAAATCAAGATATTTCTTCAAATGCTATTAAAAATTTTATAAATTCAAAATTAAACATGGGTGATTCTAAAAAATTAACTTATCAATTAAGCGTTGGCGATGTGCTTTCAAGAATAAAAGACGGGTGGTCTATCAATATTGCCTATAATATTTTAGGTAAAGAGGGTAAGAAACGTAAAAGAAGTAAATTCCATCATTATTAACCAGATATACGAATTTACTCTAGGCATCAGATATTGGATTACATTTAAATATATAGAGGACGTTTTATTATAGTGGTTGAAATGACAAAACCTGAAATTACAGATTATACATTAAGAAAAGCTAAACGCATAAGATTTTCTAGTGAAACATTTACACGCATAAAGCCTGAAGTTTTAATTGAATTTGATAATAACAATGGGAAATGGATTTATCATGGCACATTGTTATTTGGCAATAAACAAACTCAAACTAAGGGTGTAATGTCAGCTTCAGATGTAAAAAATTCCATTAACAAAACGATGAATGCATATGATAAATCAAAACAAGATTATTATGTTAATGTATTTATTAAAGATTCTAGAGGCGCATTAGGAGGCTGGTTCTCTATTTTTGGCGAGAAAGGACGCCGTAATAAAGATTAATCCTTTTTTTTATTCTTTATAAAAAATTGATATTAAATGTGAGAAATTATAAATTTTAATCCGTATTTTTTAATTAGTTTTGCAAATGCTTCATATTTTGTTAATTCTAATTTATATACACGTTCTTTGTCTGATTTATTACGATATGTTAATGCATATTTATCGTTATAAATATCAATTGCTAAATCTCCTATGTTTTCACCATTAAAATCTTTTAAAATTTTATTTTCTAATGATTTTGTTAAGTTAATAGGCTTTGTTTTAATTAATATAAATAAAATACCGGTTGAGCCAACTATATACGATTGTTTTAAATTTGATTCTTCTAAAAATGCAATTATATCTGTATCACTAAACGTATTAACAGCATGACCTGGTTGGAGCGGATGGTTATGCAATTCAAAAACTCGATTCACTAAACCAAATGGAATATTTTGAGGTGCATTTAATTTATCTCCATACGAATAAAAATTTACATTTCCATTTTTATCGAAACTGAAATAGTTTTCATTTGGTTGATTGTAAATTTTGCGAGCATGTAATAGAATATTACCTTTAGGCGTATACGTGTTATTTGTATTCGGAATAATTGCTTTTTTAGGAATACGATGATTCAAATCAGTTCCTAAAACCAAATAGTTTGTTGGCTTTGGGATAGGATTAATTTGTATTTCATATTGAGATTTATTTTTTTCAATTAATTCAATTATTTTAATTTCATGTCGATTATTATTCCAAATTAGCGAATGAATTAACTTATTATTTTGTTTTTTAACTATACTTTTAAAAAACTGGAAATCATCAATTGATTGAGTTACTATTTTTTTTACTTCTAATGGAATACTATTACTATTTCTGATTGATTCGAGTAATTTTTTTGGATTTTTATATCCAAAAATTGATACAATTTTAAAAGTATAATTAAACATTATTATAAATTAGAGTTATATATATTTAAATGTTATTCACTAAACACGTTTGTGCTTACATTTAAATATATGAAAGTTCCACATAGTTAATATGAGTAGCTTGACTGATACATTGAAAAAAATAACAATGAAAATTGATAATTTGGATGTAGAACATGGGTATTTGGTTAATTCATCTGGGAAAATAGTATTTAAAACTACTGACAACAAAGAACGAACTGTTTGGATTGGTGATAAATTAGCTAATTTACCAAGTAAGGTAATAACAGACTGCACATTTATTCATAATCACCCTGTTAATTATTTTGTTGGTAATATTCCGGTATTAAGTAGCCTGTCCGTTAACGATTTAGCAAATAATGCGGCATATGATATGAATGCGACAATCGCAGTAGACCCCATATACGTGTATACAGTAAAACGACCCAAATCTGGCTATGGTAAATTTGTAAATAGAACATTTACAAAATATTATTGGGATGTATCGGATAAAATGCAGGATGAAATGAAAAAACAAATTTTAGATGGAAAACTAAATATTCGAGAATACGAAGAAAATTGGGTACATTTAGTAGCAAAACAAGTTTGTAATCATTTCGGATGGATATATTCACGAACCAAGAATCCCTATTCTGATTTTAAAATTTCATTGAAAGGGGAAGTTTTACAATATGCCGATATTCCCAAATGGATAAAACAATCTAAGAATCCAAATAAAAAGAAATTAATTGAATCATACAGACAAAAATTTATGGCTGTTATGAACCGGAATCCTGAATTAAAAGAATTCTATGATTATCCTAAAAAATAAAATTTTAATTTTTTAACAATATTTTTTGCATTACATTTAAATATATAGAGTGCATACTATATCCTATGGCAGAAACGAAATTCATGACCATTAAGGTTGGTCGCCGTACAGCAAGTGATACAAGTTATACACCTCACTGCACAGTCATAGGCACTACTAAAACCGGAAGTAATTTTACATCAAGTGGTTACACCATGTCCGGTGGTGGATATAACAAATTATCAGTATCGTTTGAAAAGATTTTCAATAAATATTGTTTAGACAATTTAAAAAAGTTATCACTTGCTAAAAAAGAACAATTAATTAAATATGATGCAATTTATCTCAACCCAAGAACTAATGAATTACAATTTTCCTTTGGGGGGATGGGAATGGGTGTAGTTGAAAATACCGTAAAAATAATGGGTGGTAAAATAAGTTCACAATCTGGAAAAACAGCTGGAACAGCAACATATATCATCACCTTTTAATCCACTTTTTATTTTTAAAAAATGTAATGGTGTTAAATGCATACACAGATAAATATAACAACACTAAGAGTAAGTGTTACTAAACTCACAAATATAAGAGTCAAATAATCATTTAATTCATTTCTTTTACTATCATATTCGTTTCTAGCATCTAACACGGTAACTCCACTCGTACATACACCCTGTTATTAAAATAATTCATCTTTTGACCTCAGCATGCCACTTCGCGTCTATACATAATTCTAAGAAAACTAGCGTCTTTCATATCAAACCATAAACTAAAACTCATCGATCTTGCTCTTATCATGTTTTCCGAAGACAAATAAACATCATAACCATGATTAAGGCAACCTATCATGGCAGTATCATCATCAAACAACGATAAGATAAACTGTTGCCGAGTATCAAGTTTGCTTTTATACAGAATACAAGTTGAATCCTCGGTTTTCCATTCAATGTCACGATACCAAATTTTTGCCGCAATTTCATCGTGCAAAAAAAAATTAACTAAATCTAATCCATCCATTTGTTACTTCCATTGTCACTCTGGATACCATAAATTGACCAATGTATTATATTCCTGTTCGGTTATCAAATCAAACTGATGCAATGCTTCAATATATCCAAGCAACAATGGTTCTTGAATATCACTAGGCGTATTTTCCGCGTTTAGACATGCAACATAATCAGCATAAGCAATCGTAACCTTTTCGTTTTCAAATTTTATCATAACAACTCCAATTTACAATAATATATTGAGCGTGATACTATTTATACTTTTTTATTAAAAACAAAAATGTTAAAAATTTAGGCATTTAAATTCACGGATGATATCCCAGGAAATAACAAAAAATACCACCTACTACACTGCTCACAACCCAAATAAATATACACACAGATAGAAGAAATTCAGAGACAACCATCTGATACACCAAAACACCGACTAATCCAGATCCAATAAATCCTACAATACCGAATAGTAACCCAGCCGCTACATCACTTGTAAAAAATCCATGATGCTGTTTATCATAACACCACAAATAAGAATATACCACAATACTACATGGAATGCCTATAATTATCCATACAAACCATGGAATACTAGCGAGAATAGAATAACCAACTTCCAAAAACTCACGAATTAACCATATCAAATATGCAAATACGGCAATACCAGCCACTATTCCAGCACCGATTGACGTCCACTTTGCCAGCTTCTTTGTAACAGAAACCGATTTCTTAATTGTACATTTTATAATGTTTGTCATTTGTAATAACCCTTCATTGTATAACTATACGACGGCATAGTATTTAAAAATAACG
>JAAZCE010000017.1 GCA_012513435.1 Clostridiales bacterium
GTCATGCGTAGGTTCGAATCCTGCTACCCCAGCCAATATGACCCATTAGCTCAGTTGGCAGAGCACTTGACTTTTAATCAAGGTGTCCGGAGTTCGAATCTCCGATGGGTCACCAAATAACGGCTTGGGGACATCTGGATGGTAGGAGTTGAATTTTAATAATGAAGCATGAGGAGAGGTGTCCGAGTGGTTTAAGGAGCTGGTCTTGAAAACCAGTGACTCCGAAAGGGGCCGTGGGTTCGAATCCCACCCTCTCCGCCATAATAAAAAAGAGGGGGATTCGGAGCCGAAAGGGTTCGAGCGTCACGAGAAAGCCCGGTGGGCTTTCGAGGAGTGAGAAGTTCAAGCCGACCGTAGGGGAGGCACAGAACGGCAGGTGCTTGCACCTGTGTAAATCCCACCCTCTCCGCCATAAGCCATAATTGGAGAAGTACTCAAGAGGCTAAAGAGGACGGTTTGCTAAATCGTTAGGGTTCGCAAGGGCCGCATGGGTTCGAATCCCATCTTCTCCGCCACATTGTAGGGGCATAGCTCAGTTGGTAGAGCGGCGGTCTCCAAAACCGCGTGCCGTGGGTTCAAGTCCTACTGCCCCTGCCATTTGCAATAGATACCGGGGTGTAGCGCAGCTTGGTAGCGCAACTGGTTTGGGACCAGTGGGCCGCGGGTTCAAATCCTGCCACCCCGACCATTTTTACAAAATGGGTAACGCGTCTTCGGCATTTCAGCAGCATGGTAGTTGCTGTCCCATTTTACAAAGCAGCTGAGGTTGCGTAAAGTGGGCCATTAGCTCAGTTGGTCAGAGCGTCCGGCTCATAACCGGCAGGTCCGGGGTTCAAGTCCCTGATGGCCCACCATAAAATAGTATAAGTAGTTTGCCCAGATAGCTCAGTTGGTAGAGCAGGGGACTGAAAATCCCCGTGTCCTTGGTTCGATTCCGAGTCTGGGCACCACTTATTTATAAAAGATAATCTCTTGCTGACATTGTCCGAGGGGTTATTTTTTTGTCGTAAAAAGGCGATAAAAAATCATTCTGATACTTGGAGCTGCATATGATATAGTGTAGAATAGAATCAGAGATTGATTAGGGGGATAAGCATATGGAGCATCTGGCTGTTTTCAGCGCGGCGATGCTTCCTACTATGGGTATGTGGGAAAGCATACCTATAGGACCGGATGTAGGTTTGTCTTTGAAACAGACTTATTTTGTGGCGCTTTTGGGGAGCATGCTACCTATACCGTTTTTGATGGCTGTTTTATACGAAATCACCGGCAAGCTGTGGGAGCTTCAGCCACCAAACACATTGCAGCTTGCAGGCTCAATGGTCCAGGGACTGACTAACAGGGAAACAGTGGTGCTGGTAATAACGGCGATACCCTGCTTTACGGCCAATGTATGGGTGGGAGCTCTGGCTGCGGCACTGATGAAGGTGTCCATAAGAAAAGCCATGCCGATAATCGCTATGGGTGACATAATTGCAGGATTGATAATAATTATTCTATCAGGGAATATGACTTAAACATAACAGGAAGAAGGAAATCACTATGGCACAATTATATTACAGATACAGCACTATGAACGCAGGCAAATCCATCGAAGTAATCAAGGTGGCCTACAATTATGAGGAACGTGGCAAGAGGGTTCTGGCTCTCGTTCCGGGAGTTGACGATAGATACGGTAAAGGTAAAATAACGTCCAGAGTCGGACTGCAGAGGGATGCCATGACTGTGGGTGAGGATACCAATATACTTGAGTTGTTCATGAGAGAAAACGAGATGAAACAAGTGGATTGTGTGGTCATAGACGAATGTCAGTTTCTTAAGAGGCATCACGTTGAAGAACTGATAGAAATCGTCGACAGCTTTGACGTGCCAGTTCTTGCTTATGGCCTTAAAAACGATTTTAAGAATGAACTCTTTGAAGGCTCATACTATATGCTCATATACGCCGATAAGATTGAGGAAATAAAGACTATATGCTGGTGCGGCAAGAAGGCCACTATGGTAGCCAGAGTCGTAGACGGCAAATTTGTCAAAAGCGGCGAGCAGATAATTATAGGCGGAGATGATATGTACGTTTCCCTTTGCAGGAAGCATTACAACGAGGGCAGGCTGGGACCGAAGGAATAGTCTAAAGCTCCAGGGACTTGCCCTGCCACGTATTTCTTTCCTTCAACTCCTTGTGGATGCCGTTTAGTATGGTTCTCTTCCTGTAGCTCCAGGCAGGAGCTATAAGGGTTGAACGAGGAGCATCGCCAGATATTCTGTGAAGAACAATTTCCGGCGGTATGATTTCAATAGCTGCAACAACCAGATCGATGTATTCATCAATGGAGCCAAAGGACACATAATCAGGATATTTTTGGGCCATAGGGCTGCCCTTGATCAGGTTGAGCATATGGAGTTTTAAGCCGAATATGTCTTTGCTACAGGCGTGGCTAATGGAATCCAGCATCATCTCTCTGTTTTCACCGGGAAGACCAAGTATAAGGTGGGTGACGACAGGGATATTTTTTTGTAGAAGCTTGTCCAAGGCTTTGTCATAGTCGCTTACTGTATAGCACAGATTCATGTCCGAGGCGGTCTTGCTGTGAATGCTTTGCAGACCCAGCTCTATCCACATGAAATGCTTTTTCTTTATTTCGCAGAGAAGCTCAAGCACCTCACCGGAGATACAGTCAGGCCTTGTGGCTATGGCGATTCCCAGCACCTGAGGATGGTTAAGAGCAGCATAGTACTTTTGGCGAAGCTCATCTACAGGAGCGTAGGTGTTAGTATGGCTCTGAAAGTAGGCAATATACTTGGCATTGGGCCACTTCTGCGACAGAAGACATATCTGGTCCTCAATAGTTGAGGCCATATCCCCGGAGCCTGCGGCAGAGCAAAACAAACATCCTCCTGTGCCCTTGCTGCCGTCTCTGTTGGGACAGGTGAATCCACCGTCGATGGACAGCTTGACAACTTTGCTGTCAAATCTGTTTTTTAAATATGTGCTTATGGTGTTTACCCTGAGCTGCTGCCCGTCAGACCTGTCAAAGATCATGGATATCTCCTTTGCATAGACTTGTTTTTATGATATAATAAACCGTTAAGATTATATAGTTGTATTATACATTTTTTTTGGGAGAAATGGAATGGATTCTCAAGTCTTTTGTTACGGCCCACAAGGGGGCAGAGATATGTCAAACAGTAGATTTGATGAGACGGTTCAGAAACCGTCCCTTCTTTTACATAGCTGCTGCGGCCCGTGCAGTTCCTCTGTGGTGGAGAGGCTGGCGGAGGAGTTCAGGATAACCATCTTCTTCTACAATCCTTGCATAACCGATGAGGCAGAATACCAAAAAAGGCGAAGCTCTCAGCTCAAGTTCATAGGAAGGTTTAACGAAGAAAACATGGGCAAGGGCATGGTGTTCTTTAAAGAAACGGACTACAGACCCAAGGATTTTTTTAACATAACCAAAGGTTTTGAAGAAGCTGCGGAGGGCGGGAAGAGATGTAGCATTTGTTTCAGACAGCGCCTTGAAAAAACAGCTGAGACTGCAAGGCTTATGGGGTATGACTACTTCGGAACGACGCTTACCGTAAGCCCCCATAAGAACAATGACGTGATTTCAGAAATAGGAAGAAAGCTTGCACTGAAGTACGGCCTGTCATTTTTAGACCGGGATTTTAAGAAGAAGGACGGTTTTAAGCGTTCCATAGAGCTTTCAAAAAGATACGAGCTATACCGACAAAATTATTGCGGTTGCATATATTCAAAAAGAGTAGGAGACAAATAAAATGGGAAAACTATTGATTCCGGAAGGTTATACGCCTGTCATCAACTACATGGAAAGTCAAAGAGCAATAAAAAAGATAAAGGACTTTTTTGAGCAGGAGCTGGCCTACGGCCTGCAGCTGCGAAGAGTTTCGGCACCACTTTTCGTTGCGCCTGAAACAGGCCTCAACGACAACCTTAATGGGGTGGAGAGAACGGTAAATTTTACGGTAAAGGATATGGCGGAAAAGGAAGTGGAAATCGTACAGTCTCTGGCTAAGTGGAAGCGCATGGCTTTGGGAAAGTATAGGTTTGAACCCAACACCGGCCTTTATACGGATATGAACGCTATCAGAAGAGACGAAGAGCTTGATAACCTTCACTCTATATATGTGGATCAGTGGGATTGGGAAAAGGTGATAACCAAGCAGAACAGAACCCAAGAGTATCTCAGAGCTACGGTTGAGTCCCTTTACATGGCCCTTAAAAATCTCAACGATTACGTGAACAGACTTTACAGGAATCTGAGAACGGACCTGCCTAACGAAATATTTTTCATCACTTCTCAGGAGCTTGAGGATATGTATCCTGATAAGACTTCTAAGGAGAGGGAAGATGCCATAGCTAAAGACAGGCGGGCCGTATTCATAGAAAAGATAGGAGGAGTCCTCAAGTCGGGAGAAAAGCACGATGGGAGAGCGCCAGACTACGACGATTGGGAGCTAAACGGAGATATTATCCTCTGGAACGATGTACTGGAACGCATCTTTGAAATATCCTCTATGGGAATAAGGGTAGACGAAGAAGCTATGGATAGGCAGCTGAGAATCGCAGTGGCTGATGACAGAAGGGATCTTGAATTTCATAAAATGATATTAGAGGGCAAGCTTCCATACACCATCGGAGGTGGCATAGGACAGAGCAGACTTTGCATGTATTTCCTGAGAAAGGCTCACATAGGTGAGGTGCAGGCATCGGTATGGTCGGAGAAGATGATAAAGGATTGCGGCGAGAATAATATTTTCTTGCTGTAAATAGGAGATAGAGAAAATAATCAATGAAGTATGTAAACCTTGTAATCGACAATAAAAGCGACAGCACAGACAGTTTTTATACATATGGTTGTGAGGATGACAGCGTATCTGTGGGCAGCAAGGTTTATGTTCCTTTTGCAAGAGGGAACAGGCTGAGAGAAGCCTATGTCATGTCCCTTACAGAGGATGTGGGTCAGGATATGCTGAAGAAACTGAAGTTTGTTGAGAAGGTTGATGAGAATGTGGCCTTGACGGAGGAAATAATAAGAACCTGCATTTGGATGAAAAACAGATACCTTTGCAGGTATATAGACGCTATAAACTGTTTTACGCCAGTAGGTGGCAAGGCGAAACGTGGGGAGAGAAAAAATCCCTTTGGAGAGAAGCAGGGAGAGGTGGCCGAAATAGACGATTTGACCGGTCAGCAGAAGGATGCCCTTGAGAAAATAAATGCCGCGCTAAGGGTCAAAAGCCACGAAAGGTTTCTCATATACGGAGTTACGGGAAGCGGCAAGACTGAGATTTACATGAGAGCTGCATACGAAGCTCTTTCCGCGGAAAGAACCGCCATAGTTCTGGTACCTGAGATTTCCTTGACGGGACAGATAATCGACCGGTTCATAGGCAAGTTCGGGAATGAGAAGATTGCTGTTCTTCACAGCAGATTATCTGCGGGAGAAAGGTACGACCAGTGGCAGAAGATAAAAAGGGGGGAGGTAAGGATAGTAATTGGGGCTCGCTCCGCTGTCTTTGCACCTCTTGAGAATATAGGGCTCATAGTCATAGACGAGGAACACGAGTCCACATACAAATCAGACCATACGCCTAAGTATGATACCGTTGAAGTCGCTCTTAAACGCGCCCGCGACGATGCCCATAAGGGTGTGCTGCTTCTGGGCAGCGCTACTCCATCGGTGGTTACATATAATCGTGGAGAGGAAGGCCTTTTCAAGATACTAAAGCTTACGGAAAGATACAACAAGGTGCAAATGCCCAAAGTTTCTATAGTAGACATGAGGGAAGAGCTTAAAAAGGGGAATAAGACCATAGTAAGTAATGCCCTCTACCAAGGCATAAAGCATCAGCTTGAGGCGGGAAAGCAGGTAATGCTTTTTCTCAACAGGCGGGGATATTCTACATTCGTTTCATGCAGGGAATGCGGGTATGTTGCTAAATGTCCTCACTGCGGCGTTGCCCTTACATACCACAAGAAGGCCGGCAAGGCAATGTGCCATTACTGCGGCTACGATGAGCCTATCAGGAGGGTATGTCCTGAATGTGGCAGTAAGTATATAAGATTCTTCGGAACAGGCACAGAAAAGGTAGAGGAAACCATAGACTCACTATTTGAAGGATATAAATCAGAGCGCCTCGACCTGGACACGGTAAAGAAGAAAGGCGAACTGGAAAAAAAGCTGAAGGATTTCAAAACAGGCAAGACGAGAATACTCATAGGGACTCAGATTATAGCCAAAGGTCTGGACTTTAAGGACGTAGGCCTTGTAGGAATAGTTTCGGCAGATATATCCTTGAACATACCGGATTTCAGGTCACCGGAGAGAACGTTCCAGCTCATAACCCAGGCTGCCGGCAGGGCAGGCAGAGGTGATGAGATGGGCAATGTAGTGATACAAACCTATAACCCTGAACATTATTCGGTGGAGTATGCAGCAGCACAGGATTACGAAGGCTTTTACCATATGGAGAATCAGCTGAGAAAGTACATGGGATATCCTCCTTACAGTGATTTGTTCCAGATAGTGTTCATGGCCAAAGACGAGGAAGAGGCCAGGGCGGGAGCCAACAGCTGGTATGGGCGTATAATGGATAAGATGAGCAGCGAAGACAGAGAGAATGTCTTTAAGCCTCAGGAAGCCTATATGAGCAGGATAAAGGAGACTTATAGATTTTCCATGCTTATCAAATGTCCCAAGGGCAAGCGAAATACATATTCGGGTATAATCGCTGCAATCAAAGATGAAGACAGAAAGAACCGCAGCAAAAATTATACGGCGGTAACGGATATTAATCCATACAGTTTTGTATAACGGCAGAAATCAGAAATAAGAAAGCAGGAGGAAAAGAATGGCACTGAGGAACATAGTAGAAGAGGGAGACCCTATTCTCAGAAAGCATTGCAGAGAAGTAGATGAAGTGAACGACAGAATCAGAATGATTCTTGATGATATGGTTGAAACTATGAGGGAGGCTAACGGCGTAGGTCTGGCTGCCCCTCAGATAGGCATAATCAGAAGAATGTTCGTGGCGAATCCGGATCCAGAAAGCGGCGAAGCCTATTATTTTGTCAACCCTGAGATAGAGTATCTGGAAGGAAGCCAGGAAAGTGAGGAAGGATGCTTGTCAGTTCCAGGCTGCATGGGCTTAGTTGAGAGGCCTGAAAAGGTGAAAATCAAAGGACTGGGCAGAGACGGACAGGAGCAGGAATATACTTTTGAAGGATTTCCGGCAATAGTCATATGTCACGAATTCGACCATTTGGAAGGCATACTATACACCGATAAAGCCAAAGAGATGTATGAAATAACCAATAACGAAGGGCAGGAAGAATGAAAGTAGTATTTATGGGAACCCCTGATTTTGCAGTGCCTTCCCTTGAAGAGCTGTACGAGGCGGGACATGAAATAGCATACGTGGTTACTCAGCCCGACGCTGTCAGAGACAGAGGCAGGGAATTGAAGTTTTCTCCTGTAAAGGAAAAGGCTCTCGCCCTTGGTCTTGAAGTTTTACAGCCTGAACGGGTCAGAGGAAATGAGGGATTCATGGACAGGATTAAGGCCTGCGGTGCGGATGCTATAGTCGTGGCGGCTTACGGGCAGATATTGCCTAAGGAGTTTCTCGATATACCGCCTCTTGGGTGTGTGAATGTTCACGGCTCGCTTTTGCCACGATTCAGAGGTGCGGCTCCTATTCAAAGAGCTATCATGGAAGGCGACAAGGAGACGGGGATAACCATAATGTTCATGGCAGAAGGAATTGATACAGGCGATATGCTGGCTAAAGAATCTACGCCTATAGGAAAGAAAACAGGTCAGCAGCTCCATGACGAGCTTGCGGTCATAGGTGCGAAACTGCTGGTTGAGACCCTTCCAAAGCTGGAAAATATCAAAGGAGAAAAGCAGAAGGACGAAGACCACACCTATGCTCCTATGATATCCAAGAAAGAAGGGCATGTAAATTTTGCAGGCAAGCCGGAGGAAATAGAAAGGCTTATAAGGGCTTTTGACCCGTGGCCGGGAGCTTACGCTTACATGGCGGATAAGATGATAAAATTCTGGAAAGCCCAAGTGCCGGGACAGAGTACTGATGCTGAGAATGGTACTGTTGTAGCTTTTTCGCCGGAGGGCCTAGACATAGCAGCAGGTGGCGAGATTCTCAGGATAACGGAAATTCAGGTTCCAGGCAAAAAAATAGTTGCCATAAAAGAATATTTAAAAGGTAATTCCATTGAAATTGGAACAGTTTTAATATAAAATTACAATCGTGAGGTGTTTTTATGTATTTTGGGATATTTGATCCTACAATTTTCCTTTTGATTCCGGCAATACTTTTTACATTGTATGCCCAGTCAAAGGTGAAGAGAGCGTACGGTAAATATGCACGGGTTAGAAACAAGCGAGGAATCACAGGTCGAGAGGCTGCCAGACGGATCCTCGATGCTAACAATATGAAACATGTGCCTATTGAAATAGTCCCGGGTAATCTGACGGATCACTATGACCCGAAAAACGACATAATGAGATTGTCGGCGGACATATACAATGGGAGCTCTATAGCTTCCGTAAGTGTTGCGGCCCACGAATCGGGCCATGCCATACAGGATGGGACTGCTTACGGATTTTTGAAATTCAGAAGCGCAATTGCTCCCGTAGTAAATATTGTATCTACGGCATCATGGCCCCTTC
This sequence comes from Clostridiales bacterium, assembly GCA_012513435.1. Lineage (GTDB taxonomy): Bacteria > Bacillota > Clostridia > Peptostreptococcales > Anaerovoracaceae > Lentihominibacter. The sequence goes on from JAAZCE010000017.1 coordinate 8,712, forward strand.
TGCTTATCGGACTGTTAGTAATATGGGCCGGGAACATGACCATGGGAAATCTAATATTTGATTTGGGGATAATATTCTTTGCCGTAGTAGTTCTGTTTCACACGGTGACCCTGCCTGTGGAACTCAATGCCAGCAAGAGAGCCGTAGGACAGCTTCTAGATTTAGGAATAATAGATGCCGGTGAAAGTGTCGGCGCAAAAAAGGTACTATCGGCATGTGCCATGACATATATTGCGGCACTGGCCGTTGCAGTAGCCAATTTACTAAGATTATTATTGATTAGGGGGCGTAACTAATGGATCTTAACAGAAAAACGGCATATTTGACATTGGTAGATGTTGAATCGAAGAAGGCTTACTCAAATCTCGCTTTGAACCACCAGATAATAGTCAATAAGCCTACATCTCAAGGATTTGTAAGGGAGCTTGTATACGGTGTGCTTGAGAGCAAGATAACATTGGACTATTATATAGATGCTCTCGTAAGAGATGGAATCAAAAGCCTTAAAACCTCGGAACTGACTATTCTCAGAATGGGAATATATCAGCTTGAGCATATGAATTCTGTTCCTGAATATGCCGCCGTGGATGAGAGCGTAATGTTGGCCAAGAGATATTGCAGAGGAAAGGATGCCCTTGTAAACGGAGTTCTCAGAAGCTATCTTAACAAGAGGATGCAGATAAAGATACCTGATAGGGTGGAAGATGAGATAGGATACCTGTCGGTAAAGTATTCCTATGCTCCTTGGATAATAGAGCTTTGGACAGGGCACTACAGCATGGATTTCGTGGAAGCATTGCTGAAGGCGGGAAACGAAACTCCGCCTATGACAATACGGCTCAACTGGCTCAGAGTTATGAAGCCTGATCTTATCAAAAGCCTTGAGAGCAGAGGCTATGAGATAGAAGAGGGAAGTCTTTGCCACAACGCATTGAACGTGAAGGGTAAGGAGCTTTTGAACACGGAGCTGTACAAGCTGGGAATGTTTACACCTCAGGACGAAAGCTCGATGCTGGTGGCAGAAAAACTGGACCCTAAGCATGGAGAGCTGGTAATGGATGTATGCGCCGCTCCCGGAGGGAAGACTACGGCAATAGCCGAAAGAATGAATAATACAGGCAGAATAATTGCCTCTGACATATACAGAAGGAAACTTGACATAGTGGACAGGGAAGCCAGAAGGCTTGGTATCACCAATATAGAAACAAGGTCATGGGATGCCACCAGAGTTGATTCGACTATGGTTCAGAAGGCCGACAGAGTGCTGGTGGATGCGCCTTGCTCAGGGCTTGGTGTCGTAAGACGAAAGCCTGAGATAAAGTACAAAGAATATACGGATCAAATGGACCTACTGCCAAGAAAGCAGTTGGCCATCCTTTCAGCCTCAGCAGCCTACGTTAAGCCAGGCGGAACACTTCTTTACAGCACGTGTACTGTCAACCCTAAAGAAAACGAACGGGTTACCGATACATTCCTGAAGAAGAATCCGGGATTTAAAAAGGTGGAAAGGACTCTGTTACTGCCAAACGTTAATTCAACGGACGGTTTCTTCATATGTGTTATGAAAAGAGCCGATAGCCTAATATTATAGACTAGAAAGGGCGATAATAATGGTGCAGATAGGATTTAAATGCAGCAGGGGCGTTGTTAGAAAAAACAATGAAGATGCTTGCTTTGTTATCCCAAGCCATAATGTGTATATCGTTGCCGATGGCGTAGGAGGAAATAACTCCGGAGAAGTGGCCAGCAGAACGGCCGTAAGCGAGATAGCCGGATATGTAGCGGAAAACGATATATCGGCCTGTAAGGAGACGGAAGAGATTTTCGGATTTTTATCAGAAGCAATAAGGGTTGCCAATGAGAAGGTATATCAGGCAGGCATGGATGCGGAAGAAAACAGAGGTATGGCTACGACAGTAGTTATGGCATACATCAAGGGTAAAAAGGCCTATGTAGTCAATATAGGCGATAGCAGAGCGTATCTGTTCAGGAATGGGAAGCTGAAACGAATTACTAACGACCATACCTATGTGAACGAGCTTATTAAAAAAGGTGTAATAACCGAAGATGAAGCCGAACACCATCAGCAGAAAAACGTGATAACCAAAGCGTTGGGAGCTGAGTATTATGTGGACCCGGATTTTTATCAGGTGAAGCTCAAGGAAGATGATGTATTGATGCTTTGTTCAGACGGTCTCTACGGAGAAGTCAAGGAAAAGGAAATAGCCCAGTACATAAGAGAGACTGACAGCATGAACGAGCTTTGCTCTGAGTTAGTGGATAAGGCCATAAAGTCAGGTGGAAGAGATAATATTACCGTGGTTTGTTTAAGGATATAATTATTTAGGAGGAAGATATGAGCAATAAGGTACTCGCAGGCAGATATGAACTGTTCGAGAGAATCGGTGAAGGAGGAATGTCCGTTGTCTATAAAGCAAAGGACAAATTGCTTAACCGCTTTGTGGCGATTAAGATATTAAAGCCACAGTTTATCAACGACCATAAATTTATCGATAGCTTCAGGAGGGAATCTCAGGCAGCAGCCAGTATGTCTCATCCTAATATCGTTAACATTTATGATGTAGGCAGAGAAGGAAATATTCATTACATAGTGATGGAACTTATTGAAGGGAGAACCCTAAGCGATTATATCAAAGAGCAGGGGTCTATGTCATACCCGAAGGTCATAGCTCTTTCTAAGCAGATTGCGGCGGCTCTTGCTTTTGCTCATAAGAATCATATAATACATAGAGATGTTAAGCCGCACAATGTAATGATAACTCCTAACGGAACAGCTAAGATTACCGACTTTGGTATTGCTAAGGCTGTCAATGCGGCGACTATCGTGGACAATACTGATGGAATAATTGGCTCAGTTCATTACTTTTCACCTGAACAAGCCAGAGGTGGATATGTTGATGAAAAGTCCGATATTTATTCATTAGGTATCGTAATGTACGAAATGCTTACAGGAAGAGTTCCTTTCGACGGAGACAATCCTGTGAATATAGCTCTTATGCATATAAACGGAGAAATGGTACCTCCTTCAAGGATGGTTGCCGGAGTACCCCCTGCACTTGAACATATAATCATGAAGTGTACGGACAAATATCCCGTTAACCGATTCGCATCGGCAGAAGAGCTTATTGAAGCTCTCAATAATCTTGAGTTTGTAGGAAGCATGGTTGGCGATTCAGTTCTCATGGGCGGAAGAGGCCAGGGACACAGAGAGCCTATAGCGGAGACAGACTACGATGACGGGGATGAAGATTACGATGAATACGAGGATGAAAGGGGCAGGAAAAAAGGCAAGAAGAAAGCCCCTATGACAAAGAAGAAAAAGATAATCCTCATCAGCTCTATTGCCGGAGGCGTTATAATACTTCTGCTTATTCTGGGATTTGCTTTTGGCATATTGGGAGGGGGCAAGGAGATTAAAGCTCCAGGCTTCGAGAATATGACTGTGGAAGAAGCAGAGCTTTATTTGGCTCAAAACGATATAGATTTGAAGATAAAGGTAGACAAGAAAGTTGTCAGCGAAGAAGTAGAAAAGGGCAAAATCGTTTCTCAGGACCCGGCTGCAGGTGAGACAATCAAGGAAGGCGGCACTATAAGGGTAAATATAAGCAAAGGCCTTGGTGACGGTGCAGTGCCTGATTTAACCGGCAAGATGGAAAACGAAGCGTCTGCCACACTTGAGGCTTCGGGCTTCAAGATGGGAAGTACTACAGAGAAGGCCAGCGAAGAGCCTAAGGGGACCATAATTGACCAGGACCCTAAGCCAGGAACAGAAGCGGCAAAGGGAAAGAAGGTCAATATAGTTATCAGCGACGGCTCCAAGGCTAAGGCTTCAGTGCCTTTCCTAGTAGGTAAAAACATAGGAGACGCTCAGGCTGCTCTCTCAAATGCAGGACTTACCATGGGAAGTGTGAGCTATGATTACAGCACCACTTATGCCGAAGGTGAGGTAATGTGGCAGCAGTATGAAGCAAATGCTCAGCTAGAGAAGGGTACCTCAGTAAGAGTTAAGGTGAGCAGGGGAGCTAAGCCTACCGAGGCTCCGACATCCTCTGAGTCGGATTAGATGGTAGTATGATGAAGGATTCAAAAGGCTTGATAATAAAGGGCATCGCCGGATTTTATTATGTAAAATCCGGCGAGTCCGTATATAGATGTAAAGCACGAGGCGTGTTTAAACAGAGGGATATTAAGCCTGCCGTGGGAGATATGGTGAAAATTCACGTAATTCCGGATAATGACGACAGCCTTATAACGGAGATACTGCCGAGAAGGAACAGCTTTATAAGACCCTTTATTGCCAACGTGGACTGCTTCGTCATAGTTACATCTGTAGCAAGGCCTGCACCTGTTTTGTCTGTCATAGATAAGTTTCTCGTTATGGCCGAGAAAACCGGTACAGAAATAATACTTTGCATGAATAAATGTGACTTGGCAGATGCAGAGGCAGCTAAGAATCAAAAGAACAGCAAGGCAGCCCAAACCAGAAGGCTTTTGGAAGAAATATATGAGCCCGTATATCCTGTAGTTTGCATGGACAGCAAAAGCGGGGACGGTCTTGAGGAATTCAGAGAACTCATCAAGGGGAAGAAGGTCGCCCTTGCCGGAGCATCCGGAGTGGGAAAATCCACCATATTGAATAGGCTAAAGCCCGAAGCTACGGCCGAAACAGGAAGCATAAGCGAAAAATCAGAAAGAGGGAAGCACACCACCAGACACTCAGAGCTTTTTACTATAGATAAAGAGGCGGGGACCATGATATTCGACACACCGGGCTTCACCTCATTTGAGATATTGGATGCAGAGGAAGAAGAGCTGCAGCATCTCTTTCCTGAAATAGCCAGAGAGATTGGAAAGTGCAGATATCATAACTGCAGACATGTTGCAGAACCGGGATGTGGAGTCATCAAAGCGCTTAATGAAGGGAAGATAAATCCTAACAGATATGAGTCATATAAGGCACAGCTTGAGGAAATAAAAAAATCAAAGCAATATTAGCACCGGGAAAGGAGCTATAAAATGGCACTATTGGCGCCATCCCTGTTGTCTGCGGATTTTGCGGATTTAGCAGAGGATGTAAAAAAAGTTGAAAATGCAGGAGCTCATCTCCTTCATATTGATGTAATGGATGGGCATTTTGTCCCTAATATAAGTTTTGGGGCTGCCGTAATGAAAAGCCTCCTTGGGAAAACCGAGATGCCCTTTGACGTCCATCTTATGATTGAGAATCCCGACGATTATCTGGAGGATTTCGTAACGGACAACACGGAATATATAACGGTTCATCAGGAAGCCTGCATACACATAGACAGAACCCTCCGGCATATAAGGTCTCAGGGTGTGAAAGCGGGCGTTGCCGTTAATCCGGGAACGAGCATGTCGGTTCTTGATTATGTTCTGGACGACGTGGATATGGTTTTGCTCATGTCTGTGAATCCGGGATTTGGCGGACAGAAATTCATAGAAAGCTCCTTGGGAAAGGTCAAAGAGCTTGACAGGATAAAGAAGAAAAGAGGTCTTGATTTCAAGATAGAAATAGACGGCGGCATCAATCTGGATAATGTGAAGACAGTAGTGGATGCGGGAGTAGAGATAATAGTTGCAGGTTCTTCTGTTTTCGAAGCTCAGAACATAGAAGGAAGAGTAAAGGGGTTTTTGCAGCGAATTAAGTAGCCGGCATGGATTATATGAAGGAGGCAAAGATGAGAATAGTACTTGATGGAATGGGTGGCGACAATGCGCCCAGAGAAACCGTAAAGGGTGCAGTTGAGGCGGCCGAGGTCATTAACGATGAAATATGCATAGTTGGGAAAAGAGAGCTGATTGAAGAAGAACTGAAGAGAAACAATTTCAAAGGGAACAATATAATAATAGTCAATGCAGATGAAGTTATTACCATGGAGGACAGCCCGGTAAAGGCAATAAGAAGAAAACCGGACTCTTCTATGGTGGTAGGACTCAATCTTCTCAAGGAAAAAAGAGGAGATGTTATCGTTTCGGGCGGCAACACGGGAGCTCTCGTAGTAGGCTCCAGAATGATACTTGGGAGGATAGAAGGCATTGACAGGCCTGTTCTTGCCAGCATATATCCTTGCTTGGGCAAGCCGGCATCTCTGCTTGTAGATGCGGGAGCCAGCTCGGAGGCCAAGGCGCAGAACCTGCTGGAATACGGACTTATGGGAAGTATTTACATGGAAAAGGTCTTGGGACGAAAAAATCCGAGAGTCGGCCTTGTAAACCTGGGAGTCGAGGAAAGCAAGGGGACAAGCGTTACCAAAGATGCTTATAAGAGGCTGCAGCAGGCATCCATTAACTTTGTCGGCAATGTGGAGGCAAGAGAGGTTCCTAACGGAGCATGTGAAGTAATAGTCTGCGACGGTTTTGTGGGCAATGTAATCCTCAAGCTCACGGAAGGCATGGCTTGGAGTATTCTGCGACTTTTGAAGAATAAGCTTATGGAAACCATCAAAGCCAAGGTAGCAGGCCTTATGATAAAGGGTCAGCTTACGTCTATGAAGGCTGAGTTTGACTACAATGAATACGGTGGCGCGCCTATACTGGGAGTCAACGGACCTGTAATAAAGATTCACGGTTCATCCAACCACGATGCAGTTAAAAATGCCATTATTAAGAGTATCCCTTATGCAAGGGAAAACGTGGTGGATATAATAAGAAAATCCATGCTTGATACCGAAGAGAATATCGAGGAAGACGAGGAGGATAATTTCTAGTATGCTGGACCCAGGGAGCCTTGAGAGTAAAATCAAATACCAATTTCATAACAAGGAGCTTCTGACAACGGCTTTGACTCACAGCTCCTACATTAAGGAGCATGACAGAGGCAAGAAAAGCAATGAAAGACTGGAATTTCTGGGAGATGCGTTTTTTGATGCCATAATAGGAGAAGAATTATTTAAAATCTTTCCTCACCGAGAGGAAGGATTTTTATCGAGAGCGAGAGCCAGCCTGGTCTGTGAAAAGTCTCTGGCCGAAAAGGCGAGAGCTATGGACATCGGCAGCTATCTGCTACTTGGAAACGGCGAGAACAGAAGTGGAGGCAGACAGCGGGACTCCATACTTGCCGATGCTATGGAATCTATCATCGGAGCCGTATATCTTGACGGAGGGTACGATAGGGTGAGAGCAGTGGTGCTTGAGTGGTTCCAAAGCTCCATCGAAGATGTCAAAAACGGGAAGTATATAGTAACGGATTACAAGACGGCGCTTCAGGAAAAGCTCCAGGCAGCAGGGGCAAGGGAAATAAAGTACGCCCTTCTTGAAGAATGTGGTCCTGACCATGATAAGACATTTGTGGTTCAGCTGGAGATTGACGGAGCTAAAGCCACGAAGGGACAGGGGAAAAGCAAAAAACAGGCAGAGCAGCAGGCAGCTGAGAAGATGCTGGAAAGGGAAGTAAATGTACTTTAAGAAAATCAAAATGCACGGGTTCAAATCCTTCGCAGAGCCCGTAACCATAGAATTCACCCAAGGCATTACCTGCATAGTAGGACCTAACGGCAGCGGTAAGAGCAACATAAGCGATGCCATCAGATGGGTGTTGGGAGAACAGAGCCCCAAGATGCTGAGAGGCGGCAAAATGGAAGAGGTAATATTCTCAGGTACCGCCGGCAGGAAATCAAGGGGAATGGCAGAGGTAACTCTCGTAATAGACAACGAGGACGGAAGCCTGCCTATTGACTATAAGGAAGTCGCCATTACAAGAAGAATGTTTCGCTCCGGAGAGAGCGAGTACCATATAAACGGCAATCAATGCAGGCTTAGGGATATCAGGGAGCTGATAATGGATACGGGAATCGGAGTTGACGGATATTCCCTTATTGGTCAGGGTAAAATATCAGATATTCTGAGCAACAAAACAGAAAGCCGAAGAGAAATATTCGAGGAAGCCGCCGGCATAGTAATGTATAGGACGAAGAAGGCGGAATCTGAAAGAAAGCTGACTGCAACTACGGCCAACATGGACAGAGTCAAGGACATCGTCGGAGAAATAGAAGGGCGTATCGATGGGCTGCGAGAGGATAGCGTCAAGGCCAAGGAATACATAAAACTGAGAGACAGATACAAGGAACTGGAAATCAATATCATCCTCAAGAATGTGGAAAATCTTGAATTGAAGAACGAGTACATGAAGGATGATTTGTCAGAGCTTCAGATGACCATAGATACAGCCAAGGAAAACAGGACAGAGCTTGAACAAAAGCTGGCAGATCTAAGTAGCAAGAGCGAGGCTCTTGAGGCTATTTCAGTTGAAACAAGGGAAAAGCTGCTGGCGGCAATAGACGAGCTCAATACCCTGGTAAATAAAAGCGAAATCAATAAGGAAAGGCTCGTTGCCATAGAGGAAAATAGCGCCAGGCTTACTGAAGAAATCAAACAGCAGGAGGAAAAACTTGCAAGGGAACAGGACAACAGCGAAAATGTGAAGCTCCAGAAGAATGGTGTGGACAGAAGACTTCTGGAAATGAAGAGACAGCTTCAGGATAAGATATCCGTCTATGAAGCCATGACCGAGGAAATGGCTCGGCTCTTAAAGCAGGCTGACGAATATAAGAGCCAAATATTTGAGCTGGACAGGAAGATAAATTCGGACAAGGCAGAGATAAACAGCTTGCAGATGCTGGGAGAGACTCTTGACAGAAGGCAGAATACGCTTCTGCAGGAGAAGGATACGGGACAAGATAGCAACAAGGAAACCCTTGATAAACTAAACACCATAAAGCGGGAGAAGCAGGAGTTTGAGGGAGCCTTAAATCAGCTGAGAAACAATGCAGAGAAAAAGAGAAAAAAGTTTTTGCAGGATCAGGAGGAGGAAAGAGCTCTCGCCAAATCCGTAGAAGAGCTTAGGATTTCCCTAGGACAGCTTTCCGCAAGAAAGAAAACCATAGAGGAAATGGAAAGCAATTATGAAGGCTACAACTATGCGGTAAAGCACGTTATGAAGTCTGGCCTGAGAGGTATCCACGGTGTGGTAGCCGATTTGATAAAGGTGCCGGAAGGCTACGAGATGGCCATGGAGACGGCTCTTGGCGCAGCTATACAGAACATAGTATGCGATGATGATGCCAGTGCCAAGGAGGCTATCAAGTCCCTTAAGGTGAATAAGGCGGGACGAATGACCTTCCTGCCGGTAGATTCCATAAGAGGAAGGATGTCAAAGGATGACAGGCTGAGCAGTGAACAGGGGTTTCTGGGCTTTGGGCCGGAGTGTGTTGAGTTTGACAGCAAGTACGCTTCCATTGCAGACTACCTTCTTGGCAGAGTTATTTTAGTAGACAATATGGACAATGCCGTAAGGATGTCCAAGAAGGGCGTAGGATTCAGATTCGTGACCCTTGAGGGCGAAGTAATAAACGCAAGCGGAGCTATTACGGGCGGAAAGTATAAGAACAAGAGCGCTAACATTCTGGACAGAAAAGCAGAGATAGTTTCCATGGAGCGTGAAATAGCTCAGAAGACAGTGGAAAGAAAGAAGTGGGGCGAGAGGCTTGATGCTTTAAGAAAAGACATAAGCAGCTTCGGCACGGAGGTAAACGGTCTTGAGGAAGAAATAAGAGCTTACGAGCGAAAGGTGCTATCCAAGGATAACGAGGTCAGCCTTTCGGAAAGCATGCTGCGAGATATAAAGACAAGCGGAGATAAGCTTCGCAAGGAGCTTGAGAACATCAGAAGCGAGAAGGATAATTCCGCAGCTATGATACAGAGGCTCAAGACAGGAATAGAGAAAAACTATATAGCCATAAAAGAAGCCGAGAAGCTCAGCGAAGAAAAGCTGGACGAATACAACGGCAGGAAGACTCTGTTTGATAAGATAAACGAGGATATAACTGAGGCAAGAATCAATCTCAATACCTGTGAAAACGAGCAGGAGCACGCAGATGAAATATATGGCAGAATAGAAGCAGTCGTTGAAGAACTCAGAGCTGACATCAAAGCTAAAGGACTTCGTCTGGATGGACTTAAAGGGGAGAAGGACAGGATAACCTTGGGGACAGGAGATTCCGGCGCATTACTGAAGGCTAAAGAAGAAGAGAAGTTCAGGCTTGATGAATACATGGACGAGGTGACGGAGGAAAAGGCTCAGGTCATAGGAAATCTTGCCCTCTGCAATGCAGAGAAGGAAGAATCAAACTCCAAGCTGGAAAGCCTGCAGAATCAGAAGTACGAGCTGGAGATAAAGAAGGCAAAGAACGAAACTCAGCTTGAAACCTACAAGGACAGACTGTGGGATGATTTTGAGATTTCATATATACAGGCCATGGAATTCAAGAACGATGAGTTCGTCATGTCGTCTGCGGTCAAAGAAAACAGGCAGATTAAGAATCGCATGAAGGAGCTTGGAGAGGTAAACGTAGGAGCCATAGAGGAATACGAAACGGTAAGAGAAAGATATGAGTTTCTGACAGGTCAGCAGGCCGATATTCAGAAAGCTATGGACAATCTGAACAAGATAATAGAAGATATGGACAAGGCTATCAAGATTAAGTTCAAGGAGAGTTTTGATAAGATAGTAGTGAACTTTGAGGAAAAATTCCAGGAGCTTTTTGGAGGCGGCCACGCAGAGTTGAGACTTTCCGATGAAAACAATCCTCTTGAATCCAATATAGACATCGTGGCACAGCCACCGGGAAAGAAGCTGCAGAATATCAATCTGCTGTCCGGCGGAGAGAAGACCTTGACAGCTATCGCCCTTATGTTTGCAGTGCTCAAGGCCAAGCCTACGCCGTTCTGCATACTGGACGAGGTGGAAGCGGCCCTTGACGATAACAACATAGACAGATTCATCAGCTGCCTCAGAAAACTTATGGGAATCCAGTTCACACTGGTTACACACCAGAAGGCAACCATGGAACATGCAGATGTGCTGTATGGTGTGACCATGCCGGAAAAGGGAGTATCAAAGGTGCTGTCGCTGAATCTGGAAGACGATTTTGAGATATAAAAAAGGAGAAGCCAGATGCTGAATGAAGACAAAAAGTCCTTTTTCGGGAAGCTGTCCCAGAGAATAGGCGACGCCCTTATGGCAAGGGCTTCCATAGATGATGATTTTCTTGACGAGCTTGAGGAGATACTGATAACGTCCGATATAGGCATGGAAACCACTATGAAAATAGTGGAGACCTTAAGGACTGAAATAAGAACAAACAACCTTACAAGCCCCCATGCCATCAAAGTGAGGCTGGGGAAGATAATAGCCAGCCTCATGGATAAGAAGGAGTCTCACGGCCTCTGTCAGGATACGCCGCTTGTCATTCTTATGATAGGAATAAACGGAGGCGGCAAGACTACCTCCATAGGTAAAATCGCCCATAAGCTGAAGGCTGAAGGTAAATCAGTCATCCTTGCAGCTGCGGACACATTCAGAGCGGCGGCAGCAGAGCAGCTGGTAATATGGGGTCAGCGCGTGGGAATCAATGTTATCAAGCACAAAGAAGGTGCAGACCCATCGGCAGTCTTATACGACGCCATCCAGTCAGCTAAGTCTAGGAGTATAGACGTGCTTATCTGTGATACGGCGGGAAGGCTTCAGAACAAGAAGAACCTTATGGATGAACTAAATAAAATGAACAAGGTCATAGACAGAGAATATCCTGAGGCCGCCAGGGAAACACTCCTTGTAATAGACGCCACCACAGGCAAGAACGCCGTTTCTCAGGTCAAGGAATTCGACCAGGCTGCCAACATTACGGGTATCGTACTTACCAAGCTGGATGGTACTGCCAAGGGCGGTATAGTTGTTACAATTGCAGACGAGTTTGACATGCCTGTAAAGTTTATAGGCGTCGGGGAAGGGATAGATGACCTTAAGGAATTCAACTCTAAGGAATTTGCGGAAGGAATATTCAATGAGTAAACCATTGGTAGCCGTCGTTGGACGGCCTAATGTGGGGAAATCCACGTTTTTTAATAAAATAGTCGGGCAGAGAGTATCAATTGTAGAGGATACTCCCGGCGTTACACGAGACAGGATATACGCCGAAGCGGAATGGTCAGGCGTTCATTTTGCGTTAATTGATACGGGAGGTATAGAGCCTGACAGCAAGGACATAATCCTTTCCCAGATGAGGGAGCAGGCCCAGATGGCTATGGACACCTCAGATGTGATACTTTTCATGACCGACGGTAAGGAGGGAGTCACCTCTGCTGATAGGGAAGTGGCATCCATGCTAATGAGGACAGGCAAACAGGTAGTGCTTACGGTCAATAAGATAGACGGCAAGACCCTGCCAGATGATTTCTATGATTTCTATGAGCTGGGACTGGGAGAACCTATACCTATTTCTGCGGCTAATATGCTGAACCTGGGAGACCTTCTGGACAGGATAATTGAGAGTTTTTCTCAAGGGGCAGGCATGCCGGAAGAGGACCTTATCAAGATAGCAATGATAGGCAAGCCTAACGTAGGCAAGTCCTCTCTGGTCAACAAACTCCTTGGAGAAAACCGAGTAATAGTTTCGCCTATTGCGGGAACTACCAGGGATTCCATAGACACACCGTTTGAGAAGGACGGAGAAAAATATCTCCTCATAGATACAGCAGGAATAAGAAGAAAAAGCAAGGTAAACGAAGATATAGAAAGATTTAGCGTGATAAGGGCCGTAGCTGCCATCGAAAGGTGCGACGTCTGCCTCCTTATGATAGATGCTCAGGAAGGCATTACGGAGCAGGATAAAAAAATCGCCGGCATTGCCCATGAGGCAGGCAAGGGTATAGTGGTAGTAGTAAACAAATGGGATTTGCTGGACAAGGAAACCAACACCATGAGCCGGTTCAAGAAGGATATAGCCAAGGAGCTTACATTCATGGCATATGCACCATCTGTATTTATTTCGGCACTGACAGGACAGCGGGTAACCCACGTTATCGACATGGCCAAGTACGTTGCCGAAAACAGATCAATGAGAGTGCCTACGGGCCAGCTCAATAGCCTGATAGCAGATGCCACCATGATGAAGCAGCCGCCTTCGGACAAGGGCAAGAGGCTTAAGATATATTATGTTACACAGGTAGGTGTTAAGCCGCCCCTGTTTTCATTCAAGATAAATTCAAGGCCTCTTATGCATTTTTCATATTCAAGATATTTGGAAAACAAGATAAGGGAGGCCTTTGGCTTTGAAGGGACTTCAATAAAATTCGTATTCAGAGAAAAGGGAGAGAAAGAAGATGTTTAGTGGCATTGGCCCTGCAATAGCAGTAATTGTAATAGCATATTTAATAGGTAATATTTCCCCGTCTATCATTTTGGCAAAGGCCAATGGAATAGACATTAAGAAGGAAGGTAGCGGCAATGCAGGGACCACCAACGCCCTCAGGGTAATGGGGAAAAAAGCGGGAGTCATTACACTTGTCATAGATGTTTTAAAGGGCGTTGCAGCCGTTCTCCTTGGAGCTTTCGTAGCAGGCAGTCCTGCAGTTTACTGGTGTGCTCTCGCTGTAGTATGCGGTCATGTATGGCCTGCTTTTTACAGATTTAAGGGAGGCAAAGGTGTAGCTACGGTCTTCGGAGCAGCAGTAGGAATAAATCCCGTATTTGGGTTTTCAGCTCTGGGCATAGTTATAATTATCGTGCTTTTGACAAAGAGAATGTCGGTAGGCTCCCTGACAGGGGCTGTATGCTTTCCTGTTCTTGCCATTTTTATGGAAAGGGATTTCTTCACGGTAGCCTGCATAATGGCTCTTCTCATCATATACAATCACAGAGCAAACATCGGAAGGCTGGTTAAGGGCGAGGAGCCTGTAATGAGCATTTTTAATAAGCAAAAGTAGTTTAAGGAGGAACTGTGTAATGAAGACGATAGGCGTAATAGGTGCGGGAAGCTGGGGAACGGCTCTTGCTACGGTACTTGCAGGCAAAGGCCACCAAGTAAGGATTTGGGATATTGATGAGAAGCACTTGAAATCCATGGAAAGCCACAGAGAAAATGTGGACTATCTTCCGGGAGTGCCTCTCAATGAAAATATAAAAATAGCTTATACTACGGAAGAGGCTTTGAAGAATGTCGATGTTGTACTTTTCTCGGCGCCCGCACAGCATTTCAGAGCAGCTCTAAGCTCTGCCAAGGCATTTATCAAGCCGGAGACCTTCATTATCAACGTAGCCAAGGGCATTGAGCAGAAAAGTCTTAAAAGAATGTCTCAGGTAGCTGCCGAGGAACTGGATATGAACAGGTATGTAGTTCTATCAGGCCCTTCTCATGCAGAAGAGGTAGGCAGAAGGCTTCCCACAACAGTTGCCACTGCTTCCGTTAACTTGAAGGCGGCAGAAGAAATTCAGGACCTATTTATCACTGAGAGATTCAGAGTATATACAACCGAGGACGTAATAGGTGTCGAGCTGGGAGGTGCTTTGAAGAACATTATCGCTTTGGGCGCAGGGATATCCGACGGCATGGGTTTTGGCGACAACGCCAAGGCAGCTCTTATGACAAGAGGACTTGCAGAAATAACCAGGCTGGGGCTGAAGCTGGGAGCCAGGCCCGAAACCTTTGCAGGCCTTACGGGAACGGGAGATTTAATCGTGACCTGTACGAGTATGCACTCAAGAAACAGAAGGTGCGGTATTATGATAGGCGAAGGATTAGAACCTGACGAAGCCACGGCTAAGGTTGGAATGGTAGTAGAAGGAATGTTTACGACGGAAGCCGCCTATGAGCTGGCAAAGAGAGAAAATGTTGATATGCCTATAACCGAAGCTATTTACAGAACAGTTAAGGGTGAAATAAAGGCAGCCGAAGCAGTTGAGATGCTCATGGGACGAGTAAGAAAACATGAGCAAGGATAGAATAATGAATTTACTTGAAGGTAGGAAATACAATATCATAACATTTGGCTGCCAGATGAACGAGCATGATTCGGAAACGATTTCCGGAATGTTGCAGGAAAAAGGATGCAGGGAGGTTCTGACAAAAGAAGAATCGGACATAACGGTCATCAATACCTGTAGCATAAGAGAGAATGCGGACAAACGATTTTTCGGTACTCTCGGTCAGCTGAAGAAGATAAAAGAAAAAAATCCCCAATATATTGCCTGCGTCTGCGGCTGTATGATGCAGCAGCAGCACATTATAGATACTGTCAAGAAAAAGTATCCGTGGGTGGATATTATATTCGGGACTCATAATATAGACAGATTCCCACAGCTTCTCGAAAAGGTAGCCTGCGAAAAGCAGAAGATATTTGAGATAATGGAGGACAGACAGGATATCGTAGAGAACCTTCCTGCCAAGAGGCTGTTCAGGCACAAGGCCTTTGTCAACATAATGTACGGCTGCAATAACTTCTGCACATACTGCATAGTGCCCTATACCAGAGGGCGTGAGAAGAACAGACATCCGGAGGATATTCTAGATGAAGTCAGAGGGCTTGTTGGCGACGGGGTAAATGAGGTCACGCTCCTTGGTCAGAACGTTAATTCATACAGGGGCCGAGGTAAGAAGGCAGAAGATACCGACACTGTATGTGATTTTGCCGATTTGATTTATATGCTCAATGATGTAGAGGGACTGGAAAGAATAAGATTTATGACATCTCATCCTAAGGATCTGTCTGACAAGCTTATTCAGGCCTATGTGGACTGCGACAAGCTGTGCAATTATATTCATCTGCCTGTACAATCGGGAAGTGACAGTATTCTTCAGGCTATGAACAGGAAGTATTCCAGAGAACATTATCTGGAACTTGTGAGAAAGCTGACAGAAGCGGTGCCAGGGATAACCGTGAGCACCGATATAATAGTGGGATTTCCTGGAGAGACGGAAGCGGACTTTGAAGAAACTCTCAGCCTTGTAAAGCAGGTTAAGTACGATTCCGCTTTTACATTTCTCTACTCCATACGCAAGGGAACTCCGGCAGCGGAATACGATGACCAGATTCCCGAAAGCATCAAACACGAGAGGTTTAACAGGCTGGTGGATGCCGTCAACGAGGCCAGCGCCCATAACAACGCCGCTTACGTAGGTCGCATAGAAAAAGTTCTTGTCGATGGTAGGAGCAAGAGAAAGGACAACACTCTTACAGGAAGGACCGAAGGCTTCAAGCTGGTGGATTTTCCGGGTGACGACAGCCTCATAGGCCAGATAGTCAACATTGAGATAACAGAAGGCAAAACCTTCAGCCTCTTCGGCAAGGTGGTTCAAAGGCATGCTGCGTTTTGAACGGTAAAATTCCTGCGGCACCAGAGGGATGACGCAATATCACAGAGAAATACCAACAAATAACGAATAAATAACAAACCTCTTCATATACTGTATTGATTTACAGTCAAGGTAATGGGGAGGTTTTTAATTTGGAGAATATAAATATTTACGAAAACATAGGCAAGCGCACAGGCGGTGATATTTACATAGGAGTAGTGGGACCTGTCAGAGCCGGCAAATCCACCTTTATCAAAAGGTTCATGGATTTAATGGTTATCCCCAATGTCAGCAATCAATATGAGAAGCAACGCATCCTTGACGAAATGCCTCAGAGCGGCACGGGGAAGACCATAACCACCACCGAACCTAAATTCATACCGGCGGAAGCGGCGGAGCTGGAGCTTGGGCAGAACATGAGTCTTAAGGTGCGCCTTGTGGATTGCGTAGGGTACTTGATTCCAGGGGCTATGGGTCATATGGAGGACGGGGAAGCGAGAATGGTAGCTACACCTTGGAGCGAAAGCAAGATTCCATTTGAAGAGGCTGCCGAGATAGGCACCGAAAAGGTAATAAAGGAACATTCCACAGTAGGCATAGTTGTAACAACCGATGGCACTATCGAAACAATGGAAAGAAGCAGCTATGAGGGTGCAGAGGAAAGGGTCATTAATCAGCTGAGAGAGCTAAACAAACCCTTCGTTATCATACTGAACTCAACCAAGCCTAAATCTAATACAGCGGTGGACCTGGCAAAGAGTCTGGAGGAAAAATATGGCGTACCTGTAACGGCTCTGGACTGTGTGCGAGCATCGGAGGATGACGTAAGCGGGGTGATGGAAGATCTTCTGGGACGCTTCCCTGTGAAGGAAATTATTTTCCAGGTTCCGGGATATATGGAAGGCCTTCAAAGAGACCACTGGCTCAAGTCGAGACTCATAGAGAATATAAGGTTCTGGGCACAGCGATTCACCACTATTGCAGACCTTCAGGAAATAAGCGGTGAGCTGAGTGACGGAGAGCTGGTTGAGAGCATCCAGATACGCAGCATGGATATGGGAACGGGAGTAATAGAGCTGCGCCTCGACATGGAAGAGGGCCTATACTACAAAATAATAACAGAGCTTATGGAGGAAACCGTTGAAAACGATTATCAGTTCTTTAGCCTTCTCAGGGAATTCTCCGAGGCAAAAAAAGCTTACGACAAGCTGAAGGGTGCAATGGAACAGGTGGAAAGCAGAGGGTACGGCATAGTGGAGCCTAAGCTCAGCGAAATGGCTCTCGACGAACCGGAGGTATTCAAGCAGGGGAATAAATATGGTGTAAAGATTAGAGCCAAGGCACCTACCCTGCATATAATCAAAACCGATATAACCACAGAAGTATCACCTGTAGTGGGCAGCGAAAAACAATCGGAGGACCTTGTGGCAAGTCTTAAGGACGATATGGAAAGTTCCCCTAACGGCATCTGGGATACTAACATATTCGGAAAATCCTTGTACGATATGGTGACGGAGCAGATGGAGAGTAAAATAGCCTCCGTTCCCGATAATATAAGGATAAAAATGCAAAAATCTCTTCAAAAAATAAGCGATGAAGGAAAAGAATATTTTATCTGTATTGTGATTTAACGCTTTGGTGTATAATAGACATATGGATAAATGGACGAAAGAACAAAAAATAACAATAATGGTGGTGGTGATAACATCTTTTATCACCACCTTTACAGGCAGCGCATTGAATCTGTCAATACCGGGAATAGGAAATGAATTCGACGTAAGCGCAGGGCTTGTAGGATGGCTGGTCACGGGATATACTTTGGCGGTAGCCGCTTTTTCCGTACCCTTAGGAAGACTTGCAGACGTTACCTGCAGAAAAAACGTTCTCGTGACGGGACTGTCTATTTTTGTGGTTTGCTGCATAGTAACGGTCTTCGCTTCATCTATGACTATGCTCATGACAGTTAGAATAATTCAGGGCATAGGTGCCTCCATGATTTTCAGCACCAACACGGCGGTGCTTATCAGTGCCTTTCCCGGCTCCATGCGAGGAAGGGTTTTGGGATATTCCATAGCAGCTACATACGTAGGTCTTTCTGCCGGTCCCGTAATCGGCGGCATAATGAATCATAATCTGGGGTGGCGGTCCATATTCGTTCTCACAGGAATACTTGGAGTGTCGGCACTTGTTGCGGCCATTAAGGGCCTTAAGGCAGTGAAGGCAGAAAGCAGCGGCCATTCTCTTGACGTGCCCGGGAATCTGCTTTATGTAGCCTTCATAGTTTCTCTTATGTACGGTCTTTCGGAAATAGCAAAGGGTTTGCTCCCCGCAGGGCTTGTAGCTTTAGGGATAGTCTTGGGTATTGTCTTTGTCTGGAGGGAGCTTAAGGCAGAGGAGCCTGCCGTCAAGGTTTCCATGTTCAGGGAAAAGCTAGGATATACATTTTCTAACATCGCGGCTCTCATGAATTATGGGGCTACCTTTGCCATAGGATATCTCATATCCATATATCTTCAGGTCGTAATGGAATACTCGTCCCAGACTGCAGGGCTTATTATGATTTCTCAGCCGGTTGTAATGGCAGTGCTGTCTCCTGTTATGGGCAGATTTTCGGACAAGCTTTCGCCTTTTAAAATGTCCTCTTTGGGAATGGTATTCTGTGCTGTGGGAACATTTATGTTCATCTTCGTTGGCAGGGATACATCCCTCGTATATATTATCGCGGCCCTGCTCATAACAGGTCTTGGCTTTTCTTTGTTTTCATCGCCTAACACCAACGCTGTTATGTCATGTGTGGAAGAGGAAGACTACGGTGTAGCCTCCTCCATATTGGCGACCATGCGTTCCATTGGCCATACTCTCAGCATGGTCATCGTGACTATCCTTGTCACAGCCTTTCTTTCCAGTATGCCTCTTGCAGAAGCGGAGCCGGCAGGTCTGATTAAAGTAATAAACACATCTTTCATAATCTTTACCCTTATCTGCGTGGCAGGAGCTATCATTTCTCTTAAGAGAAAATAATTTCCTAAACCCCTTGACAATGATATGGCTATGCGTTAACATGTTATAAGGTTAGAGCGTTATCGCTTTATCAAAATAAAGCGATGGAAATATGGAAACAAAGAGGGCTTAACATGGAGATGAAACTACGAGGTCTGTACGAAATGTACGGATACTATCCGTTTAAAATGAGCAAATTTGAGGAATATAATTTTTACAGCAGGAACAAGGGAATATTGGTTTCCGAGGGTGTTATAACCTTTACCGACACCACCGGCAAGCTGATGGCTCTCAAGCCTGACGTGACCCTTTCAATAGTCAAGAACTACCGAAACGGAACAGAGGGAGTGCAGAGGCTCTACTACAACGAGAACGTCTATAGAATATCGGACAAGACCCATAGCTATAAGGAAATAAATCAGATGGGCCTTGAGTGTATGGGGGACATAACAGAATACAACATCTACGAGGTAGTCAGACTTGCAGCAATGAGCCTGAGCATGTTGTCCGAAGGAAGCGTACTGAACATATCCAATCTTGATGTGCTATCGGCTATTTTAAAGGGGATGGAGCCTGGCCAATGGCAGAAACAGCTTTTATCCTGTATCGGCGATAAAAACCCTCACGGGGTAAAACGGATATGCGAGGAAAAAGGTGTGGACTCTGAACATACTGAATTGCTAATGTTTCTGACAAAGGCTTACGGGACCTGCCATGACATAGTATCACAAATAAAGGGAAAGACCGATAACACGGAAATATTAAGGGCGTTGGAGCAGCTTGAAAATATAGTGGAGGCTGCAGATGATGTTCCGGGAGTCAAGCTTTACGTGGATATGTCTCTTATAAAGGATGCGGAATATTACAACGGAGTAGTTTTTCAAGGTTTTATAAAGGGAGTTCCTTCGGGAGTCTTAAGTGGAGGACAGTACGACTGCCTTATGAAAAAAATGGATAAGGATGCCAAGGCAATAGGCTTTGCAGTGTATTTGGACCTGCTTCAGAGACTCAGCACCGAGAGAAAGTACGATACCGATGTTCTGCTCATTTATGGCCACAATGACGACTATGGTCAAGTGCTTAAGAGAGCAGTGAAAATCGCAGAAAGCGGAAGGACGGTGTCGGCACAGACATGTGTCCCCGATAGAATGTCATATGAAGAGATAATCAAATTCGAGGACTAGGAAAGGAAAGATGTGAGGATGGAAGAATTGCTTCAGGTTGCCCTGCCGAAGGGCCGTTTAGGTAAAAAAGTATACGGAATGTTTGAATCAGCGGGCTTTAGCTGTTCGGGAGTAATGGATGATACACGCAAGCTAATATTTGAAAATGAAGATACAGGGATATGCTTTTTTTGGGTAAAGCCTTCCGACGTAGCTATTTATGTGGAAAGAGGGGCGGCGGACATAGGAGTGGTAGGCAAGGACATCCTAATGGAATACAAGCCGGAAATTTTTGAGCTTCTGGATCTGAATGTAGGCAAGTGTAAAATGGTGGTTGCAGGAAAGAAGGACTTTCGCGACAAGACGGACCGCACCTTGAGAGTGGCTACAAAATTTACAAATGTTGCAAAGGATTATTATGGGAAGCAGTGCAGAGATATAGATATAATCAAGCTTAACGGCTCCATAGAGCTGGCTCCTATACTGGACCTGTCCGATGTTATTGTAGACCTTGTGGAAACGGGAACCACGTTAAAGGAAAACGATTTAGAACCTTTGGAAACAGTTGCACCTGTAAGCGCAAGGCTGGTTGCAAACCGTTCAGCCTTTCAATTTAAGAATGAAAAAATAGAGAAGATTATCAGCGGGCTCAGGAGGCAGATATGAGTAGATTTATGAGCAGACGTCATCTCGGGCTGGAGGCTTATGTGCCGGGGGAGCAGCCTCGCAACAGGGCATATGTTAAATTGAATACCAATGAATCGCCTTTCCCGCCCTCAGAGGGTGTAACAAAGGCGGTGCAGCAGGAAGCGGAGAAGCTCAGACTGTATTCAGACCCTGAGTGCCGTGACCTTGTGGATGCTGTGGCAGAATTTTACGGCATCGATGCAGGACAGGTGCTGATGACAAACGGCTCCGATGAAGCACTGGAATACGTGTTTCAGGCCTTTGGAGACAAGTTTAACACCTTTGCATTCCCCGATATTACATACGGGTTCTATCCTGTTTTCGCTCAGCTTTACTCAATCCCCTTTGAAGAGATACCTCTACAGAGGGATTTTACCATTGCAACAGAGGATTACAGAGACATAGGCAAGAATATAGTCATAGCCAATCCCAATGCTCACACGGGAATAGCATTGTCACTAAATCAAATAGAGACGATAATATCCACCAACAGGGAGCATGTGGTGGTAATAGACGAAGCATATGTGGATTTTGGCGGGGAGAGTGCCGTGCCTCTCATAAAGAAATACGACAACCTGCTTGTGATTAGAACTTTTTCCAAATCCTATTCTCTGGCGGGAGCCAGACTGGGAATATGTATGGGAAACAAAAGCATTATCCGAGACCTTAACACCATTAAGTATTCAAAGAATCCCTACAATGTGAACAGAATGACTATGGCAGCAGGTCTTGGAGCAATCGAAGAGGTGGACTACTACGAAGAAAAATGCAAAATAATAGCCAAGAACAGAGACGGGCTCAAGGTAAGGCTGAGAGCCAAGGGCTTCTATGTGCTTGATTCCAGTGCCAATTTTCTTTTGATAGCCCACGAAAGCATATCCGGGCAAAGGATGTTTGAGGCACTAAAGGAAAAGGGATTTCTTGTCCGTCATTTGGACATAGCCAGACTCGATAATTACAACAGGGTGACTATAGGCACGGAATCTCAGATGAACAGGCTTGTGGAAGCCATAGAAGAAGTGATTGAGGAAGAAAGTAAGCAAGGAGGTGTATTATGAGAAAAGGTGAAGTGAAACGAAAGACTAATGAAACCGACGTACATTTGTCTCTAGAGCTGGATGGAAAGGGAGCATCGGACATTGATACGGGCTGTGGCTTTCTGGATCACATGCTTACTCTTTTTGCATCTCACGGATCCTTTGACCTTAAGATAAGGTGCAGGGGCGACAGACACGTGGATGACCACCACTCGGTGGAGGACATAGGCATATGTCTGGGGCAGGCGTTCTACAAGGCACTAGGAGATAAGCAGGGAATCGCAAGATACGCAGAGAGGATACTTCCTATGGACGAAGCCCTCATACTTACTGCAGTGGACATATCCGGCAGAGGATATCTGGCATACGATCTTCAGATACCTACGGAAAAAATAGGCAGCTTTGACAGTCAGCTCATAGAAGAATTCTGGCTGGCCTTTGCCAGAGAGTCGGGGATAACCTTGCATATCCGAAGGCTTGCCGGTGCCAATTCACATCACATAGCCGAAGGCGCATTTAAATCTGCCGCCAGAAGCCTGGCAATGGCAGTGGATTACGACGAAAAGAGAAAAGGTCAGATACCTTCTACAAAAGGAGTTTTATAGATGATAGCAATAGTTGATTACGGAGTGGGCAACCTCTTTTCCCTTAAAAGCTCTCTGTCCTTTATAGGCCAGGATGCTGAGATAAGCGGTGATGCGGCGACCATCAAAAAAGCAGACAAGCTGATTTTGCCGGGAGTAGGCGCTTTTGCTGATGCAAGAGCTAAGCTGAAGGAGAGCGGTCTTGAGGATACTCTTTACAGCAAGATCCGCAGGGGGACACCTGTTATGGGAATATGCCTGGGAATGCAGCTACTCTTTGAAAAGAGCATGGAGTACGGCGAGCATGAAGGACTGGGCCTTATCAAAGGAGCCGTAAGGCCCCTTGAAGGAAAGATATCAAGAGAACTGAAGATACCCCACATAGGATGGAACGTACTGCATTTTGCGGGAGAAAAACACCCTGTTTTTAAGTACGTGAAGGATGGGGATTTCGTATACTTCGTTCATTCATATTACGGAGCTGACTGTGAGGAGTCCCTGATAGGAACCACCGAGTACGGGGTTGAGATTACGGCAGCTGTGGCTGAGAAAAATGTCTGCGGATGTCAGTTTCACCCGGAGAAAAGCGGAGCTGTAGGTCTTGATATTTTACGTGGCTTTTGCCAATGGGAGGGTTAGCTTTATGAATATATTCCCTGCAATAGATTTATATCAGGGCTGTGTAGTCAGGCTTTTTCAGGGCGACTACAAGCAAATGACGGTTTACAGTCGGGAGCCTGTCAAAACGGCTCTGGAGTTTAAGGCCCTGGGAGCCTCCTATCTGCATCTTGTGGATTTGGAGGGAGCCAAAGGCGGAGAAACTCCTAATATAGATAAAGTGGCAGACATAGTTTGCAGGACGTCCATGTTCATCGAAATCGGCGGCGGCATCAGGACTATGGAAACTGTAAAAAAGTATTTTAATATAGGTGTGGACCGGGTCATACTGGGTACAGCTGCCGTTACGAATGAGGATTTTTTGAAGGAAGCAGTGGAGGCCTATGGTGAAAAAATAGCTGTGGGTGTGGACTGCAGAGACGATATGGTGGCGATTAAGGGCTGGACCGAGGATTCCGGACTGACCTGCGACCAAATGTGCCAAAGGATGGAGGCTATAGGTGTCAGAACCTTAATATGTACTGATATCTCAAGAGACGGGGCCATGAGGGGAGCTAACAGAGCTTTGTATAAGGAGCTCTCCTTGAAGTATGATATGAATATAGTTGCATCAGGTGGAGTTTCTTCTATTGAAGATGTCAAAGAGCTGGCAGCTCTTTCCCTCTACGGGGTAATAATCGGCAAGGCATATTATACAGGAGCAATAGATATAAGAGAGGCAATAGAGGTGGCAAAATGATTACTAAGAGAATAATACCATGTCTAGATGTTAAAAACGGTCGTGTGGTCAAGGGAGTGAATTTCAAAGAGCTGACAGACGTATCCTCCCCTGTGGAGTTAGGCAAGTACTACAGCGATAAAGGCGCAGATGAGCTGGTGTTTTATGACATTACAGCCTCGTCAGAGGACAGAGCTCTGTTCACAGATATACTGAAGCAGGTGGCTGCTGCCATTTTTATCCCCCTGACAGTGGGAGGCGGTATCAATACCCTTGAAGACTTTGACAGAGTGCTGAAATGTGGCGCAGACAAGGTAAGCGTCAATACGGGAGCAATAAAGAACCCAGCTATAATCCGTCAGGCAGCAGAAAGATATGGCAATCAGTGCGTAGTTCTGTCTGTTGACGTGAAAAGGGTGAACGGAGTTTTCAGGGTTTTTGCAAGAGGCGGCAGAGAGAATACGGGAATGGAAGCCATTTCCTGGATAAAGGACTGCGTCAGTCAGGGAGCAGGAGAGGTAGTAGTGAATTCCATAGATACGGACGGCGTGAAGCAAGGTTTTGACATTGAAATGCTTAAGGCTGTTTGCGGTGCGGTGAATGTTCCGGTCATAGCATCGGGAGGCGCAGGAGGCGCACAAGATTTTGTGGAGCTTTTTAAGGAGATTCCTGATGTGGATGCAGGACTGGCAGCATCTATTTTTCACTTCGGAGAAGTGGAGATAGCAGACCTTAAGGAAAGCTTAAGAAAAAATAATATTGAGGTAAGGATATAGATATGGATAAGAGCATAAACGTAGACATAGAAAAATTGAAATTTGATAACAAAGGGCTGATGCCCGCAATAGTGATTGACGCTGTGAGTAAGAAGGTGCTTACCCTGGCATACATGAATAAGGAGAGCCTTACCATATCAATGGAAAGGGGGCTGGCCTGCTTTTGGAGCAGGTCCAGACAGGAGCTATGGCTCAAGGGAGAGACAAGCGGCAATTATCAGCATATAATCTCCATAACAGCCGATTGTGACAGGGATGCTCTCGTGGTAATGGTGGAGAAAGACGGACCGGCATGTCACCTGGGTAATGATTCATGCTTTGAATCCCCACTATGGTATAGCCCTGAGCTTAGAGAGTTCTCTTACGGTGGTTTAATGAAGCTGATTGAAGGAAGAAGAACCGAGAAGAAGGAAGGTTCGTATACTTCCTATCTCTTTGAAAAAGGTATAGACAAAATTCTTAAAAAGGTGGGAGAGGAATCCACTGAGGTAATTATTGCAGGGAAGGCCGGCGACAAGAAGGAAACCATATACGAAATATCTGACTTGGCATATCACATCATGGTTCTCATGGTGGAAATGGGAATTTCCCTTGAGGATATCCAGAAGGAGCTGGCATCACGCCATGTTATAGACCGCAAAGTAAAACAGGAGAAAATGACAAAATGATTTTATCCGACTATCACGTACACACCAATTATACAGATGGTAGCAACAGTCCTGAAGAAATGGTCTTGAGGGCTGTTGATCTTGGCATGAAATCCCTAGGATTCTCGGAGCACGCTTACGTTTCATTTGACCCGGACTGCCGCCTCGACCTGGACCAAATCGGGCTTTACAAAAGGGAGATAAAACGCCTGAAAGAAAAGTACGCAGGGCAGATAGAAATCCTGTGCGGCATTGAGATGGACTACGATTCACAGGACGACCCATATGACTATGACTACGTCATAGGTTCCGTTCACTATTTGGATGTAGGTGGAGAAAGATACAGCGTAGACGTTTCCCCGGAGGAAACCCGCATATGTGTCAACAGACTCTTCGGCGGGGATTATGACAGCTACGCCGAGGCCTATTACGAAAAGGTGGCTGCATTGTGTGAGAAGTGGCCTGTTAATATAATCGGACACTTTGATTTGATAAGAAAGTATGAGATTTCAGGAGCATGTCCCGATGCTTCAAGCATAAGGTACAGGCTTGCCTGGCAGGATGCGGTGAAAGCTATCTGTAGCAAGGGCTCCTTTGAAATAAACACAGGAGCCGTGGCAAGAGGATATAGGAAGATGCCATACCCGGAACCAGCAATCTTGGAAAGGTTGAAGGCTTTAGGTGGAAGTGTAGTTATATCAGGAGATTGTCACTCCAAGGAGGCCCTCACGGCAGGCTTTGACGTTGCCCAAATACTGGCAAAGGAGGCCGGTTTTGGGCAGCTGGGGTTTACGGATATGGCTGGAAATTTTCACGGGCAGTAAATTATCTAAACTACATTTTGCGCTCTTTCGCGGAGAATGATTTCTTCTTGGTCTTCCGTATCGTCCAAGGTTATCCCGTGAGGACGTTTTTTCTTTGTATCCGGTTCTACGCAAACGAAGGTTATGAAGCCCTCTACATTCTGGCCGGCTTCTATTTCGCAGAGTGCCTTGACGTGAACCATCAGGCTTGTTGTTCCGGTCTTGACAATACGCCCGTATATAGTCAGTATATCCCCTTTTTGTACGGGTTTTTTGAAGGTGAAGCCGTGTACGTTTACACACAGAACATCCTGAGGTCTTCCGTGAACCGCAGCAGCCGTAATAAATCCAGCTTCCACAAGCCATTCGGCAGTTCTTCCGGCAAACAGTGTGCCGTGGTGGTTCAAATCTTCGGATTTAACTAAATGAGATATTTTAAATTCTTTCATGCTGTCATTCCTCTCTTCTGATATATTATATGCGAAGTATTATCTGTCAAAGTGAGTGTATGACATTTATCGATTAAAATCAACTGATTGGATTTAAGTATACATTATATTATCCTCACAGGTCATGCTGCATCTGAGGCCTCACAAATATTTTATCAATTAGTTGTTGACAAACAACAAATAACGTGATAAGCTTTGTTACAATACAACAAAAACGAAAGGAAAATAAAGAAAATGTACAACTTGCAATTTACAGCTTTCAATAAAAAATGTGGTAAACCTTGATGTCTGCCTGTGATTTATTCATGGGGAGATAATATTTGTTTGCCCCATGAGACGAAAGTTTGACAGTTGTTGTGTATATAATCGTCTTAGGGAATACTAAGGCGATTTTTTTATTATCTATAGGAAAGGAAGGTGATCGTTATGAAAAGAGTAGGAATAATGGGCTACGGCAATTTAGGAAGGGGAGTCGAATGTGCTCTGAAACATTCAAGGGATATGAAGTTAAAAGCAGTTTTCACCAGACGCAACCCCGATTCTATCGACGTGAAGACAGAGGGTGTATCGGTGGTATCCGCGGCAGATGCAGATAAATGGCAGGGTGAAATAGATGTGATGATACTGTGTGGAGGAAGCGCAACGGATCTTAGAGGGCAGTCGGTGGAATATGGTGGAATGTTCAACATTGTTGACAGCTTTGATTCCCACGGGGATATAGTAAGACACTTCAAGGACGTTGACAGGGCCGCAGTCAATGGAGGAAAGCTGGCAGTCATATCGGCTGGATGGGACCCGGGACTTTTTTCTCTGGCAAGGGTCTACGGCCAGGCCGTACTGCCGGAGGGTCAGAGTCAAACCTTCTGGGGCAAAGGTTTGTCTCAGGGACACTCAGATGCCATAAGGCGTATAGACGGAGTAGTAGATGCCAGGCAGTATACTATCCCTCTGGAGGAAGCAGTTAAAAAGGCAAGAGAAGGTAAAGCCTCACATCTTACAGCAGGAGAAAAGCACAGGCGGCAGTGCTTCGTAGTAGCCCGAGAAGGGGCTGACAGGGACAGGATAAGAGCTGAAATAATCAGTATGCCAAACTACTTTGTCGATTATGAAACCATTGTGGAATTTATTACTGAGGCAGAATTGGTAAGGGATCACAGCTCCATGGCTCACGGAGGATTTGTAATAAGGACAGGAAGAAGCGGATGGGAGCTTCAGGAGAAAAACGTTATCGAATACAAGCTAGACCTTGAATCTAATCCGGAATTCACAGGCTCGGTTCTTACGGCAGTGGCCAGAGCGGTGTGCGTAATGGCAGGGGAGGGCCAGAGAGGATGCAGATCTATGCTGGATATACCTCCTTCGTACCTTCTGCCACAGACGAGAGAAGAGTTATTGTCAAGTATTATGTAAAGGTTAAGATAGGACAGAAGAATGATACGAAAAGATAAAATAGGCGGCATAAGCATAGAGAACATAGTACGGGAAACAGGCACGCCGGTATATATATACGACGAGGACGTCCTTATAAAAAGAATGAGAGAGTTTAAAGAAAACTTTACATCCTCCCGGTTTCAGACGAGAGTCCTTTACGCATCAAAGGCATTTGCCTGCAGAGAAATAATCAGATTGGCGGCAAGAGAAGGTCTGGGCCTTGATGTTGTAAGCGGCGGTGAGCTTCACTGTGCTGGGGGTACACCTATGGACAGAAACATGATATATTTTCACGGAAACAATAAGACACGCCATGAGCTTAAGATGGCACTTAGCGGAGGGGCAGGAACCATAGTGGTGGATAACAGCCAGGAGCTTGATGAACTAGCGGACATACAGAAGGATGCTGAGGAAACAACGGGAATACTCATAAGAATAAATCCCGGAATCGAAGCCCACACCCATGAGTATATTGCCACGGCAAGGAAGGACAGCAAGTTCGGTATATCTATCGACGACAGGCACCAGATTCGGGAAATAATACAGAAGATAATCAGGTGTGAGAATCTTAGGTTCAGAGGATTTCATGCACATATAGGCTCCCAGATATTCTCCAGAGAGGCCTTCGTGAAAGAGATAGAAGCCATGGCTGAATACATCGGTGAAATGGAAGACTTTTGCGGGATTGAAATAGAGGAGCTGAACTTGGGAGGTGGCTTCGCTGTAAGATACACGGACGAAGATAGTCCCATTCCTATAGGCCCTCTCTGCAGAACTATAGTTGAGGCTTGCGAAGGGAAGGTGATGCAGCTTGGGCTGCACTTAAAGAGACTGACAATAGAGCCGGGAAGGGGCATAGCTGCAGAAGCGGGGACAACCGTATACAGCGTGGGTTATAAGAAGAAGACAGAAACAAAGGAATATATATTTGTAGACGGCGGCATGGCAGACAATATACGACCGGCGCTCTACGGAGCTGAATATCACTGTGAAAACATAAGCAGGCCCGAGGGCTCAAGCAGAAATGAATATGTCGTAGCCGGCAAATGCTGTGAATCAGGAGATATTCTTATTAAGTCGGCGCTTTTGCCGGAAACAAAAAAAGGTGACCTGCTGGCCGTATACACTACAGGAGCATACGGCTACAGCATGGCATCCAATTACAACAGACTGGGAAGGCCGGCGGTAGTGTTTGCCTCTGGCGGCGAAGCTAGGCTGATAATGAGGCGCGAAACATACGAAGATATGGAAGCCCTTGAAATAAACAGAAAAATAATATAAACAACTAAGTAAAGAAAGAAGAGGAAAAACAAATGAATAGAATAACAGGTTCCATAGTAGCACTTATTACACCCTTTAATGAGGACATGAGCGTAAATTTCACAAAGCTGGGAGAACTTCTTGACTGGCATATAGAGAACAAGACCGATGCCATATTGATTCTCGGAACAACCAGTGAATCGCCGACCATGACTCATGAGGAGGATTTGGATATATGTCATTATACAGTTGAGAGAGTGGGAGGGAGAGTTCCCATTATCGCCAGTAGCGGTTCTAACTGCACTGCCTCTGTTATCCAATATAGTCTTGATTTTCAGGCTGCCGGAGCAGATGCAGTGATGAACATTGCACCTTACTACAACAAGGCTAACAAGGAAGGAATGTACAGACATTTTGCAGATGTGGCAGATGTTATTGATATCCCTCTCATCATGTATAACGTTCCCGGAAGAACAGGCTGCAGCATACCTGTTGACGTTGTAGGCAGACTGTCTCAGCACGAAAACATAGTAGGGATAAAGGAGGCCAGTGGCGATCTTTCCTATGTAGCTAAGATTGCAAGATATGCCAATGAAAACTTTGCCATATACAGCGGCAACGACGATGTTATATTGCCGGTGCTATCCCTTGGAGGCTCAGGAGTTATCTCTGTTCTGGCTAACGTAATGCCTGAGGAAACTCACAATATGGTCATGAGCTATCTCAAGGGTGATGTCAATGGAGCCATGGTGGAGCAAATAAGGCTTATGCAGCTTATAAATAACTTGTTCATAGAGGTAAATCCTATTCCGGTAAAGGAAGCTATGAACCTTATGGGTATGAATGTAGGTGGATTCCGACTACCTCTGTGCGAAGCGGACCCTGCAAACAGGGAGATACTTCGAGCAAGCATGGAAAGCGCAGGTCTAATATGATAGGCATAATATTATTTGGACACGGCAAAATGGGAAGGGAAATAACCGGGATAATTGAGACTTCGACAAAAATGGAAATCGCAGAAGAAGGAAAGAATTATGAAAAGATGGTAGTAATAGATTTTTCTCACCCGATAAGGCATGATGAAGCCGTGAGCTTTGCCGAAAAAAGCGGTTTGCCCCTAATATGCGGAACAACAGGCTTAAGCGGGGAACAGTTTGAAAGAATGAGGGAGCTTGCAAAGCAGGTTCCCCTGCTGTACAGCAGTAACTTTTCATATGGCATAAGCGTAATAAAAAAACTTTTAAGAGAGAGCGCTGAGCTTCTTAAAGGCTGGGACACGGAGATGGTAGAGACGCATCATAACCAGAAGAAGGACATGCCAAGCGGAACGGCAAAGACGCTGACGAAAGTTCTGGAGGATGTGCAGGGCGCGGGAGCGGTGAATGTTCATTCTCTCAGAGGCGGCACCGTAGCGGGAGTTCATCAGGTGCAGTTTTTCGGGGCCGACGAGATAATAGAAATAAAGCATACTGCCATAAGCAGGAGAATATTCGCAGAGGGCGCCTGTATGACTGTTGAGAAGATAATAAAATTTGAGCCTGGTTTCTATTCTTTTGATGAAATCGTGACGGAAAGTAAAGATATTGTGAATTAATAAAAAACCCCTTGCCCGCTTTAGTGAAATAGTGTATTATATTCAAGAATATGAATAAATATTCACAAATACTAATTTTTATGCAATTGTGCGCAAGGGAGGTTTGAATGAAATACAGAGTGTTTATTGACGGCGCAGAGGGAACTACAGGATTGAAGATTCACGAGTATTTTAAACGCAGAGATGATATTGAGCTTGTGAACATAGAGGAAAGCAAGAGAAAGAACCTTGAAGCGAGAGCAGCCATGATAAAAGAGGCGGATATTTCTTTTTTATGTTTGCCAGATAAGGCTGCTAGGGAAATATCGGATGTTCTGTCACCTGAGGACAGGCTCATAGATACATCTTCGGCTCACAGGACGGCTCCGGGCTGGGTATACGGCATGCCGGAGCTTTGCAAGAACCAGAGGGAGCTTATAAAAAAGAGCAGAAGAGTAGCAGTTCCGGGCTGTCATGCATCGGGAGCAATCCTTATTATCAAGCCTCTGATAGCATTGGGGATAATAGACGAGGACTATCCCTTTGCCATTACCTCCCTTACTGGGTACAGCGGTGGCGGCAAGAAGATGATAAAGGAGTATGAGGAAGGAGAAACAACACCACATTTACAGAGTCCAAGGCAGTACGGGATTACGCAGGAGCATAAGCATCTGCCAGAAATAAAGAAGATGACGGGTATGCATAAAAATCCTGCTTTTATACCAGTGGTCGGCAGCTATTACAGCGGAATGGAAGTCATAATAAGTCTGGATACGGCAAATCTACGGTGGAAGGGATGGGCGGAGGAGCCTACAGAAGCTGTGAAAAAAATATACAGAGAGTATTACGGCAAAGAAGAGCTGGTAAAAGTGGTAGATAAGATAGACGACAATGGTTTTATCTCTGCCAATAGAGCAGCAGGCAACAACGGAATGGAGATATGTGTAAACGGAAGTCTGGAGAACATAGTATTGACAGCCTCCTATGACAATCTGGGCAAGGGCGCATCGGGAGCCGCAATACAGAATATGAATATTATGCTTGGAATAGATGAAAGGAAAGGATTGCTGTAGATGGATATAGAATACATAAACGGAGGCGTGTGCGCGCCCCAGGGTTTTAAGGCAGCCGGAATAGCCTGCGGATTTAAGAGCAAGGGGAAGAAGGACCTGGCTTTAATAGTCAGCGATGTCATGTGTACTGTTGCGGCGGTATACACTACTAACAAAGTAAAGGGCGCACCTCTTGCGGTAACAAAAAAAAACATATCAGATGGTCTGGCTAAGGCCATAATATGTAACAGCGGCAATGCCAACACCTGTGCACCGGGAGGCATTGCTGTTGCAGAGAAGACCTGCCGGCTGACAGGAAAGCTCCTTGGAACGGAGGCGGAGAATATCATAGTCTGTTCCACCGGAGTGATAGGTCAGAGACTTGAATTTGATAGATTTGAGAAGGGCATACCTATGGCGACGGCGGCTCTTAAAGGCAATGGATGCGCCGATGCCGCCCAGGCAATAATGACTACGGATACAGTTTCTAAGATGGTAGCCGTCGAGCTTGTTCTAGGTGGTAAAAAGTGCAGAATAGGAGGAATAGCCAAGGGCAGCGGCATGATAAACCCTAAGATGGCTACCATGCTGGCCTTCATCACTACCGATGCTGCCATAACGTCTGAAGCTCTGGATAAGGCACTTAAGGAGGACATAAGGAGCAGCTTCAATCAAATCTGTATAGATGGAGATACCTCGACAAACGACATGGCAGTTGTAATGGCAAACGGCATGGCCTCAAACCCCACCATAAAAGGTGAAGGAGAGGATATGGAAAGGTTCAAGAGGGCTTTATCCATGGTAACTGTATTTCTTGCAAAGCAGCTGGCGCGAGATGGGGAAGGAGCCTCAAAACTAATAGAATGCAATGTCTGCGGAGCGCCTACCCATGAGGTGGCAGGTGCAATAGGCAAATCGGTTATAGCGTCGGATTTATTCAAGACAGCTGTCTTTGGTTCAGACGCAAACTGGGGGAGAGCCCTCTGTGCAATAGGGTACACGGAGGGCGATTTTAGTGTGGACAATATAGATGTCACCATGAGCTCGACAAAGGGGCAGGTATGCGTATGCCGATGTTCGCAGCACGAGGAATATAGTGAGGAAGCAGCCACGGCAATTCTTGGAGAAAATGAAATAGTTATAGATATAAATATGAATCAGGGCTGCGGACAGGGAACCGCCTGGGGCTGTGATTTGACATACGACTACGTTAAAATCAACGGAGATTACAGAAGCTAGACAGGAGTTAAATATGGTAAATCAAAAATATTTAGATAAAGCAGAGATTCTCGTAGAAGCCCTCCCATACATACAGCGTTTTAACAGGAAGATAATAGTCATAAAATACGGCGGTAGCGCCATGCTTGACGTGGAACTGCAAAAAAACGTGATAGAAGACGTGGTGCTTCTCAAGCTGGTAGGATTCAAGCCGATAATAGTACACGGAGGCGGCAAGGAAATCAACAAATGGCTTGACAAGGTGGGAATGGAATCAAGGTTTGAGAATGGACTTAGAGTTACCGATGCAGGAACTATGGAATTGGTTGAAATGGTGCTTGGAAAGGTCAACCAGGATCTAGTGACTCTGGTACAGTCTATGGGTATAAAGGCGGCAGGAATCAGCGGGAAGGACGGAGGTCTGCTGACGGCCGAGAAGAAAACTCCCGGCGGCAAGGATATAGGCTTTGTGGGAGAGGTGACGGGAGTGGACACTAAGATAATAAGGGATTTGCTGAGGAATGATTTCCTGCCAATAATATTTCCTATAGGAATGGATAACCGTGGACAGACATATAATATCAACGCAGATGAAGCTGCAGGTGTCATAGCATCATCCCTGGAAGCGGAGAAGCTGGTTTACCTGTCCGATGTAGAGGGAGTCAGAGGTGAAGGTCAGACTGCTGATGACGTTATTTCCGAGTTGAATGTGACGGAAGCACGGGAGCTTATAAGGCAAGGAATAATAAATGGAGGCATGATACCGAAGATAGATAACTGCATAGAAGCCATAGAGAGCGGCGTATCCAGAATCCATATAATGGACGGGCGTATACCTCACAGTTTGCTTTTGGAAATATTCACGGATAAGGGTATCGGCACAGCAATATTACAGGAAAGTGGGGAGAAATATTACAATGAACAGTGAGAAAATCAAAGAACTAGATAAAAGCAAAACAGCGCATACATATTCAAGGTACGATGTGGTGCTGGCATCAGGCAAAGGAGCTAGATGCCTCTCGCCGGAGGGCAAAGGCTTCATAGACTTTACGGCAGGCATAGGAGTTAATTCTTTGGGATTTTGTGACGAAGGCTGGATAAAGGTGGTCACGGAACAGCTCAATAAGATACAGCATGCCTCCAACCTCTTTTACACGGAGCCTCAGGCAAGGCTGGCGGAGGCCCTTGCCAGCAGAACAGGACTTTCCAAGACGGTCTTTGTCAATTCCGGAGCAGAGGCCAATGAAACAGCTATAAAGGCAGCGCGAAAATACGGGACAGAGAATAAGGGAACGGGAGCAAACAGGATAATCACGCTGAAAAATTCCTTTCACGGCAGGACTATGGCGGCTCTTACGGCAACGGGCCAGGAGAAGTACCACCGATACTTTACGCCCTTCATTGAGGGCTTTGATTACTGTGCCGTCAACGACACCGAGGAACTAAAAAAATTGGCGGATGAAAATAGCTGCGCCATTATGATAGAAGTCATACAGGGAGAAGGTGGAGTAGTAGATTTAAACCAGGATTTCGCAGAGGCCGCAGAAAAAATATGCAGGGATAAAGATATGCTGCTTATAATAGACGAGGTTCAGACGGGCATAGGAAGGACAGGAAAGCTGTTTGCATACCAGCACTACGGCTTGAAGCCGGACATAGTAACCTTTGCGAAGGGACTGGGCGGCGGATTGCCTATAGGCGGAGCCATTATGGGAGAAAAATGCTGCAATGTGCTGCAGCCAGGGGACCATGGCTCTACCTTTGGAGGAAACCCTGTGGTCTGCGCCGGTGCTCTTGAGGTTTTGAAAAGGCTGGACGAAGACTTTCTTCGGGAGGTGGCTGCCAAGGGCGAATATGTAAAGGAAAGGCTTTTGCAGACTTCTGGGGTCAATGGCATTTCCGGTAAAGGTCTTATGCTGGGAATATCTCTGGAAAAGGGCAAGGCATCTCATATTGTAGAGGGGGGCATAAGGGAAGGCCTTCTTTTGCTTACCGCAGGAGAAAAGGTCAGACTTCTGCCGCCTCTTAATATAGAATGGGAAGAGCTTGGGGAAGGCTTAAATATTATGAAAAGCTTAATAAAGTCAATAACCTGTTGAAAAAATATCAAAATAATGAGATAATTAAACTCCAAGAGGAGAGAAACAAGAACTGATGAACATTAAACAAATAGCTAAAGCAGCCGGTGTTTCGGTGGCAACCGTATCAAGAGTATTGAATCATCCTGAGAGTGTTGCTCCTAAGACCCGTGACAAAATTCAAAAGATAATAGAAGAAACCGAATATAAGCCTAATTGGTTTGCTCAGGGGCTGAACTTCAACAAGACAAGAACCATAGGTCTTGTCATACCTCACATACTCAATACAATGTATATGGAAATAGCCAAGGGCGTTGAAGATGTAGCGCAGCAAAAAGGATATATTACTTTTATGTGCAACGTCAAAAAAGATCCGAAGCTGGAAAAAAATTATGTAGAGGAGCTGATACTCAGAAGAGTCGACGGTATAATACTGATGTTTTCGGCTCTTGAAGACAAGTATATAAATGAAATCGAACAACATGGTATATCAGTGGTTCTGGTAGGCGAGAACAAGGACGTGGAAGGCCGTAACACCGTCAAGGTGGATTGCAGGCTTGCGGCTATGACTATGGTAGGCCATCTTTCCGGCAATGGTCATAAGTCAATAGGAATGCTTTACGGCAATGACCCTGAACAGGAATCCCGCGATATACTTCAAGGTTACAGAGACGGAATGAGGGCAAAAAAGCTTAAGGTCAACGAGGATTACATAATGGAATTGGACAATACCATTGAGGGAGGATATCTGGGAGCGAAAAAACTTCTTGTCGGACAGCCCCCTAAGGCTATCTTTACCAGTAGCGACCCTATTGCCTATGGAGCCATAGATGCCATTAAGGATAGCGGGCTCAGAGTGCCGGAGGATATAGCTGTGGCAGGCTTCGGCAATTCTCGTATGTCAAACCTTATAGAGCCTAAGCTCACTACTGTAGAGTTGCCATTTCATAAGATGGGAGTTTACGGAGCAAGGCTCCTTTTTGACCTTATAGAGGACGATGAAAAAAATGAGGAAGAGCCGAGACAGATAACCCTTCAGACCAAGATGAGAATAAGAAAATCCTGTGGACATAAAGAAAGAATTGGAGAGATGTTTTAATGTTGAGGACGAATTTTTTGGGATTAGATCTGAAAAACCCTGTAATAGTAGCGGCAGGGCCGTGGAACAGAGATGGAGAGTCTATAAGAAAGGCTATAGTCGCAGGGGCAGGAGCTGTTGTAACGGAAAGCATCGTCAGCGATACTATGCTTGATGTACGCCCGAGAATAGCCTGTGACGAAAGGGGAGCACAGAACATAAGGCTTTACAGCGACATCCAGATTGAAGGATGGGAGAGGGAGCTTAAGATAGCCAAGAGCGAAGGAGGTGTTGTCATTGCCAGCGTATCAGCACACACCCCGTCTGAAGTGGCTTATCTTGCAAGCAAGGTAGAGAAGTTCGGCGCTGATGCTATAGAAATTTCCATATCCAATCCTATGATGGAATCTCTTGAGGTGGCGGCATCTCACGCTGATGTGGTTTTTGAGGTGACAAGGGCTGTCGTTTCCGCTGTCAAGATACCGGTTCTCGTCAAGCTCTCACAGACTACAACGAATATTTCAAAAGTGGCTAAGGCCGTGAAGGCCGCAGGCGGCTCTGGAGTAAGCGCAATAAATACGGTGCGTGGAATCCTGGGGGTGGATATAGAATTGGCAGAGCCCACTCTATCTACCTACGGAGGCATATCCGGAAGCTATATAAGGCCCCTGGGCCTGGCATCGGTGGCAACTATTGCCCAGACAGTGGATATTCCTATATGCGGTATAGGGGGAATAAATAATTATCGCCATGCCCTAGAGTATATAATGCTTGGCGCATCTGCAGTTCAGGTGGGCACAAGCGTAATGCTGGAAGGAAGAGACATAGTAAGCAAGATTGTATCAGGAATGGAAATTTGGCTAAAAACCCACAATGTGGAGTCTGTGGAAGAATTACATGGAAAGGCTCTACATAATCTCAAATCCTTTGATGAAATGAAGATTGAGCCAACTATAAGCACGGCCAACGGCGCCCCTTGTACTGAGAATTGCAACAAGTGTATGGGCTCCTGCATGTATGGGTCTATAAGCAGAAAGGGAGGCTCCATCATGGTAAACAAGGAGAGCTGCACGGGGTGCGGCCTTTGTACATTTGTTTGCCCCGCAAAAAAGTTAAAATTAGAATGGTAATTTTTAAAAAGCACTTGAAATATTCTCAGAAAGTGCTATCATAATGATATGAAACTGGTTACAAAAACCGGCGTAATATATGAATTTTCATCAATATAAAAGGAGGATGAATGTTATGTATAAGTGTAGTTTAGAAAGAATGTCAGACAAAATCAAAACTTTCTCTAAGTTTGGAGATGCTGGTCACGGTGGTATCACAAGGTACTCCCTTTCACCGGCTGCTCATCAGGCAAGACAAGAATTCGTTAAGAGAATGGAAGCTATCGGCGCTAAAATTGAATGCGATGACGTAGCTTGCATGTACGCAACTATCGAAGGTTCCGACCCTAATGCTAAGAGAATCGTTATGGGTTCACACTGTGACTCAGTAAAGAATGGCGGAAATTACGACGGTATTGAAGGCGTTATGACAGGTATGGAAGTTCTGGAAACAGTAGTTGCAGAAAATATTCCACACAAGCATCCGCTTACAGCTATGATTTGGACAAATGAAGAGGGTTCCCTCTATCCACCGGCAATGATGGTTTCGGGTATAATCTGCTACGATTATCTGCCTGATTATTTGAAGCCAAACTTCGTGTATGAAAACATGATGAAGTCAACCCCTATGGATGAATCTGAATTCGCTACTTTCGGTGATGCTCTTGCAGCAACTAAGTTCAAGGGATCGAAGGAAAACAGAATCAGCCCTGAAAAATATTGTGCAATGTTTGAAACTCATCTGGAACAGGGACCTATCCTGGAAGATGCAGGCAATGAAGTTGGTGCCGTACAGTTAGTAATGGGTATGTTCAACTACAGAGTAAGATTCCACGGATTCACAGCTCATGCAGGTACATTCCCAATGGCTAAGAGACATGACGCTTTGTATGCAGCTTCAGCATTCTTATGCGAAATGCACAAGAGATTCGATGAACTGAACGCAACTATGAGTCAGGAATTTGTATATACAACAGGCGAAATTTATGTTCACCCTTGTATACATACATGTATTCCTGATGAAGCAGAATTTTCACTGGACGTAAGACATCCTGAGCCGGAAGTCCTCGATAAGGCAATGGCTATTCTGAAAGAACTGGCTGCTAAGGATTGGTGCCAGTGCACTTGTGACATTGAAGAACAGTGGAAGAGAGATGCAGTTCCGTTTGACAAGAGATTAGTTGGCTTCGTAGAAGAATCAATGGAAGAATTAGGTCTCAAATGGCAGAAGATACTGTCAGGCGCAGGCCATGACGCACAGTTCTGTGCTTACATGATTCCTACTACTATGATTTTCTCAAGAACCAAGGATGGATTGTCCCATTGTGAGCCTGAGCATGTATCGGACGAAGACTGTACAGCAGCAGCATCAGCTACTCTTAATGCAGTTCTCAAGTGCGACGCATCAGACGAATTCTAGGATAAGTAAGATTGGCTGGAACATTTGTCGTCATGTGGCGTCAGATGAGATAGAAATAGTGATATGGCCGACGGGGCAGCTGTCCCGCCGGTTTACTATCTAAACGTACCGTAAGGAGGAATTAAATTGAGTAAAGTAGTAAAAGCAAAGTACACTGCTGAAGCTGTAGCTGGTTTCACTCATAGAACAGCTATGGAAGAAGCGGCAAGATGTCTGCTGTGCCATGATGCACCATGCAGCCAAGGTTGCCCTGCTGGAACGGACCCTGCGAAATTTATAAGGTCCATAAGATTCAGAAATGTTAAGGGTGCCGCTGAAACTATCAGAGAAAACAACATCCTGGGCGGAAGCTGCGCAAGAGTATGTCCATATGACAAATTGTGCGAAGAAGCCTGCAGCCGATGCGGCATCGACAAGCCTATCGAAATTGGTAAACTCCAGAGATACGCAGTTGAACAGGAAAAAGTATTTAAGATGAAGACCTTAGAGGCTCCTGCTAAGAAAAAAGCAGCAGACATTGCTTGTGTTGGTGCAGGCCCTGCATCCTTGGCATGTGCCGCTGAACTGGCTAAGGCCGGCTATAAGGTAACAGTATTTGAGAAAGAAGCTAAGGCTGGCGGAGTTCTTACGTATGGAATAACTCCTAGTAGACTTCCACAGGCAGTAGTTGATCAGGATATTGCTCAGGTCAAGGGACTTGGCGTTAAGTTTGAATTTAACAAAGAGGTTAAGGCTGCAGATTTGGCCGACTGCGATGCAGTATTCGTAGGAACAGGTCTTTGGGGAGCTAACCTTCCTAAGATAGAGGGAACAGACCTTGATGGTGTTTACTCGGCAGTAGACTTTTTGAAGAATGCAAGAATTAAGAAGGATGATTTTGATCCTGGCAGGAAGGTCTTGGTAGTAGGCGGCGGAGACGTTGCTGTAGACTGTGCAGTCACTGCAAAGCTTCTGGGTGCTGACGATGTTAAAATCGTTTACAGAAGAACACTGGAAGAAGCTCCTGGCAATATGACTGAATTTCACTATGCACTTTCCCTGGGTATTGGCATCACTACAGGAATGGCTCCTGCAGCCATTAAGGGAAGCAAGAAGGTAAGCGCAGTTGAGTTCTCAGGCTTTAGAGACAAGGAAGCCAAGCTGGAACTCAGTGCTGACACTATTGTATTCGCAACAGGTCAGACAGCTGAGGATATGACTGAGGTTGCCCCTGTTAAGGTAACAGAAAAGGGATATATCAAGGCGCCTAAGGGTAAAGCTGGTGCAAAATATTTCGCAGCAGGCGACATCGTAAACGGTGGCAAGACTGTAGTCGAAGCAGTAGCAGCTGGTAAAGAAGCTGCAGCGTCTATGATTGCATACCTTGAAAAGAAAGGAGTGAAGTAAAATGACAGTTAAAAAAGATTTATCATTGAACTATTTAGGTGTTAAGTGTCAGAATCCGTTCTTCCTTTCGTCATCACCTGTAGGCAGCAATTATGAAATGGTTTCTAAGTGCTTCGAGACCGGTTGGGGCGGCGTTTTCTACAAGACAGTAGGTATCTTCGTAGCAGACGAATGTTCACCTAGATTTGACCAGACTAACAAGGAAGGTCTTCCTTGGTTAGGATTCAAAAACATGGAACAGATTTCAGACAAACCGACTGAAGTAAACTTTGAAAACATGTATAAGTTAAAGAGAGATTATCCTGACCACGTTATGGTAGCTTCCATTATGGGTTCAACAGAGGACGAATGGAAACAGCTTGCCAAGATGTGTGACGAATGTGGAGCAGACCTTATAGAAGGAAACTTCTCATGCCCACAGATGACTTCTCACGATATGGGTTCAGACGTAGGTACTAACAATGATTTAGTAAGAAGCTACTCCAAGGCAGTAAGCTCCATTACGAAGATTCCATTCATCGCTAAGATGACACCTAACTGCAAGAACATGGAAGAGCATGCAAAGGCTGCCATAGAAGGCGGAGCTGCTGCTGTTTCAGCAATAAATACTATCAAATCCATCACTAACCTGGACTTTGAGAATATGACTGCTATGCCTGTAGTAAACGGGAAATCTTCTATTTCAGGTTATTCCGGAGCTGCAGTAAAGCCTATCGCTCTTAGATTCTGTGCTCAGGTTCTTCAGGATAAATCGATTCATGAAATCGTTAAGAAGAACGGACATGACTATGGCTTCGGTCACGAAATGTCAGGTATCGGCGGAATCGAAACTTGGAGAGACTGTGCTGAATTCTTAGCATTAGGCTGCAGAAACATTCAGGTAACAACAGCTATCATGCAGTACGGATACAGAATTGTAGAAGATATGATTTCCGGTATGATGCACTTCATGGATGAAAGGGGATACAACAGTCTCGATGAATTCATCGGATGTGCCCTTCCTAATATCATTCCTGCAGAAGAGCTCGACAGAGACTTCAAAATTCTGCCTGATTTCGACGAGAAAAAGTGCGTTGGATGTGGAAGATGCTACGTATCATGCTATGATGCTGCTCATCAGGCTATCGACTGGAATGAAAAGAAGAGAAAGCCTGAGCTTAACGACAACTGTGTTGGATGTCACCTCTGCTTGAATGTATGTCCTGTACAGGGCTGCATAACTCCTGGAGAGATCAAGTGGAAGGAAGGCAGAAAGCCTACAGAAGTTATGTTGAAGAAAAACTACGAATAGGTCACACTACACTTAGACTTATTATTCAAATAAAAAAACCGCATTTTTGCGGTTTTTTTATTTATCTGCTATAATTACAGTATTCAAACTAGGGGAGGAAGCAATATGATTTTTAATTGTCTTGCCGTCGGAGCCGGCGGATTCATCGGTTCGATATTCAGATATCTCATTGGACTGATTCCATTGTTTCATAAGGGAGATTTTCCTTTTCACACGTTGATAATAAATGTAGTCGGAGCTGTGGTAATCGGCATGCTGGTCAAGGGGGCCGAAGGCAGCGAGGCCCTCAGCGAAACCACTATGCTGTTTTTGAAGATAGGCCTTTGTGGAGGCTTCACTACATTTTCCACATTTTCCCTTGAAGCCCTTGGCCTTTTGGAAAGCGGAAAAAGCGGGCTATTCGCCCTGTACATAGTAGCCAGCGTATGCCTTTGCATAGCAGGGGTATTTTGCGGCAAATGGATAATGGGAGTTAAGTAGATGAAAAGGCAAACCTATGAAAGAATGACGGCAAGGATAAAGGCAAGCCCTTTTCTTTGCAATGCTGTGATTTGGACGGACAGGATAATAGCCAAGCTTTGCTATGTGGCTTATCCTCTGTTTTTGGTGAGCCTGCTCATAAGAAAAGAGCCCGAAGTTTTGCGAGCTCTTCTTGTTCCCTGTATTTCATTTGCAGCAGCAAGTCTGTTCCGATATTGGTACAATGCTCCCAGACCTTATCAGGTCTATGGAATAGAGCCTGTGATTTCTAAGGATACGGAGGGCAAGTCATTCCCCAGCATGCACGTCTTTTCCATATGCGTAATTACTGTAACTGTGTTTTACTTTTATCCCATTCTCGGTGTATTCTTAGGCATTTTGGCGTTAGCCTTGTCTGGGACTCGCATCCTGGGAGGTGTTCACTATCCCATAGATGTAGCCGGCGGAGCCTCCTTCGGTTTTCTTAGCGGGATTATCGGCTTTTATATTATTTAAAACTGCCGTGCGGTTTCCCGGTCTGTAAATGTTCTTTGGGGGGGCGCAGAGTCTTCTCGTAAACATCATATCAATTACCATTCCACTCTGTTTAAGGTGCCGCCCTTGAGCCAACTTTCTAAATTATCAGTAATACTGTCAATGACAGCTTGCCTCATCTCCACCGGGGACCAGGCTAAATGCGGCGTGATGATGCAGTTGTCTATTCCTATAAGAGGGTCGTGTTTTGATGGCGGTTCCTGAGCCAGAACGTCTAATGCAGCGCCTCCTATGAAGCCTGCCTTTATGGCATCGGCCAAGGCTCTTTCATCGACAAGGCCGCCTCGAGCTGTGTTGATAAGGAAGGCTCCCGGCTTCATGTTTACAAGGAATTCCGTGTTCACCATACCAGCGTTTTCTTTTGATAGAGGGCAGTGGAGAGATACGAAGTCCGACTTCATAGCGGCTATAGGGTCCTGACTGTAAACGTTGATGGTCATTCCTAAGGCCTTTGCTATCTCGGCGACTTTTTTGCCTATGGCTCCGTAGCCTATTATGCCTAGGGACTTGCCTGTCAGTAGGACCAGAGGCTTCTGCCAGTAGCAGAAGTGCTTGCTCTCCGACCAGTTGCCTTCGTGAACTGATCTGTCGTGAAGGCCCACATGGTTAGCTAGCTCAAGAATCAGAGAGATGGTATGTTGGGCAACGGAGTCTGTAGCATATGCCGGAACATTGGTGACGGCAATGCCAAGGTCTGCGGCAGCCTGCACATCAATATCATCATAGCCTGTAGCAGTGGAGCCTATATACTTGAGCTGCGGGCTATGCTCCATTATCTCTCTTGTGATGCTGCATTTGCTGGTCATCAGTATTTCACATCCCATAAGTCGGGACAGTATTTTATCTTGTGGAGTAGCGTCGAATACGGTCAGCCTATTGGCTAATGCCTCCAGTCGCTTCCAGCTAAGATCGCCGGGATTGATAGTGTACCCATCCAAAATTACGATATTCATAGTTAACACCTCCGGTTTGTGCTGAATATACATAGATAATTCTACACTAATATACATAGAAAGTCTAGTAATTGTGTGGTATAATAAGGACCATGAAAAGTGTAATTATTGCGGCTACGCAGAATAAAAATAAGATAAGGGAAATCGAAGCCATCACCTCACAGTTTGGAATGTCAATAATTTCAAGAGATGAGGCAGGCATTGCCAAGGTCGAGATTGAAGAGGATGGGGAGACCTTTGAAGAAAACTCCTGCAAGAAGGCTTACGAGATAATGAAGATGTGCGGCAAGACGACTATAGCCGATGATTCTGGTTTGGAAGTGGATTGTTTGGACGGTGCACCGGGAGTCTATTCCGCAAGATTTGCAGGTTGCGACGGTGATGATGAGGCCAACAACCGTAAGCTCATAGGACTTATTAAGGATGTGCCCTATGAGGAGCGTACAGGAAGGTTTGTTTCCGTAATAACCATGGTTTTTCCCGATGGCGAAACTATAAGCGTTCGCGGCGAGGTGGAGGGCCATATTGTCTTGGAAAGGAAGGGCAGCAACGGGTTCGGATATGACCCGCTTTTTGTTCCTCTGGGATATGATAAAACCTTTGGAGAGCTTGAGGCTGAAGTGAAGAATAAAATCAGTCACAGGGCTAACGCTCTGGAAATATTGAAGAAAAGGCTTCAGCAGAGAGAGGAGCTTTAAGTGGGAAAGATAAAAACTCGCATCTGGAAAATGGTGATACTGGGATTCAAACAGTTTCAGGACCCGTATTACCAAGGTTTTGCAGCTCAAATATCCTTTTATTTGATGCTGTCTATAGTTCCCATATTTCTTTTGATAACTCAGATATTAGGTGTATTCGATATTTCCGCTGAAAGCATAATCAGAATGGTGGAAGGCTACACAGGCAATCAGGTTTCAAAGCTGGTTCATAATCTGTTTGAATTCTCGTCAGTGGGCTTTGGTAACATCGTTTTCGTCATTATAGCTCTCTGGGCTGGATCCAGAGCGTCCTTTGCCATAATGCGCATCACCAATTATACAATGACAGAGGGGCAGAGCACAGGAAAAAATTATTTCATAGAACGCTTTCGTTCACTGTGGACAATAGTGCTTACCATTCTCACAATCGTATTTTCTCTGATAATACTGGCATATGGTAAACTTCTTCTGGAGACATTCATAGATATCTTTGACCTTAATGATGGGACCAAGTATGTGGACAGCATATGGATGTGGCTCAGGTGGGTCCTCGGTTTCGTTCTGTATTTTCTCATGGTGAGCTACAACTACTATATACTCCCAACGGAAAGAG
The DNA here is from genome assembly GCA_012513435.1 of Clostridiales bacterium. GTDB lineage: Bacteria > Bacillota > Clostridia > Peptostreptococcales > Anaerovoracaceae > Lentihominibacter. The sequence continues at coordinate 53,537 of JAAZCE010000017.1, forward strand.
TGAAGTTCAAAAAAGTGCTACCGGGGAGTATCTTTGCTTCGGCAGGGATGTTGATAGTAACAGCTATATATTCTCATTATGCTACTTCACTAGCAAATTATGACTTGCTTTACGGAGCGTTGTCATCGGTAGTAGCAATAATGTTCTGGTTTTTTTTCCTAGCTTGGGTTTTGTGTCTAGGGGTATTGTGCAATAAGGTATGGGATGAAACCAGTGATTACAGAGGTGAAGGGGGTCCGTGGAGCGGATATGACGACGAATAGTACAGCTTTAGATATGACGAAGAAATTGACTTTAGATAAGCTTCCGATAGGAAAAACAGCTACAGTTGTAGAACTTGGCGGAGAAGGCGCTCTCAGACAGCACTTTCTCGATATGGGATTAATTCCCGAGGCAGAAGTGACAATGGTTAAATACGCACCTATGGGAGATCCTGTAGAACTTCGCCTTCATGGTTATGAATTAACGTTAAGACTTGCTGACGCCAGAAAGATAATCATTGATGACGTAGAGGATAAGATAGTGCAGGATGAGGACAAGAATAGAAGAGAATCTGCATTCCACCCGGGACTTGGTGAAGGCGGGAAGTATCATGTGAAGGCTGACGAAAATTCTTTACCTGAAGGGGAGATACTGACCTTTGCACTTGCCGGAAACCAAAATTGCGGGAAGACTACACTTTTCAATCAGCTTACGGGAGCGAACCAACATGTTGGGAATTTCCCGGGCGTTACGGTAGACAGAAAGGATGGCGTAATCAAGGGTTATCCCAACACATCTGTGACGGATCTTCCAGGGATATATTCAATGTCTCCTTATACCAGTGAAGAAATCGTTACACGTCAATTCGTTCTGGAAAGCAAGCCTAAGGGAATAATCAACATTGTTGATGCAACTAACGTGGAGAGAAACCTTTATTTGACTATGCAGCTTATGGAGCTTAACGTGCCTATGGTTCTGGCTCTCAACATGATGGATGAGATCAGAGAGAACGGCGGAGCCATACATGTAAACGAGATGGAGGAAATGTTGGGCATTCCGGTGGTTCCTATTTCTGCTTCTAAAAATGAGGGCATCAATGAGCTTGTGGACCATGCCATTCACGTTGCCAAATATCAGGAGCGGCCCGGTCGCATGGATTTCTGTGAAGCTTCAGGCAAGGAGGGAGCCGTACACAGATGCCTTCATGCCATAATGCACTTGATAGAAGATCATGCGGCACGCAAGGGCATACCTGTCAGATTCGCAGCGTGTAAACTGGCTGAGGGCGATGATATAATACTTGAGACCCTCGGACTAAGCCAAAATGAAAAGGAAATGCTCGAACATATTATTTTGCAGATGGAGGAGGAAAGAGGCCTGGATAAAGCGGCGGCTATTGCCGATATGCGATTCAGCTTCATAGATAGAGTCTGCAGGGCCACTGTCGTAAAGCCTCGGGAAAGCAAGGAGCATATACGAAGCAGAAGGCTAGACAAATTTCTTACAGGGAAATACACTGCTATACCTGCCTTTATCGCTATTATGGGTATCGTATTTTGGCTCACCTTCAATGTTATAGGTTCTATTTTATCGAAGTGGCTGGATATGGGAATAAGTGGGCTGACTGAAATAGTGGACAGAGCAATGTTGGCAGGCAATGTCAACGATGTGATACATTCCCTTGTAATAGACGGGGTGTTTAACGGTGTGGGAAGTGTTCTCAGCTTTTTACCTATTATAGTTACTCTGTTCTTTTTCCTGTCCTTGCTGGAGGACAGCGGATATATGGCTCGCGTGGCATTCGTCATGGACAAGCTGCTTCGTAAGATAGGCTTGTCGGGAAGAAGCATCGTGCCTATGCTCATAGGCTTCGGATGTACTGTTCCGGGTATTATGGCAAGCAGAACCTTGCCTTCGGAGAGAGACAGGAAGATGACTATAATGCTGACACCTTTTATGAGCTGTTCTGCTAAGCTTCCTATATATGCTTTTTTTACGGCTGCATTCTTTCCAGGCCAGGGCGCTCTTATTATGATAGGCTTGTACTTTCTGGGAATAGTCATAGGTATACTTATGGCGCTGCTTCTCAAGAAGACTACCTTTAGAGGTGAGCCGGTGCCATTTGTTATGGAACTTCCTAACTACCGAATGCCGGGAGTCAGGAATGTAGGACAGCTTCTCTGGGAAAAGGCCAAGGACTTTCTTCAGAGGGCCTTTACCGTTATATTTATTGCGACTATAGTGATTTGGCTGCTCCAGACCTTTGATGTACATATGAACGTTGTTACGGATTCACAGAACAGTATGTTGGCTGCCGTATCGGGAGTGGTAGCTCCTGTATTCGCACCTCTCGGCTTCGGAGACTGGAGAATATCGACGGCCCTCATTACAGGATTCATGGCAAAGGAGAGCGTGGTTTCGACTATATCTGTGTTGTTTGGTTCCGAGGCTGCGGTAAGCGCTGTGCTCACACCTCTTGCGGCTCTTTCCCTGCTGGTGTTTTGCCTGCTCTATACGCCGTGCGTTGCAGCTGTTGCTTCCATTAGGCGTGAGCTGGGCGGCAAGTGGGCACTTACAATAGTTGTTCTCCAATGTGTTGTAGCATGGGTGGTGGCATTTATAGTCACATTGATTGGAATGGCGATAGTGTAATTCACTGTGAAAAAGATAGCCATATAATAAAAGTGTGGCTTGCTAAAACAAAACAAGAAAAAAAGGAGGCCGTGTTTTCATCAATAAGCCTCCTTTTGTAATATAGAGAAAATGGTTTTTCCATTAAAGAACTCTCACCCTGATAACACCTTCACCTATGACAGCGGTCGCATCTATATCATCAGAAACCTCGGCTAAAGTATAAGAATAGTCTCCTCTTGTTTTGCTGACAACATCACCGTCAGCGATAGCGGCTACAATTTCCAGGGCAGGAGAATCTGCCTTGGCTATAACGGAGATACGAGAGCCCTTTTTAGGTCCGAGAGTACAATTCGGCATATTTACCGAGTTTACGATATTGCCGTTTTCGAGATAATCCATCAGCTCGTCGGCGGCCATTGAAGCACAGTTATCTTCGGCTTCAGCGGAGGAAGCGCCAAGGTGAGGAAGGGCAATTACGCCTTCCTTGCCGATAACCGTATCATTAGGGAAATCGGTAACATATTTTTTTACCTTGCCGTCTGCGATAGCATCCAGAAGGTCAGTATCGTTTACCAGTTTATCTCTTGCGAAGTTGAGGAACACAACGCCGTCCTTCATTTGAGAAAAAGCTTCTTCGTTTATCATGCCCTTAGTTTCGTCCATTACAGGAACGTGGATGGATATGTAATCGCAACGAGGATATAAATCTTTGAGAGCATCTACAGTGACAATAGTATTGGATAGAGAGTGTGCAGCCTTAATCGAGAGGAACGGATCGTATCCGATAACATTCATGCCAAGACCCTCTGCAGCATTTGCTACAAGAACTCCGATAGCACCAAGACCTATGATACCCAAGGTTTTACCTTTGATTTCTGTTCCCGCGAACTGTCCCTTGCCCTTTTCAACAGCCTTGCCTACTCCTTCAGTACCAATCAGAGTTCCTGCCCACTTGAGACCCTCCGGAATGTTTCTGGCTGAAAGGAGCATGCCTGACAGACAAAGCTCTTTTACTGCATTGGCATTGGCACCGGGTGAATTAAAGACAACGATTCCCTGCTGAGCACATTTATCCAGTGGAATGTTATTAACACCTGCACCGGCTCGGCCTATTGCCAGAAGGTTTTTTGAAAAATTCATTTCGTGCATGTCATAACTTCTTAAGATAATGGCGTTTGCTTCCTGCACATCTTCGACTAAATTGTAATCATCGGTGAGGCGAGTTAAGCCTACCGGAGAAATTTTGTTTAAAGTTCCGATTTTATACATTTTACTCTCCCTCTTGCTTAATAAAATATGCTAGAATATAATTAATATTGAAGCCATTATAACACTTTGCCATTGACAGGTAAAGGTGATATAATTAAAGAAATTTATGGAGGTGATTAAAATGAGCAAAGAAAGGGCATATAATTTTTCGGCAGGTCCATCCATGCTGCCACTGAGTGTAATTGAAGATGCTGCGGCTAATTTAGCAAATTATCAAGGATGTGGAGAGTCGGTAATGGAGATGAGCCACAGGTCAGCTGAATTCAAGGCAATTCTTGAAGATGCAGAGAAAAACCTCAGAGATGTTTTGAACATTCCTGATAATTATAAAGTAATGTTTATTCAGGGCGGAGGAACGCTCCAGTTCGCTATGGTTCCCTTGAATCTGCTGAGAAAATCAGGCAAGGCCGATTATATAGTAACAGGGTCATGGGCGAAGAAGGCCTCTAAGGAAGCACAGAAATTCGGAGACATCAAGATAGTTGCTACCTCTGAAGAATCTACATTTACATACATCCCTGAAGTGAAGAAGGAAGACTTCAGACCTGATGCTGATTACGTTCACATCACCTTAAACAATACTATATACGGAACACACTACCCATATGTTCCTGATACGGGAGATATTCCTTTGGTGGCAGATATGTCATCCTGCATTCTTTCGGAAGAAATTGATGTCAGCAAATACGGACTTATCTATGCTGGAGTGCAGAAGAACATAGCACCTTCCGGCATTGCCATAGCAATTATGAGAGAAGATCTTATCGGGTTTGCCAAGGAAAGCGTTCCTACATATCTGGATTACAAGATTCACGCAGACAATGGCTCAACATACAATACGCCAAACTGTTTCTCTATCTACATTGCAGGAGAGGTATTCAAGTGGATAAAGAGCATCGGTGGAATCAAGGAATTGAACAAGATTAACGTAGCAAAAGCTAAGAAGCTATACGATTTCATTGACAGCAGCGATTTCTACAAGTGTCCTGTAAGAAAGGAAGACAGGTCCATTATGAACGTGGTGTTCATAACAGGGAACAGCGACCTTGACAAGAAGTTCGTAGCAGAGGCCAAGAAAAACAATATGCACAATCTCAACGGACACCGGTCAATAGGAGGCATGAGAGCCAGTATCTATAACGCTATGCCTATAGAAGGCGTGGACGCCTTGATTGAGTTCATGAAGAAATTCCGGGAGGAAAATAGATAAATATGAAATATCTAATCTTAGTTCCGGACGGTGCCGGTGATGAAAAAATAGAAGCTCTAGATAACAAAACACCGTTGGAAGTTGCGGATATGAAGAATATAAATGAGCTAGCTCATAAAGGCACGGTGGGTATGGTGAAGACCATACCTCCAGGAGTTGCTCCGGGAAGCGATGCGGCCAATCTGTCTGTAATGGGATATGACCCTGGGGTGTATCTTACGGGGCGCTCTCCTCTGGAAGCTGCCAGCATAGGCATAGATATGTCAGATACAGACGTAGCCTTTAGAACGAATATCATAACCCTTACATCAGACGGCAAGACACCGCCTGCAGGGAATGAAAACTACGAAGACCTTATTATTACGGACCACAGTTCGGCAGACATAACCACCGAAGAAGCCGATAAGCTGATTCAGGCAGTAAACGAGGCCTTTGAGGATGACAAAATCAAATTCTATACGGGAGTAAGCTATAGACATTGCATGATAGTTCACAATGGATCCACCAATTATGATTTGACACCGCCTCACGATGTGTTGACCCAGAGAGTGGGAGACCATCTGCCTAAGGGCGAGGGGGGTCAGTTTATCACAGATATGATGAAGAAGAGCTACGAAATATTGAAGGATCATCCTGTAAACAAGGCAAGGATAGCCAAGGGTCTTAATCCGGCCAACACCATTTGGATTTGGGGCCAGGGCAAGAAACCAAGCCTCTCATCATTCTATGATAAATACGGTATTAAGGGGACTGCCATTTCCGCAGTTGACCTTATAAAGGGAATTGCCCTTTGCGCGGGACTTTGCTCTGTTGATGTGGAAGGCGCAACGGGGACCCTTCATACCAACTTTGAAGGTAAGGCACAGGCTGCCATATATGAGTTTAAGGGCGGACAGGACTTCGTCTATATGCATCTCGAAGGACCTGATGAATGTTCTCATCAGGGAGATATAGAAGGCAAAATAAAGTGCCTGGAAAGCATAGATAAAAAGGTCCTGAAGCCTATAGTTGATTACTTCAGAGCATCGGGAGAAGACTTCAGGGTGCTTGTGGTACCTGACCACAGAACACCTCTAGCCATAAGAACGCACTCGGCAACCCCTGTCCCGTTTGTAATATACGATAGTATAAGAGAGCAAGCTTACAATGATAACAAGAGATTTAACGAGAAATCCGGCGAAGAAGGGATGTATTTTGACAGTGGCTTCCAACTTGCAGATTATTTTTTCCAGAAGTAGGAAAAACAGTAGAAGAAAAATAAGAATGACCAGAATATTAGCAGCGATTACAATAGCGGCACTGATGCTTACGGGAGCAGTGCCGTCTTTTGCTGAAACCCTAAAAGCCTCCGACGTGAAGGTTAGCCCATCTGCTAAAATAAACTGGGAGGATGGACCTTCCGTTATCGGAACGTCAGCCATAATAATGGACGCAGGGAGCGGAGATATTCTCTATGAGAAGAATATTCACGACAAGAGAGACCCTGCCAGCATTACCAAGGTGCTGAACTGTCTGGTGGTCCTTGAGACTATGGACCTGGATGAAGAAGTGACCGTAACCGAGGAGCCTGTTAAAATTGGCTGTAATATAGACCTGAAGGTAGGGGAAACTATTACCGTTGAAGAGCTGCTCTATGCCATCATGCTTCCTTCAGCAAACGATGCTGCGGAGGTGCTAGCAATAGCCGCAGGAGGCTCAATAGATAACTTCTGTGACATGATGAACGAAAGAGCTGCCAGATGCGGTGCCGTTGAAACCAACTTTACTAATCCTAACGGACTGAACACATGGGGGCAGGAAAACCACAGAACTTCCGCATACGATTTGGCTATGATAACAAAAGAGGCCATGACAAACCCAATGTTTCGCAAGCTGGTATCCACCAAGAGACATACCATACCGGCAACTAACATGTCAGAAGCGAGAAAGCTGAGAACCACCAACTACTGTATGATGGAAGGGAAAAAGCTCAAGACTGTTACCATCAACGGTGAAGAACGCTCCATAGTTTACAAGGGGTGCAAGGGCATTAAGACAGGTTCTACGGGAACTGCCGGAGAGTGCTACTGCGGATATGCTAAGAGAGGCAATACGGCCTTGATTGCCATAACCCTCAATGCGACCACTATGGAGGAGAGATTCAGCGATGTAATACAGCTTTGGGATTACGGCTTTTCAAAATACAGTACATACACCGTTGCTCAGTCAACAACCCCTATTGATGATGTAAAGGTTAAGCGGGGCGACAAGAGCAAGATAGAGGTGGGCATAAAGAATGACATGGATATTACCCTTAACAAGGGTTACGATAAGGAAAAGATAACAAGTGAGCTGAAGCTGAACGAGGCGGCTCTGGAAGTGCCTGTAAAGAAGGGTCAGGTTCTCGGAACCTTTACGGGCTATAAAGAAGGTGCGCCTGTGGCTTGCCAGGACGTTTACGCTCTGGAATCCGTAGGGAAGGGCGGGCCTCTCTCCTACATAGGAATAGCTGACGAAGACCTGCCGTTTTTCTTCATCGGGCTGATTTCCATAATAATAGTGCTTATCCTCATAAGGATAGTGCTGGTCAAAATGAGAAGGAATAAGAAGATGAGGCGGCGTGCCCAGAGACAGAGAAGCGTCAGAAGGAGAGAACGGGAAAAGGAGAAGAACCCTTTTGACTTTTGATATAAAGGAAAATCTAAAAAAACTCCCCGATAAGCCGGGAGTATATATGCACAAGGACAGGCTGGGCAACATCATATATGTGGGCAAAGCCATATCCCTAAAAAATCGGGTTCGCCAGTACTTTCAGTCTTCCCGCAACATGCCGTCAAAGGTTAAGAGCATGGTGCAGAACATAGCTGAGTTTGAGTACATCACTGTAGGAAGTGAAATGGAGGCCCTTATTTTAGAGTGCAACCTAATAAAGAAATACAGGCCCAAGTACAACATTTTGCTTAGAGATGACAAGACCTATCCGTATATAAAGGTCACTAATGAGGAATACCCTCGCGTCATCAAGACTAGAATAATAAAAAAGGACGGCGGCAAATATTTCGGACCTTACAGCGATGCGGGGGCGGTCAATAAAATTGTAGACATTATCAACAGTAGCTTTGCCTTGAAAAGGTGCTCTGCTTCTTCCTTCCCTAAGGGATTTAAGCCATGTCTTAACTTTCATATAAACCAGTGCAGAGGTGTGTGCAGTGGCAATGTTAGTCGAGATGAGTATGAGGAAGCCGTGGAGGGTGCAACCGAATTTCTTCGGGGCAAAAGTAAGAAAATGGCCGATAAGCTGGAGCAAAGGATGTACGCAGCCTCCGAGGCTATGGATTTTGAAAGCGCAGCCAGCTACAGGGATTATCTGGAAGCGGCCAAGGCATTGTCGGAAATACAGAGAGTGGTCATTCATCAGGACAAGGACGTGGATATGGTTATACCTGTGAAGGGAACCGAAGATGTTTACATGGCTGTTTTTTTCGTTCGTTCCGGTAGGCTGTCGGGTCGCGAGACCTATGAGATGGAAGCCTTCAGCCCAGAAGAGGATAAGTGCGAGCTGGTATCGGCATTTATCAATCAGCATTACAGCAGGCTTCCCTATATACCGAGAGAAATACTGTTAACCCACCTGCCGGAGGACAGGGAGCTTTTGGAAAGCTATCTTACGGAGCTGGCAGGGCACAGCGTAAAGCTTATAAAGCCTCAGCGGGGCGAGAAGAAGACTCTTCTCGATATGGCGTCAAAGGACGTTTTGGAAATGGTCAAGACAATAGACGACAGGGCGGCTTTGGCAAGAGAAAGAAGAGATAGCCTGAGTCACGACATAGATGAGATTTTACAGGAAATGGGAGTATATGGCAGAGGACATGTAGATTACAGAGTGGAGGCTTATGACATTTCCAACACCAACGGCATTGATACAGTTGGAGCTATGGTTGTGTTTGAAGGCCTTAAGGCTGATAAGAAAAGCTACAGGAAATTTAAGATAAGGACTACAATAGGCCAGGATGACTACGGCTCAATGAAGGAAGTGCTGGCCAGACGTTTCAACAGAGCCTTCATGGGCGATGAATCTTTTGAAGTCCTTCCCGATATAATTATGATGGACGGCGGCAAAGGACATGTGTCGGCAGCTCTCGAAGTAATAGAAGCAACGGGATTTGAAATTCCGGTAGTGGGGATGGTCAAGGACCACAAGCACAGGACTCGCGCTCTTATATACAGAAAGCTAGACAGCAGAGATTACGAGGAAATATCTCTCAGAGGAAAACCTATGCTTTTTAAGTATATAGGCAGAATACAGGAGGAGGTTCACCGCTTTGCAATAGAGTATCACAGGAAGTTGAGAGGCAAGTCCGTGGCAGGCTCTGTCCTTGATGAAATACCTGGGATAGGTCCAGTAAGACGAAAGGCGCTTCTCGAACACTTCAAAAGCATAGAAGCTGTTAAGGAAGCGAATTTTGAGGAGCTGCAGAAGGTGCAGGGCATGGATGGGAAAGCAGCCAGAAGCGTGGCAGACTTTTTTGCAAGCAGACTTCCTCACTGATAAATGAATAAGACTTCTTAGCTAAGAAATGAATAACTCCTTGCGAATGGGGGAATATAATGGTATATTAATGCTAATGAAACGAAATCTATTTTAGTTACGGAGGAATGAAATGGCAGATAAAAAAGAATTGTACGGATACGAAGAAGAAGATATCTTAACTTTGGAATTCGATGACGGAGCAGAAGAAGAGTGTGGTATCTTAGGCGTATTTGATGCATTTGGAAAGGAATACATAGCTTTGAACCCTCTGGGAACAGAAGATGTGTATATTTACGGCTACAAGGAATACGATGAAGACTATGAGCTTATAGACATCGAAGACGAAGAAGAGTTTAACAAGATAGTTGCTGAATTTGAGAAGATGGCAGTAGAAGAAGCATAAAAGCCGGCAAAAGGTCAAGCAGAGAGAATAATCCACGAGATGCTAGAAGCCTCTTGTGGATTTTTGATTTTTGGGAGCTTTCAAGGGCCATACATTTTGTTATAGTATTTTAGTAGGAAATGAGATATAATTAGTGTGTCTAACGTTTAATTTGGAGGATAGAAATGAATAATTACGATATTATCATAGTCGGGGCCGGAGCAAGCGGAGTTTTTATGTCCTATGAATTGGCAAAGCTGGGTACCCATGCGAAGGTTCTTGTTATAGATAAAGGCGCACCCCTCGAAAACAGAGTATGCCCTATTAAGCTAGGCTCAAAGGTCTGTGTAAAATGCAATCCATGCCACATTATGAACGGATACGGTGGTGCGGGAACTCTTTCCGACGGAAAGTATAACATAACAACTCAGTTTGGAGGAGACCTTCATGCTTATGTAGGTACAGAGGAAGCTCTGGAGCTTATGGAATACGTAGACCATGTTCTTTGCAGCATGGGCGGGGCTGATGCCAAACTCTATTCTACGGCAAGCTCGGAGCTGAAGACCGTAGCACTTAGAAACAACCTGCATTTACTGGAGGCTAAGGTAAGACACCTCGGAACGGACAGAAATATGAAAATACTAGGGGAGATATTTGAGTTTTGCAAGGATAGGATAGAGATGAAATTTTTTACCACCATTGCAGATGTGAAGGTGGAGGATGACGGCAGCTTTGTCATACTCACAGATAAAGGGGAAAGATACAGTTGCAAGGATTTAGTCTTGGCAACAGGGCGTTCCGGCTCAAAGTGGATAGGCAGCATCTGCGACGGTATGGGTATAGAACAGAAGCGCAATAGAGTGGATATCGGCGTGAGAGTAGAGCTTCCTGCTGAAGTCTTCAAGCACATAACGGACGATGTATATGAGAGCAAAATAGTATATAAGACTGATAAATACAACGACATGGTGAGAACCTTCTGTATGAACCCTTACGGAGAGGTGGTTGCAGAGAACACCAACGGTATAGTCACGGTAAACGGACACAGCTACGCAGACCCTGCTCTGAGAACAGAGAACACTAACTTCGCACTTCTTGTTTCCAATAAGTTCACTGAACCTTTTAAGGACAGCAATGAATATGGGGAATCCATAGCAAAGCTTTCCAATATGCTGGGAGGTGGCGTTCTTCTCCAGAGGTTCGGAGATTTGGTCAAGGGAAGAAGAAGCAGTGCCCGCAGAATGGGAAAGTGCTTTACAAGACCTACCCTGCAGGCTACACCGGGAGACCTCAGTTTGGTCATTCCTAAGAGGCAGCTTGATAACATAATAGAGATGATATATGCATTGGATAAAATCGCACCGGGAACTGCTAATGAAGACACCCTTCTCTACGGAGTTGAGGTCAAGTTTTATAATTCCAAGGTTCAGGTGGATAAAAACCTTCAGACTAAGGTAAAGGGGCTTTATGCTCTTGGAGACGGCTCAGGTGTAACCCACTCTCTGTCTCAGGCATCTGCCAGCGGAGTATATGTGGGAAGGATATTAGCCGAAAAATACAGGAGGGAATAGATCAATGTCAGACGAAGTAAAAAAAGCGATAGAGAATCATCATAAGGGATACAACTGTGCTCAGGCCGTAGCCTGTGCATTTTGCAAGAGATTTGGCAAGAATGAACAGGATGTATTCAAGGTAATGGAAGCCTTTGGGTTTGGTATGGGAGCTATGGAAACATGCGGAGCCGTATCAGGCATGGTGGCAGTGGTAGGCATGTGTCAGTCCGACGGGAATCTGGGAAAGCCAGCTACGAAAAAGAACTGCTATAAGGCGGCCAAGCAGCTGATAAATAAGTTTGAAGAAAAGAATAAATCTATAATTTGCAGAGAAATTAAAGGCGTTGAAACAGGCCGGGTACTGAGGAGTTGTGACGGGTGCATAGAGGATGCTGCACAGCTTATAGAAGATCACTTAAGCCAGTATTAAGGAGGAACTGTTATTGAACAGTAAAAAATACAGAGACGTATATTACAGAATGAGGTATATAAACGACCTGAGAGACCTGGTATATTCAAGTGCGGAAATGTTTGGGGAGGACCCCGCCTTTCTCGTAAAGGACATTCCGGGCGGAGAATACAGGCCAATTAAATTCTCTCAGTTCAAGGAGGATATCGACTGTTTGGGAACGAAGCTCACAGAAATGGGGCTCAAGGACAAGAAGGTGGCCCTTATAGGAGAGAACAGCTACGAGTGGGTGGTTTCTTACCTTGCGGTGACAAACGGTACAGGTATCATAGTTCCTCTCGACAAGGAACTGCCGGAGGGTGAGCTAAACAGCCTGCTTCAGCGATCAGATGTTGATGCCGTTATCTTCTCGGAAAAGATGAAGGATAAGGCCATAAAAGCCAGTCAGGGTGTTGATGCCGTTGAATACAGAATAAATATGGGGACGCCCAGGAAAGAAGAATCCCAAGGGGTTCTCGACTGGAAACTTCTCCTGGAAGAAGGAAGAAAGCTTCTGGAGGAAGGCAGCACATCATTTATAAATACAGTAATCGATAGAGATGCTATGTGTTCCCTGCTGTTTACATCAGGAACTACGGGTCTTGCAAAGGGCGTAATGCTATCTCACAAGAATATTTCGGCGAATATTTACAACATGTCCAAGTTTGTCAAGATAAGGCGGCCGGGCTGTGGACTTTCCGTTTTGCCTATGCATCACACCTATGAGCTTACGTGCCACGTCTTCACCGGACTCTATCAGGGAATGTGCGTAGCCATCTGCGAAGGGCTCAGGTATATACAGCCTAACATGAAGGAAGCGGAGGCTACGGTTATGCTTGGGGTTCCTATAGTGTTTGAAACCATGCACAGGAAGATATGGAAGCAGGCCGAGGCGTCAGGCTCGGCGGGAGCCATAAGGCGTCTGCTGGAGCTTTCCCGGAAGACAAAACTTTACAATAGGCAGAAGGCCATAAGGCGTCTGTTCGGCAAGATACACACCAGCCTAGGAAACAACATGTCCCTTTTCATAGCGGGAGGTGCTCCCATCGATCCACAGGTCATCAGAGACTACGAGGCAATGGGGATACCTATGATACAGGGATACGGCATGACTGAGAATGCGCCTATAATAGCAGTCAATAGAGATTACTACAGCAAGGCGGATTCGGTGGGCAAGCCTATGCCGGGAACAGATGTGAAGATAATAAACAGAGATGAGGATGACGTAGGTGAGATAATTTGTCGCGGACCGTCGGTAATGCTTGGGTATTACAATAATCCTGAGGCTACGGCGGAGGTAATAAAGGACGGATGGCTTTTTACCGGAGATTACGGAAGGTTTGATGAAGAAGGGTTCTTGTATATCTGCGGAAGAAAGAAAAACGTCATAGTAACGAAAAACGGCAAGAATATTTTCCCGGAAGAAATAGAACACCTCCTTCTGGAGCAGCCGTTTATCGAAGAAGTCATAGTTTACGGAGTGATAGACAAAAAGAGCAAAGATACTGTAGTCAAGGCAGAAGTATATCCTGATTTTAAGGAGATCCAAAACCAGTTTAGTGAAGTCACGGAGGACGGCATAAAGGACATTATCAAAGATGCCATCGAGGATGTGAACGATCGGATGCCGGTTTATAAGAGAGTGAAGAGATTCAAGCTCCGAGATGAGGAATTCGAGAAGACGACTACGAGAAAGATAAAGAGAACGGGCGGAAGTATTCGTGAAGAGGATGATGAATAATCAGAAAGGAAGTTATTATGAGTTTAGTTACACTTACGGACAATAAGGTCAAGGAACTGCAGTGGGCGGAGAGTATCGTGAAAAAAATAGAGGCGGACAGGAGATATTTCGTAAGCTACAAGGACAGCAGGCCTATCGTGGATATCAAACACATGATAGAAACCAGCAGAATGCTTTATGGTGACCACGTGGCTTTCATGCAGAAGGATGACAACAGCACACCTTACAGGAAGATAACCTACAAGGATATGCTGGTCGATGTAGATGCACTTGGGACTTTTCTTATTGACCGAGGATTGGAAGGTAAGAGAATAGCTGTAATAGGTGAAAACTGCTATCAGTGGGCAATCTCATATCTGGCGACTATTTGCGGAGTAGGAGTAGTAGTGCCTCTCGATAAGGAGCTACCACCAGAAGAACTGAAAAACCTTATAATAGAATCAGAAACGGCATGCGTTATATGCGCTAAACGGCATGCTGAAGCTTTCACGGAGATAAAAAACAGCGGGGACACCAAGCTGGAATTTCTTATAAATTTCAACATCGAGGAATCCACCGAAGAGATGCTCTCATGGAGCGAGGCCATAAAAGATGGCCGTGCACTGGTAGAACGCGGAGACAGAAGATTCCGCGATGTGGAGATAGACAATACCAAGATGGCCGTGCTCCTATTTACATCTGGAACTACGGGCAAATCAAAGGGCGTAATGCTTTCACACAAAAACCTTGCGGCAGACCTTATGGTATCGCCTACTGTTTTGAAGGTGCGGGATAATGATATATTCTTTTCCGTATTGCCGCTGCATCACACGTATGAGTGTACCTGCGGCTTCCTGATGCCTCTTTACAAAGGGGCAGCAATAGCTTATTGCCAGGGATTGAAGTATGTAATAAAGAATTTACAGGAGGCTAAGCCTACTATGTTCTTAGGCGTTCCGGCTATTTTTGAAAAGATGTATAACACCATCTGGAAGAATATCAAGAAACAGGAAAAGGACAAGATGCTGAAGAAGCTCATAACCGTCAACAATGGAGTAAAGCATATAGGGATAGATATGAGCCATGTTCTGTTTAAGAAAATTACCGAAACTCTGGGTGGAAGGCTTAGAATATTAATATGCGGAGGCGCAGCTATAAATCCGGCAGTACTGAAGGGTTTTCAGGATTTTGGAATATCGGCACTTCAGGGCTATGGTCTTACGGAATGCGCTCCTATGGGTGCCCTTAACCCTGATATCGCAGACAAACCTGAATCTGTGGGAGTTTCCTTCCCGTGCTTTGAGGTGAAGACAATCAACGACAACGAAGAAGGCATAGGAGAGATTTGCATCAAGGGCGACAACGTTATGATGGGATACTACAATATGCCGGAGGAAACAGCCAAGGTTATAGACGAAGAAGGATTTTTCCATACGGGAGATTTAGGGTACTTGGACCACGAGGGATACCTTTATATAACGGGAAGACAAAAGAACGTAATAATAACCAAGAATGGCAAGAATGTCTATCCGGAGGAAATAGAGTATCAGCTTTCCAACGTATCCTTTATTGAAGAATCATTTGTATTCAGCCAGGATAACGCCGACGAAAAGGACATAACCATAGTGGCTTCCATTAAAGTGGATATGGAAGAAATAGAGAAGCTTGCAGGGGAAGATTATACCGATGAAGACATTAAAAAGCTCATTTGGAAGGAAGTAGATGCCATCAATGAAAAGGCACCATTTTTCCGTAAGATTAAAAAAGTGGTATTAAGAAAAGCAGACTTTAAGAAGAATACGTCCAACAAGCTCATAAGGTTTGCTGCGGAAAATAAGGAGGAGAAGATTTACTGATGATAAGAAGGGAGAATAATATGTCACAGGGCAGATATCCTAAGCTTGTAGTTGATTTGAGCAAGCTGAGACATAATATCGAGAGAGTACAGAACATGTGTCAGGACAATGGTGTAGAAATAGCCGGGGTTATCAAAGGCTGCACAGGTCTTCTTGAGTGTGCTCAGCAGTTTGACAGGGCTGGATGCAAGTTCATAGCATCGTCGAGACTTGAGCAGATTGAGCCCCTGAAGGGCCGTGGAATCGCAGCCCCCCTTATGATGATAAGAGTGCCTATGCTCAGCGAGGTTGAGGAAGTTGTGAGACTGACCGATATAAGCCTTAACAGTGAAGTGGAGGTTCTCAAGGCTCTTAACAGGCAGGCAGGAATTCAGGATAAGGAACATAAGGTTATCCTCATGGCAGACCTTGGAGACCTGAGAGAAGGCTTCTGGGATAAGGATGAGCTTCTTGAGACAGCTTTGATGGTGGAAAACGATATGTATAACCTTAAGCTGGCAGGAGTGGGAACAAATCTTGGATGCTATGGCGCAGTGGCCGCTACCTCCGAGAAGCTGCAGGAGCTTGTATCATGTGCGGAAGCTATAGAAGAAAAAATTGGCAGAGAGCTTGAGTTCGTCTCTGGAGGCGCAACCAGCTCATTGCCTAGAATCATAGAAGGGACCCTTCCTTCCAGAATCAATTTATTGAGAGTCGGGGAGGGCATACTCCTTGCGAAGGATCTTCAGGAGCTTTGGGGATACGACATGAGCTATCTCTATAAAGATGCCTTTGTCGTAAGGGCAGAGGTAATAGAGGTAAAGAATAAGCCTTCACATCCTGTAGGTGAGATAATGTTTGATGCTTTCGGGAATCAGCCAACATACAATGACAGAGGCATGAGAACACGTGCTTTATTGGGTCTTGGCAAGGTGGACTATGGATTCCCCGAGGATTTGGTTCCGATGGAAGATGGAATTGAGGTTCTGGGAGCATCCAGCGACCATACTATCCTGGATATTGAGGATGCCGGCAGAGAAATCAAAGTAGGAGATACTGTGGATTTCAGGATTTCCTATTCCAATATCGTCTACCTGACCAATTCAGGTAACATGGAAAGAACTTATATCTAGAAATCATTGGATTATATAAAAAAGCGTTTTTCCGTAAAGCCAGCTGTTTGTAAGGCTGCTCTACGGAAAAACGCTTTTTTTATACCAGGGTCATCTTGATGTCCTGTCCGCCCTCCCAGAGAACTTTTTTGCCAAATTCCTCTAGCTTGTCAAGTCCGTCTGTAATGGTCAGGAAGTGGTTGCCGCTCAGCTGTCCGTGCTGACTTGAGAACATGCAGCGTCCGTAGGACATTATTATCTCCATTTCACTTATGCCGCCTGGATAGAGGAGCATTTCGCCCTTGGCGGGATGAGAGGTGTGATTTTCGTAGTCAAGATCTGTTCTCGTATCTCCATAGGGAATCCATATGCCTTCGCCGCTCCATCGCACATGGATAAACTTGCTCTTGATGGGAAGCATTTTTTCAAAAACTTCACATGTCTTGGGAGCATCCTCTGTCAAAAGTGTTCCCGTAAACGTATATTCACCCGATACTATTTTTACCTGTTTCATGGTAAGCCTCCTTGTAGCAAATTACAGTTGATTATTTCTTTCATATTTAGATTAACATATTTATAGGTAACTTCAATTGTTTCTTTTATATTCGACAGTAAAACAAGGTAAAAACAGCCATTCCCGGCTCCTGGATAGATTGACAAGGACCGCTTTTTAAAGTATAATTACTCGATATGACAACAGGTCGAAAGGAGATAGGAACATGGCTGACATTATTAATGATGAAATACTATTAACCAAGGAAGGTTATGACAAAATAGTGGCTGAGCATGAGGATTTGGTGTCCGTTAAACGTGCGGAGGTTGCCGAGAGAATCAAGGAAGCGATATCCTATGGGGATATTTCCGAGAATGCCGAATACGATTCAGCCAAGAACGAACAAGCCGAACTGGAAGAAAAAATCCACAAGCTGGAAACTATGATACGAAAGGCTAAGATAGTGCAGGATGAAGACGTTAAAGGCGATGTAGTTAACGTTGGACTCAAAGTAAAAGTAAAGGATATGGATACGGGGGATGAAGAGAAGTTTGCTATTGTCGGTGCGACAGAATCAGATCCGTTCAATGGTAAAATCTCTAACGAATCCTCCGTTGGTAAAGCTCTGATTGGCCACAAAAAGGGCGAGAAGGTTACAGTAGAAGTGCCTGACGGCATAATCACATATAAAATAATGAGTATAGAAAAGTAAGAATCGGAGAGGTCGATATGAGTACAGAAGAAAAGAACAATCAAAACACATCGGTCACTGAAGAGTTGACGGAAGAAAATATAAGTGAGCAGCGAAGAATAAGAAGGGAGAAGCTTAAGAAGCTCCAGGAAGCAGGCAGAAATCCGTTTCTTGTTGAAAGATGGGATGTCAATGCTTACAGCCAGGACATTAAGGATACCTTTGAAGAAATGGACGGAAAGGAAGTTTCCATTGCAGGAAGAATGCTTGCAAAGCGCGGCATGGGAAAGGCATCCTTTATTGATATTCAGGACTATAAGGGCAGAATACAGTGCCATGTAAAGAAGGACGTTTTGGGTGATGAAGAGTATTCATGGTTCAAAACATATGACATAGGAGATATTTTTGGTGTCATCGGCAAGGTGTTCATGACACAGCGCGGCGAGATTACAGTTGAAGTAAGCAAGCTTGTACTGCTTTCTAAGTCATTGCAGGTACTGCCTAACAAATGGCAGGGGCTTAAGGATACCGATGTTCGTTACAGACAGCGTTATGTTGACTTGATTATGAATCAGGATGTAAAGGCTATGTTCATCAAGCGTGCGGCCATCATCAAGGAAATGAAGAGGGTTCTTGAAGAGGACTTCGGGTACCTTGAGGTGGATACGCCTATACTGACTACCATTGCAGGAGGAGCTAATGCACGTCCATTCGAGACTCACCATAACACTCTGGATCTGGATATGAAGCTTCGTATATCAAATGAGCTTTATCTCAAGAGGCTTATCGTAGGCGGTCTTGACAGAGTCTATGAAATGGGCAAGATGTTCAGGAACGAAGGTATGGACAGAAACCACAACCCTGAGTTCACGTCCATGGAATGTTATATGGCATACGAAAACATGGAAAAGACCATGGAAGTTACCGAGCAGCTGGTATACCAGTCTGCTATGAAGATAAACGGCACCCCTGTTCTTGAGTATCAGGGCAAGCAGTTCGATATTACTCCTCCATGGAGAAGATTGAACATGGCAGATGCAGTCAAGGAAATAACGGGAGTAGATTTCGCTGTTATAGATACAGACGAAGAAGCCCGCAAGGCGGCTATCGGCTATGGCATGGATGAAGACGAAATCAGGGGAATGACAAGAGGCAAGCTTATCGCAGAAATGTTTGAAGAATACTGTGAAGACGTTCCGGGATATCTGGACGGACCTGTATTCGTAGTAGGACATCCTGTTGAGATTTCACCTCTCTCAAAGAGAGATCCTGAAGACCCGAGAATCACGAGAAGATTTGAAGCGTATATCAACGGCTGGGAAATCGCCAATGCATTTTCTGAGCTCAATGACCCGATTGATCAGTTTGAGAGATTTTCTGTTCAACAGGCTCAGCTTGATTCAGGCGAGGATGATGAGGCCCATCCAATGGATATGGATTTCGTCAATGCTCTTGAGGTTGGTCTTCCGCCTACAGGCGGGCTGGGAGTCGGCATCGACAGAGTTATCATGCTGATTACTAATGCACCAAGCATCAGAGATATAATATTGTTCCCTACTATGAAGCCCCTTGACATGGCGAAGAAAAGAGACCGCAAGGAAATTGATTTATCCAAGGTTAAGGTTGAACCGCTCTTTGCAGATATGGTAGACTTTGATATGTTTAGCAAGAGTGACTTCCGTGCAGTAAAGATTAAGGAATGCTACGCAGTACCAAAGAGCAAGAAGCTGCTACAGTTCACACTGAACGATGGAAGCGGCGAAGACCGTACAATTCTAAGCGGAATACATCCTTGGTACGAGCCTGAAGAGCTGGTCGGCAAGACAGCGGTAGCTATCACAAACCTACCTCCACGCCAGATGATGGGAGTAGAATCAAACGGGATGCTGTGCTCTATGGTTTACAAATATGAAGGCGAAGAAATGCTGGATTTCATCATGCTTGATGATAAGATTCCGGCAGGAGCAAAGCTGTATTAATCAACAAAAAATAGGTCGATTTTACGATAATTACGACAGTACTGACGACCATTGTTTGGAATTTTCTCTGAAATGGCTTGATTTCAAGCCTTTCAGAGATTTTTTTGAGTAAACGGTACATGAACTTGCACATTTAGATTGTATGTTTGATGAAATCTTCTTTCAATGCCTTTAAAAGCAGGTCCGTGTAATGAAAAGAAAAAAAGCTAAAAAACAATATAATTGGAGGACGAAGAGCAAGTTTCTTCGACAATTCCCGAGTTGATATTTGTCGAAGAATGTGATAAAATTTATTGTATATGACTATAGGTTATCTTGATTTTGGACAAAACAAGCACAACAGGTAAAAAGGGGTATCACAATATGCCAACCGCTGAACAGCGAGAATAAAACAAAGAGCGTGTGATTCAAGCCACCCTATGGTGCTTTGAAAACATTGGAATCGAAAAGACAACCCGTACAGCCGTTGAAAAACAAGCCGGTGTTACGGGCCGTTCCATTCAACGATATTTTGGTTCTATTGAAAACCTAATAGTTGAAACAATGAATACTTACTTGCAAAATTATACATACTTGTTATATTCCGAATTTCAAAAGAACAATGACCCAAAATCCAGTGGATTGGAACAGCTAAAAACTTTTTTTAGAACACATTTAATGTTCTATGAGAAGAGCATAAACTCGTCTCTGCTAGTCCATGAAATTGAATTGTATTTTGTGAAGAATGGGCTCTTCTTTCAATGCATCAACCCGAAGGTATATGACAGGATAGGGAAAAAAGTATTATACGTGAATTGCTTTTAAAGGGTATTGCAGACGGAAGCGTGAAATCCACGGTGGACTTTAATGCGCTATGTGCGTATTTATACATTACATTTCTGGGAATGATTCTTAGGATATCAATGGTAAGCCACGATGATTATTTTCTGAACCATAAGATTACACCCACATCCATTATGGAGGAGTATATTCGTTCATTAGAAGCCTTGGTACAATTGTGAGAAAAAGTATGCCGCCAAGCGAGCGGCTTGTTTTTTAACTTTGTGTGTCCTCGTTGAAGACAAACCGAAGCTGCTGATAATATCTACAACATTTTGCACCGAAAGAATATGAAAAGCCGAATGAAGATTCCGTACATAAACGCAAGGCGTGAATTGGAGCCTATTGTGAAAATAGTCCCCGATTTGTGCTCGGGTTTGATTGAGCACCTTTCTAATGAACTGCATTGAGGAACGCTCACTTATGAAGATGAGGTTTCTTACAGTGACTACTGGATTAAGCAATATATTATGACGCTCAAAAAATAGGTGCCGAGAGCAGCGGCGCTTTTTTAGCATAGTGGTGTCGCATTGTACGACATTCGAAATATTTGCAAGAGAAATTCAAGCCATTCAGTCTGTTTGGCCTTGTGACTCGGCACCTTTGATATTAATCAGAATGTACAGGGAAACAAAATTATTTACAATGTAGACCTGCGCAATTATCATCTCAAGGATTTACAGCTTGAATACCCGGATTTCCTTTCTCTCATTGAGGAAGGTAAAATCGAGTTTCACGATGAAAAGAGGTAATGTTAAGATGAAAAAGAAAATTTTAATTGTAGATGATCAAATGATCAATCGCAGTATTTTGAAAAAGCTACTGTGCGAACAATATGAAATTCTGGAAGCCGCTAACGGAGAAGAAGCCTTAACCTTACTTCAACAGAATGGGCAATCTATTTCAGCAGTTCTTTTGGATATTGTTATGCCTGTTATGGATGGGTATGAAGTTCTCCGCCGCATGAAAGCGGATGAAGAATTATCTCAGATTCCAGTTATCGTAGCCAGTGGGAATGAAGGCGATGCCGCGGAAAACAAAGAAGTGCTCGCTTTATCCCTTGGTGCAAATGACTATGTAACAAAACCGTACAAGCCTGAGATCATAAAGCACAGGATTGCCAATGCAATTTATACCAGAGAATTTGCGGCTTTTATCAATACGGTTCAGCATGATGCACTGACTGGTATTTACAGCAAAGAATACTTCTATATGCGTGTTGAAAAGCTCCTCAAAAGCACGCCTGAGCTAAAATATGATATTGTTTGCATGGATATCGAACGCTTTAAATTAATCAATGATTTGTTCGGCACACAGATCGGAGATGCGGTTCTGAAGCATATTGCCAATGAAATTGTTAACCATGTTAGTGAAATCGGAATCTGCGGCCGAATCGGGGCGGATCGTTTTGCATGCCTGGTTCCGCACAGAAATGAATATAAAAACGAGTTCTTTGACCGTGCAATCAAAGAAATAAATCAATTTGATATAACGATAACAATTAATGTCAGCTATGGAATTTATGTCATAGAGGATTTAACTGTTCCCGTCAGTGCCATGTGTGACCGTGCATTGCTTGCATGCAATTCAATCAAAGGTCAGTACGAAAAGCACTTTACTTATTACGATAGTGCTCTGAGACAAGCACTTTTAACAGAGCAGTCTATTCTTGACGAAATGAAAACAGCAATCCAGGAGAAACAATTTGAAGTATACTATCAGCCCAAATACGATATAAATTCAGAAAAAATTGCCGGTGCAGAAGCACTGGTTCGGTGGAATCATCCGGAGAAGGGCTTTATATCTCCCGGAGAATTCATTCCTTTGTTTGAAAAAAATGGTTTTATAACAACACTGGATAATTATGTTTGGGATATAGTATGCAGTGACTTGCATAATTGGATTGCGGCTGGGAACAAGTTTGTCCCTGTTTCTGTCAATGTGTCCCGTGCAGACATATACAACCCTAATTTAACGAGCATTTTTTTGAATCTAATCAGAAAATACAAGCTAAGTCCGCAATATTTGCATCTTGAAATCACTGAAACCGCTTATACAGAAAATTCTGGTCAGCTGATAAAAATCGTACAAAAACTTAAAAAAATCGGCTTTATTATTGAAATGGACGATTTTGGCTCCGGTTATTCCTCGCTGAATATGCTGTCTGAATTGCCACTTGATGTACTAAAGCTCGATATGAAATTTATACAAAGTGAAACAGCTAAAAATAGCAGCAAAAACATTTTAAGCTTTATAATCAGTCTTGCAAAATGGCTGAATCTTTTGGTAATTGCTGAAGGGGTTGAAACCAAAGAGCAACTCAATATGCTTAAAAATATGGATTGCAACTATGTTCAGGGCTATTATTATGCAAAGCCACTGTCAAAAGCTGGGTTTGAAAAGCATTTGATAGAACATCAGGTGTCAACAGATTCTGAAATCCCGAAGCTCGAAAATATCGGAAGTGAAGATGTGACTGTAACCAAGTCAAAAACTGACAGGGTCATGATGATAATTGATGATGTTGAATTAAACAGAGCTGTTCTATCAGAGATTTTTTCGGATTCATATACAATTGTTGAAGCAAATAACGGGTTGTCCGCTTATGAGTACATAGAAAAAAACAGTGAGAAAATAGATATTATTCTCCTTGATCTCGTCATGCCTGTTATGGACGGGTTTAAAATGCTTTCTAAATTAAAAAGTAACGAAGCATTCAGAAATATTCCTGTAATCGTCACGTCCCAAGTAGGAGAAGACAGTGAATCCCAAGCTCTCGAAATGGGTGCTGCTGACTTCATTTCAAAGCCATATAACACTGATGTTGCGCTTCGACGAGTGGATAATGTCATGGCAACAAGTAAAGTATTAAAGCTTGAAGAAGAAAAAGCCATTTATAATAAAATGAGGGAAATGGAGAAAAAGGTTAAGACAGACGCGCTTACAGGCCTATATAACCGTACAGAATTAGAAGCACAGGTGAATTCGTTCTTTGCAACGGGCGACAATAATAAAGCTGTTTTCATTATAATGGATATTGACAATTTCAAGCTTGTTAATGACAGGCTTGGTCATGCAAAGGGTGACGAAACAATCCAAAAGGTAGCAAAGATACTCGGTACTTGCTTTCGGGAAGATGATGTTGTTTGTCGTATGGGCGGAGATGAATTTTCAGTCTTTATTCGTGCTGAATTATCACAGGAAGAATTGAACACGAGAATGGACCGTCTTTGTAAGAAGCTGCGCTTTATGGTAGAAGACATGAATATTTCCTGCTCCGCTGGAGCTTGTTCTTCGCCAAGCTTCGGTAGTGATTATCAGACGCTTTATCAAAACGCGGATATGGCGTTGCTGACAGCAAAGCGGCTTGGGAAAAATCAATATCAGATATTCGGCGGGGCGGTTGAGCTTCCCTCCCATGTTTTGTTTCGCAATATGGATTGGCTGCTTGATGCAGCAAGTGACTCGGTGATGGTTTGCGATGCAAATAACTATGATGTTTTGTATCTCAATGACGTTGCGTGTAAGCTTGCAAATAAGGGCAAAAAGGATTGCATGGGTAAAAAATGCTATGAAGCACTGTGGAACCAATCTTCACCATGCAGCCACTGCGTTCATATTGATAATCTTTCAAAAGATTATTGTGAGCATGAGGTGAATCCTCAAGGTGCAGATAAAAGCTATATTATTAAAGGGAAGCTTGTTGATTGGGGCGGAAAGCCTGCACGCATTCAATATATTCAGGATAATACGGCGAAGGCTGCCATTGCACGGCAGTTGTCGGACATTTCAACCGATCGGAAAAGAATTTTAGATATGATGCCGTGCGGTATTTTCCGTTACTATGCCAAAGAGGATACCTTTGATTTTGTCAGTGAAAATATGCTTTTAATGCTTGGCTACTCGAGAGAAGAATTTCGTGAAAAATTTAAAAATCATTTTTCCGAGATGGTTTGGCATGAGGACAGAGAGAGAATTTTAGGTGAAATTAAAAATAAGATGAAGGATTCTGATACCGATGAATGTGAATATCGGATTGAAAAAGCAAACGGCGAGCTATGCTGGGTGCATGATAGAGGTCATCTTGTAAAGGATGACCATGAAAAGCCAATGTTTTATGTAACAATAATGGATATTACAGAAGGTCATATGGTCGGCCAAAAACTAATGGAGGAGCAAAAGAAGCTTCAAATCGCTCTTGAGCATTCCGGAATGCAATATTGGGAACATGATTTAATAACAGATACCAGCGTAAATGGAATTAAAGATGCAAATCTTGGCTTCGCTGATATCATCCCCAATTATAGTCGCTTCTTAATTGAAAGCGGAATTGTTCCGGAAGAATATATACCGTTGTATGAGAAAAATCAGAAAGCTTTATATGAGGGTGCTCCTTATGTTTGCTATGATATTTCGTTAAATAATCCGCAGGGCAGGCAGCAATGGTGGCGTATTCGCTCAACAAATTTGTTTGACGAATCAGGAAAGCCCGTTAAAACGATCAGCACCGCCGAAAGCATCGATAAGCTGAAAGAATATGAGCAGCGGTATGAGGCGTTGGTGCACGAAAGCGATGTTCAGACATTTGTTTTAGATATTGAAAAGCATTGCATTACGGATAACGTGGGGCTTTCACGCAAGTGCGGATATGACCGGACCATTGAAAATGTTCCGGAAAGTTTAATCAATTCCGGGAATTTGCATCCGGATGATATTGAATGCTATCAATCAATGTATGCGAAGATTTACAAAGGTGCAAAAACCGCCGAATGTATTTCCCGGTGGAGAGTTGACAAAAATGGATGTTGGCGCACTACGAAAGTGCGCTTGACAACAGTGTTCGACAAATACGGAAAACCGATTAAAGCCTTTGGAACAAGCAAAATGATGGAGGATAATTAAACATATAAGATAAGGATGATTTTATGAGTGAAAAACCAATATTGCTGATTGTGGATGATGCAGAGGCAAACAGAGAGATCATGGCAGCCTCCTTCTCCAATGAATTTAATATCTTGAATGCCGAAAATGGAAAAGAAGCCATCGATGTCATACAAAAAAACGGTAAGAGAATATCGGTTATTTTGCTCGATATTATCATGCCCCAAATGGACGGTATGGAGGTACTGCGCTGGATAAAGGACAGCTGTTATAGCTATATCCCCGTCATTGCGGTTACAACAGATCCAAGCTATCAGCTTGAAGCTCTTAGAAACGGTGCCGCTGATTTTATTCCCAAGCCTACAGAAATTGAGGGAATCAAAGCTCGTGTCAACAACGTTTTCACGCGGTATTCATTGGCGAAGGAAAAACAGTTGAGTAAAGCTCTGAAGGAGTCTAAACAAGAAATGAATAATCTTGTAAACAGCATTCCCGGAGGCATTGCAACTTACAAATTGACAGATCATTTTGAAACGGTATATTTTTCAGACGGTGTGGCGCAGCTTAGCGGACACACAAGAGAAGAATATGCAAAATACATACAGGGTGACGCTTCAAAAATAATTTACAAGGAAGATAAAAAGAGGGTTTATGAAACCTCTGTCAAGGCGCTGGAAAACGATGAGTCAATTGATATAACCTACCGTATTTATCACAAGAACGGCGGGCTTGTTTGGGTTCGGTTAAATGCTGTCCCAATAGCTCGTGAAAATGACGGATATCTTGTCCATGCAGTATTTCAACGCCCCGAGAGAATGTCAAGTCTTTATGATAATCTTGTAAATGAATCTAAAAATATCATTTATGTAAGCGATGTAAATAACTATGATTTGCTGTATATCAATCGCACAGGTACACGGTTAGTGCGAAATAATGGAAAAGCCGTTGCAGGTCAAAAATGCTATAAGATGCTATTTGACCGCAACGAGCCTTGTGAGTTTTGCAGAATAAAGGATATGTCTCATGATCAATTTGTTGAGCGTGATTATACTTATCCAATCACCGGCCGCACTTATCATTTAAGAGGAAAGCTTACCGATTGGAACGGGATTGAAGCTCATGTTGAATATATAGAGGATGTGGATGAAAATAGAAAGATTGCACAAAAAAACGAAGAATTGATGAATCAATTATCTTCGGTTATTGAGCGTGTGCCCGGTGGTATGTGTCTGTATTTACATGACAAAAAAGGCATACACCCTGTTGTCCACAACAAGGCGTTTTTTGATATTTTCGGATATTCGGATGAAAACATACAGGCTGTTGAAGAAAAAACCGATTATTTAAACGTTCATGCGGACGATCTTGAAGAGCTTAAAAGAAAATTGAATCATGCTATTTCCACTTCTTCTCCGGTCAATCACACTTACCGCACATATAGCGATAAACAAAATAAATATATATGGATTAAGCTAAGTGCTATTATAATAGACCAGAATGACGGTACAAAGCTTTGTTATGTAAGCTATGCCGATGTGTCCGAAGAATATTATAATCAACAGCAATTAATAGAATCTAAAAATGCAATGCAAGCCCTGCAAAAGCAAGCAGAAGATTTATTACACGAATATCAAATGCTCGTGAATACTGTTCCGGGCGGAATTGCTTTATACTATGTAGCTGACGGAAAGATAAAAACAAAGTTTTTCAGCGATGGTTTGTGTGAACTGTCCGGTTATACCAGAGAGGAACGGGAAGCCATTTGCAAAGAGGATGCAATGGCACTGATCTATAAAGAAGACGTCGCTTTGCTGCAGAATACGGTTAAGGATGCTGTTGCGAATCACACGGACATTGATTTAGTGTACCGCATTATGCGAAAAGACGGTACACCCTATTATGTTCATTTGACGGCTACTTACATACATGGAAAAAGCGGACATCCTGAGTTTCACGCAGTTTTTTCCGACATTGATAAAATAAAGCGCCTGGAGAAAATAACAGAAGAACAACAGCTACGCTATGAGGTAACCGTTAAAAGTGCCGGAATCAATATCTGGGAATACGATATTCAAAACGACTCTTTAACAGTTGTCTCGAATTCGTCACGAATCAAACAAAACTGCTATACAATTGAAAACTATGTTTCCTCCACTGTGGAGCATGACTATGTTCGTAAGGACAGCCTCCCCGCCTTCTACAGTCTGTATGACAGGCTTAAAAAAGGCGAAAAGGAAATAACCGAGGATATCTGGTATAAAACGACCGATGAAGCCGGCTGGTGGTGCGAGAGGGTTATCTATACTTCCGTGTTTGATAAAAACGGAAAGCCCATAAAAGCGTTCGGTGCCGGTAGGGACGTTACCCGGGAGAAGGATGCAATCAGAAAATTCCAAGAAGAAATGTCTTATCGTGCTGTTATTCAAGGTGGCAGCCTTGTGAATCTGAAAATAAATTTGACGCAGAATACAATTATTGAGGGTAATAGTCCGTTTCGGGTCGTTACGGAATTGATCGAGAACAAAAACGCCGAGCATTATTTCACCAAAACCGCAGACTGCATCATCAGTGATGAAAAGAAAGCAGAGTTTTGTAATCAATTTAATCGTAAGGCTCTTATCAATTCCTTTAACGGTGGGGAATATTCTGTTTCTTTGGAGTTCACCCGTATGTTTGATACCAAAAAGATCTACTGGTTAAAGTATTCGGTTCATCTTATGAAGAACCCCGAAAATGGGGATATCATTGCTCTTGTTGTTACAAATGATATCACAGCTGAAAAAGTTATGAAAACCATCATGCAGACGGTTTCCCATACGGACTATGATTTTTTTGTTGTGGTGGATGGCAGCATAAATTCTGCAACCGATTATGAAACATCCGACCGTAAACGGCTTTTCCTTGAAGAACAACCCTTTGAAGTGAGAAACGAAGAATTGATTCGTCAATGTGTTTGTGAAGAGGATATTGAAAGAGTAGTTGCGAACTGTAAATTAGACAATGTTTTTGAACATATAAAAAACGGAGATGTTTACAGGTTTAATTTCAGCATGCATGAAAAAAACGAGAAAATACGACGCAAGCAATTGCAGTTTACGTTGATTGATTATAACCGAAAAACGTTTTTGATGACCCTCATCGATGTAAATGAGATTTTTATGGAACAACAGCAAACACAGCTGAAATTAAAAGAAGCCTTGAAATCAGCCCAAAATGCGGCAGCCGCAAAGATCGAATTTTTATCACGCATGAGCCATGATATTCGTACACCGCTTAATGCGGTTATTGGCTTGTCGGAACTTGGAGCAACAAGTGATTCAATGGAAGAAATGCACAAATATTTGATGCAAATTGGGGCTTCAGGAGAGTATCTTCTTTCAATTATCAATGATGTTCTTGATATGAGTAAAATTACAAGCAATGTAATGGTTCTTCACCCCACCGTCGTGTTTATTCCAAAATTCATCGAGGAAACAATTGATATCGTTCGTCCGACGATGAAAGCCAAAAACATATCGTTTGAAGTGAAAACCAATGAAATTACTTCTATGTATATGCGTTTCGATGCTACGCATGTAAGACAAATTATTGTGAATTTGCTGTCTAATGCTGTCAAATTCACACCTAAAAATGGGCATATTGAGCTTTGTCTTGAAAATATTTCTCGTAAGGGTGTGCTTGTCAAAAATCGTATGATTATACGTGATAACGGCATTGGCATCAATACGGACTTTTTGCCGAGAATATTCCAGCCATTTGAGCAGGAAAATACATTGAATGATGATACACGCACCGGAACAGGTCTTGGGCTGTCAATTGTAAAAAGCATTGTGGATTTAATGGGTGGCATGATCCGAGTAGAGAGCAAAAAAGGCGAAGGAGCTGCATTCATTATAGAATGGGAATTGGAAACGGCAACGGCGGATGAATGGTCAGAGAAATCCGCTGAGCCGCTTTCTCAAACGACAGAACTCGACAATCTTCGTATTTTATTATGTGAGGATCACCCGCTTAATGCCCAGATCGCATCGAAGCTTCTTGAAAAAAGAGGAATGGTTGTTGATCATGCTAAAAACGGGCAGCTTGGTCTTGAAATGTTCCAAAATTCTGAAATCGGATATTATGACGCAATTCTTATGGATATCCGTATGCCTGTAATGGACGGAATCACAGCGACCGTGAAAATCCGAACCATTGACCGCAGTGATGCAAAATCGGTTCCGATTATTGCAATGACTGCAAACGCTTTTGAAGAAGATATAAAAAAATCCTTGGCTGCCGGAATGAATGAGCATTTAAGCAAACCAATCGATCCGAAAAAATTATATGATACAATAACGGAATTTGTAGGGAAGGTTGGTGAAGGCTGTGAAAAATAAAAATTTGATTAAGATAATTTTCGCATTGTTTGTCGCAATTATAGTTTCGGTATCTCTTGCAATACCCTGCTTTGCATCAGAGAACAGTTCAAAACCGACCGTCAAAATCGGATTTTATGAAATGCCCGGATTTCAAAATGTCAATGATGACGGAACACTAAGCGGATATGCTTATGATTATATCCAGGCACTGTCTCAATATAATTCATGGAATGTTGAGTATGTCACCGGCTATGATTGGAGTGGATGTCTTGATTTGCTTAAAAATAAAAAAATTGATCTTCTTTGCGGGGTGCTAAAAAGTGACGATCGGGAAGATGTATTTGAATATTCGGATATTGACTGCGGCACAGCTTATTCATGCCTGCTTGTAAATCAGGATAGAACCGATATTGCTTTTGAAGATTTTGACGCTTTCGACGGAATGACCGTCGGTCTGGCGAGAAACAGTGCGCGCAATGAAGGCTTTTATGAGTATTGCCGCAAAAACTCATTTACGATAAACACGTGTATATACGATACCGAAGACGAAATGTGCAACGCGCTGGAAGCCGGAAGCGTTGATGCAATCATGACCACCAACAATATGAAAACAATCGGCTATCGTACAATTGCAAAATTTGACCCTCAACCACAATATATTGTAACGTGGCAAACAAATACGCAGTTGTTATCCGAATTAAATAATTCACTGATCCTTTTGGGAACAGATTCACCGAATTTTGATGATATATTGTATGAAAAATACTATGCATCCTCGCGCGGCGAAACAGCGGTTTTCACTAAAGAAGAGCTTGCGTATATCCAAGAGCATCCTACCGTAAAGGTAATGTGTGATCCTGCATGGTCACCGCTTGAGAAATTTGATGATGCTAATAATGAGGCCCACGGTATTACGATTGATATATTAAATCAAGTTTCAGAAATATGCGGGATTAAGTTCCAATATGTTACGGCTGATAATTTTACCGAAGCACTTTCTTCGTTCCGTAAAGGAACAGTAGATGTATTTTCATCAATAACCTATGATTATAATTGGGCAAAGCAAAACAATATGTATATTACGCAACCATATTTGAACATTCCGTTTGCAACAATTTACAAAAAAGAAATTACAGGTGATCGTCGCCTTGCTTTGCCAAAAGGGTATTATATTACATATTATATGGAATCAATGGTAGAAGATAATGTTAAAATTCTCTACTATGATACGGTGGAGGAATGTATTGAAGCTGTAAACAGAGGAAAAGCAGATTATACATTTGCCAATAACTACGAAGCAAACTTTTATCTATCCATGCCGAAATATCGGTCTTTAAACTTCCGTACCCTGCAATCCATTTCTCAACAGCTGTCTATTGCAGTTTCAAGGGATGCCGATTCGCTGCTTTATTCTGTTTTGAGCAAATCAATAAACTCAGTATCAGCGAGTAATATTACACGTGTGATAAGGGATCATACCGAGCATACTGACAGCCATACTTTTTTTGATATGATGTATATCAATCCGGCACAGTTTTTTCTTATCACCGGTTCAATAATTGTATTAATTATTATTCTCCTTGTCGTTTTGCTTTTTTATCTTTCAAATAGGAAAAAGAATATGGCACTTCAAAGTGCTCTCTCTGCCAAATCGGAATTTTTATCAAATATGAGCCATGATATGCGTACGCCTATGAATGGTATTATAGGTATTTCAAACCTTACATTGGATGAACCGGACTTGCCGGAAAGAATCAAAGAAAATCTGACAGAAATAAACGATTCCGGAAAGTATTTGCTTAGACTTATTAATGATACGCTGGATATGAGCAAAATTGAGAGTAGCAAAATGGAATTAAATATTGAAACCGTACATTCCGGTGATTTAATAAAACATATTGTTGCCTATGTTAATCAATCAGCGATAGCAAAAGGGGTGGAATTAAAAACAACCTTTATCAATGCTGAACTTGAATATATACGAACTGATCCGCTGCGATTACAGCAGATTTTTGTAAATATTATTACAAATGCCATTAAGTTCACACCAAGCGGCGGGAAAGTCGAATTCATAATAGAATGTTTGAAGCGTGAAAACGGAATTGCTTATGACCGAATAACCATAAAAGACAATGGTATTGGAATGAGCAAAGAATTTCTTCCGAAAATATTTGAGCCATTCGAGCGGGAGGCAACCGGCAATACCACACGCTATACCGGAACAGGGCTTGGAATGTCAATTGTCAAAAAAATGGTTGAAATGATGGGCGGAACAATACAGGTTTCAAGCGAAAAAAATGTTGGCACCGAGGTTACGGTATATATTGATTTTGAACGTGTATACGATTATAATCCCCGGGAAGATGCCAGACAACAAAGCTGTGACGCTTTGAAGGGAAAAAGAATTTTACTGTGTGAGGATCATCCTCTGAATGCGAAAATTGCAAGAATGCTATTGGAAAAGCACGATATGCTTGTTGAACATGCCGAAAATGGTAAAATCGGAGTTTCAATGTTTGAAAATTCCAAAAACGGATATTATGATGCTATTCTCATGGATATTCGTATGCCGGTAATGGATGGGCTGGAGGCATCAAAAAATATTCGGTCACTTGACAGAGCGGACAGCAAAACCGTACCTATTATTGCAATGACCGCAAATGCCTTTGAAGAAGATATAAAAAAATCTTTGAATGCCGGAATGAATGTACATTTAAGTAAACCGATTGATCCTAACAAATTATATGAAACAATTGGTTCGCTTATCGGGGAAAAGTAATGAATGATTGAACCAATCAAAATATGTATTTAATTGGTTTTGAACAGATAGTTGCACATATAAAGGGGAAGTAAAATGAGACATTTAAGCATTAAAAGAATAAGCACATTTGTTATGAGTATAATTATTATCCTGATGTGTGCAACTCCTGTCATGGCGCAGAATAAGACAAGCGGTCAAACAGACAAGGTCAAGGCGGGCTTCTTTCAATTTAAAGGTTATCATATTACTGCCGATAATGGCGTTAGAAGCGGTTACGGTTATGATGTGTTGATAAACAAAGCAAAATGATATTTAAGGGGGGATCTATACGATGAAAGTCTTACATAAAATCATATCCGTGATTATGGTGTGTTTCATCCTGATTACTGTATCGGTACCTTGTCTTGCTGCCGACAGTGTAAAAACTGTTAAGGTCGCTGTTATGAACTATCCTAATTTTATTGAGCGTAACGAAGACGGTACTGTAAGCGGATATGCTGCCGAATATTTAAGCACTATTGCCGATTATACCGGATGGACATATGAATATGTTGATATGGCATTCGGTGAAGCACTTGAAAAGCTGCACAATGGCGAGGTTGATATTGTCGTTGGTACGCAGAAGGCTCCCGGTCGCGAGGCGCAGTATGATTTCTCGGAAAGCCCAATGGGAGAAAACGGAGCGCTTTTATG
This sequence comes from Clostridiales bacterium, assembly GCA_012513435.1. Classification (GTDB taxonomy): domain Bacteria; phylum Bacillota; class Clostridia; order Peptostreptococcales; family Anaerovoracaceae; genus Lentihominibacter. Next base: position 86,870 of record JAAZCE010000017.1, read on the forward strand.
TGTGCTTGCAAATAATGATAAATATGCTTATCAGGATTTGACGTCTTTTGAGGGGATGCGGGTTGGCGGAATCGTAGGGTCAGCCTATGTTGAGCTTTGTAATAATTATATGTCTGAAAACAATATTAATATTACTATGAATGAATATTCAACTGATAAAGAGGCTCGCACCGCTTTAGACAATGGACAAGTCGATGCTCTTATGATGGGCACAATTCGTTATACGAAGGATTATAAGGTAATTGCAAGGCTCACCCCAACCTCTATGTATTTTGCCTGCAATCCATATGATTTGGCAATTAAAGCCGGTATTGATTCTGCGCAGAATCATATCCATGAAAATAACCGTTATTATGAAATGGCCTTAGATAAGAAGTATTTCAGTGACATTCAGAATTCTGCGGTGTTTAGTAAAGCTGAGCTTGAGTATATAAAAAAGCTCGGATCAGTCAATCTCGGTTATGTATCCACACAGGATCCAGTATCCTACACGGATAAAGATACCGGTGAATTCGCCGGAATGACACGAGAGCTTATGGATAATATTTGCAAAATCAGCGGATTGAAGTTCAAGTTTATTCCTCTTCCGACGGGTAAAATCAGTTACGATTATCTTACCCAAAACAAGATCGGGCTTATTTCCAGCGTGGAATATAACAGCATAAACCTAAAAAGCAAAGGATTAAGATTATCCCAACCATACCTCAGCGCGCAAAAAGTTTTTGTAGGCCGAAACGATTTTTCTTTTGATGAAGATGCTTCCCATACCGTTGCAATGGCAACCGGCTCTGGCAGTGTGGAAGCTTTTTTGCAGACAAAATACCCGAATTTCAAAATTGTATCCTACAAAAGCATTGAGCAATGCTTTAATGCCGTTCTGAACGGTGAGGCTGATCTTTTAATGCAAAATCAGTATGTGGTGACCACATTACTATCCAAGCCCAAGTATGAATTATTATCAGCCTATCCTGTTGAGGGGTTGAGCGACCAGCTGTGTTTAAGTGCCATTACGTCAGGAGGCATTGACAGTGAAATGGACGAAATGATGTCAAACCCGCTTTTAATTTCAGTTATAAATAAATCAATATCACAAATCAGCGATGATGAGGTTTCTCAAATTGTAGCTAAATATACAACCGGAAAACCTTATCGCCTTACACTTCAGGATACACTGTATAAATATCGTATTCCATTTATCATCATTGGGTTATTGATGCTTTTATGCATTTGCATGTTTTTAGTGCTTGTTATTACAAGACAAAGAAATCTGAAAAGAATGGAAGAAAAAAACAAACTGCTTTCAGAGGCAGCCATTCAGGCGGATCATGCCAATCATGCAAAATCCCAGTTTCTTGCTCGAATGAGCCACGAAATACGAACACCGATGAATGCAATTGTAGGGCTCACTGAAATAGCCAAGCATCATTCAGGTGAAAAAGAAAAAACAGATGAATATCTTCATAAAATTGATTCCTCGACAAAAATTCTGTTAGGAATTATAAATGATGTTCTGGATATGTCAGCTATTGAGAGTGCAAAATTGAAGATTGCCCATAGTCCTTTCGATTTTAAGGCATTGCTATCATCTGTTTCCGCCATGTTTTATACCCAATGCAAAAATAAAAAAATACAGTTTGAGATGCTGCTGGATAATGTTACCGAGGAATTTCTGATTGGTGATGCTTTGCGTGTAAACCAAATCTTATTAAATCTTCTATCTAATGCGTATAAATTTACTGCAGAAAATGGAAGTATTAATGTGACCGTAGCTCAGCACGATAGAACAAAAGAAAATGTTCATCTGCGTTTTTCGGTCAGTGATACCGGCTGCGGAATTTCCGAGGAAATGCAAACACGCATTTTTAGCCCATTTGAACAGGAAAGCTCCTCTACTGCACTTTCATATGGCGGAAGCGGGCTTGGACTATCGATTACAAAAAATCTTGTTGATATGATGCATGGTGCTATCAAGGTTGAAAGCCAAAAGGGTGTTGGGACTACTTTTACCGTAGAGCTTCCATTTGATGTTGATTCACGCATCAGTGAGCAAGACAGTTCCAATTTTAAAGATATTCGTGCATTAGTTGTTGATGATGATCAAAATACACTGGATTATACATCCATTGTACTTGACAGAATCGGCGTTCAGTTTGAAACAGCGTGTGACGGTAACAAGGCAATAGAAATTTTAAATAATGCACATAAAACCGGAAGCGGATATGATGTCTGTTTTGTGGACTGGCAGATGCCTGGGGAAAATGGCATTGAAGTAATTAAAAAAATTCGAGAATCGTATGACAGCGATACGGTTATCATTATTGTATCGGCGTATGATTTGTCGGAGGTTGAAGAAGAAGCAAAGGAGGCTGGAGCCAATATGTTTATTTCAAAACCTTTGTTTCAGTCTACTGTTTACAATATTTTAATGACGCTTAGTGGCGGGAAATATGTAAACGACTGCAATACAGTGGATTATGATTTTACAGGTAAACATATTTTACTTGTAGAGGATAGTGAATTGAATCGTGAAATTGCAAGAGATTTGCTTGAAATGGTTAATTTGAAGGTGGACTGTGCCGAAAACGGAAAAGATGCGTTAGAAATGTTTACTGCTTCAACCGCAAGTACCTATGATGTAATTCTGATGGATATCCAGATGCCTGTTATGGATGGGCATGATGCCGCAATGGCAATTCGAAAGTCAGAGCACGCGCAGGCGAAGTCTATTCCAATTTATGCGATGACTGCAAATGCTTTTTCAGAGGATGTATCGGCAGCGTTTTCTTGCGGCATGAATGGACATATGGCAAAACCAATTGATACAGCAATATTATACGGAACACTTGACAAATGCTTTAAGGAGGCGGAGCAATGAACATTGTAGACTTAAAAAATGCTGGCGTTGATTATGAATCAGGCTTAAAGCGTTTTTCTAACAAGGCGGAGCTTTATGAAAAATACCTTGTAAAATTCTTTTCAGATCCATCATTTTTAGCGATGGGAAATTTTATTTCTGAAAAAAATTATACGGAGGTTTTTAAATGCGCCCATACACTGAAAGGACTGTCCGGAAATCTGAGTTTAACCGGTTTTTATGAGCATATTTGTGTCATGGTGGAAGCATTGAGGAATAATGAAGTAGAATCTGTCAATGAAATGTATCATGAGCTGACAAAAATTTATGATAGCGTAAGGGTATTAGTGTTATAGCTTGAAAAAAGGAGTGCATTTGTATGAATAATATTTGTTTAGAACTAAAAAGATGGGGCTGTGATATTGATGGTGCTATGGAGCGTTTTATGGATGATGACGAGCTTTATGTAACATGCCTTGATTCAATTATATCAGATGATAATTTTGACAAATTGGGGAATGCATTAAAAGATAAGAATTATACGATAGCCTTTGATTGCGCGCATACCTTGAAGGGTGTTATTGCCAATATGGGGCTAACACCCTTATATGATACAGTTGTTAAAATAGTTGAACCATTACGGAATGGTCAAACGGGTAATCTTTTGCTTTATTATGCCCAATTGCTTGAAGCCAAAGACTATTTGAACGGGATTGTTTGCCAAGAAATGGACAACACATAAGTAGTCTGTCGCTAAGATGAATAAAATACTTTAACTACTAATGAGATTGTACGCCAAATAGAAAAGTATTAATTGTAACGTAAAAGGGGGCTCTGCTATGCCATCAAAGATATGGGCTCTTCTTCTGATACCTTGATTGGACTAAGATTCTTTACCCAAGTGGAAATAGTGCCTTTTGGAATGCTATATTCGCTTGATAATTGGGTCATTTTCTTTGTGCCGGAATTGTACAGTTCTACAATCTGCTGTTTGAATTCCAGAGCGTAAGATTTTTGATTTTTGCCATTGGGATGTTGGTTGTGATTATGGTCATATCAGCCTGTGAATTGATGTATGTATTTATGGTACGTAGAATATAGCTACCGCATAATTGCAAAAATGTAAAATCACGTATTGACAAAGCAAACTGTAACGCGTATTATTACAGTATAAACTGTAACTTATGATGTAACAGAGAGGATTCGCTATGAATAAATACGATATAATAGTGATCGGCTTCGGAAAAGCCGGCAAGACTTTAGCGGCAGGCTTTGCAGCTGAAGGGAAAAAAGTGGCAATTATAGAAAAAGACGAAAACATGTATGGAGGAACCTGCATAAATGTAGGATGCATTCCTTCCAAATCCCTCGTAGTATCATCCCAGAAGGCAGTATCTGATAATTTGGGTACATTTGATGAAAAGGCAGTTATGTATAGGGAGGCGATTTTGCAAAAAAGGAGAGTCACCAAACTGCTCAGAGATAAAAATTTTCAAAGGTTGGACCAGCTGTCAAATGTGGACGTTATTTTGGGAACAGCTCAATTTGTAGATAAAGAGAATATAAATGTGAAGACAGGCAGCGGCACCATGGAGCTTAATGGGGACAAAATTATTGTAAACGCAGGCTCAACCTCAGTGATTCTGCCAATACCCGGCATTGAAGCTAATCCTTATGTTTTTACCAGCGCCACTCTAATGGATTTAGAAAAGCTTCCTAAAAAGCTGATTATCGTAGGAGGCGGATATATTGGCCTTGAGTTTGCCTCCATGTATGCAGGATTCGGAAGTCAGGTGACAGTGATTCAGGATGGAGAAAGGCTCATTCCAAGAGAGGACAAGGATGTGGCCCATGAAATTCAGAAGGCGCTTGAGGACCGAGGGGTTATATTCAATTTAGGAGCAAAGATTGAAAAGCTCGAAAAGGGAAAAGATATGGCGAAAGTTTTCTATGAATGGCAGGGGCAGAAAAAGAACCTTGAAGGAGAAGCTGTTTTACTGGCTACCGGCCGCAGACCTAATGTGGAAGATTTGCATTTGGAAAAAGCAGGTATAGAGACAGACCCTAGAGGTGCCATTATAGTTGACGAGAAGCTGAAGACCAATGTGAAAAACATATGGGCAGCAGGAGATGTAAACGGAGGTCTTCAATTCACATACGTTTCCCTTGATGACTACAGAGTTATTTGGTCGCAGATTCACGGTGGGGATTATAATAGAGAAAAAAGGCATAATGTGCCTTACAGCGTATTCCTGTCTCCGACATTTTCCAGAGTAGGAATAAACGAGGAAGAAGCAAGAAAAGAAGGACATGATATTAAGGTAATGAAAATGCCTGTAGGCGCCGTCCCAAAGGCCCACGTTCTCGGGAAAACCACGGGTTTTTTAAAGGCGCTGACAGATAAAAAAACAGATAAAATTTTGGGAGCCATGCTTTTTTGCGAAGATTCTCATGAGATGATAAATATAGTTAAATTGGCAATGGATATGGGCGCTACAGGTGAGATTTTGAAAAATCAGATATTTACCCACCCAACTATGAGCGAAGCTCTCAATGATTTGTTCTCCTTGTAGAATCGGCACTTTTGCTGGCAATTTCGTAAATACTTGTTATAATGTTATAATTAAGATGAATGAAGGAGAAAGCAATGATAACAAGTAAACAGAGAAGCTATCTTAAGCGCCTGGCACATGAACTGGATCCAATAGTTTATATAGGTAAAAGTGATGTAACAGAGAATATTGTCAAGGAGATAGATGTGCTTTTGGAGGCAAGAGAATTAATAAAGGTCAAAATACAGGACACAAGCCTTCTTGACCCTAAAGAAACGGCCAATGAACTGGCCGAGCTGCTGGGGGCCGAATTCGTACAGGCCATAGGCAGAAAGTTTGTATTATACAGGGAATCTAAAGAAAATAAAAAAATTGAACTGCTTGACTTTTAAGGAAAAAGCATGATAAAATTTAAAAAGTTGAGTAGCAAAAGCGTAAGTCCAAACGGGCTTGCGTTTTTTGTTTTTGATTTAAAAGATGAGAGAGGTTTATATGAATAATAAAGAAAGACGCAGAAGTTTGGCAGTGACCATACTATCCTTATCACTTCTTACTGTAATGGCGGGCGCAGCAGTAGCACCCGCACTGGATGTTATAAGAAATCATTTCAGCGATGCAAACCAGATGTTTGTACAGATGATAATCAGTATGCCGGCGATTTTTATCGTTATCACCAATATGATTTTTTCAAGACTGTGCAGGGTGTTCAGGGCGAAAGAGCTGGTCTTGGCAGGCCTGCTTTTGTATGTAATGGGAGGTTGTGCGGCAGGCTTGATTGATAATATCTTTGTTGTGCTGATATTTAGAGCACTTGTGGGTGTGGGAGTCGGCATTATCATGCCCATGTCGACGGGGCTTATATCTTTTTATTACACAAGGGATAAGCAGGACAGACTAATGGGTTATTCATCTGCTATGAATCAGATGGGAGGAGTAGTTGCCACCCTGATTTCCGGGTTACTTGCCACCATTAGTTGGAGAGCCAGTTTTCTGGTATATTTAATGGGCGTCATAAGCTTTGTTCTTTGCTTTAAGTTCATGCCTAACGAAAAAATCGGAAGCAGAGATGGCGGGAAAGAAAAGGGCGTATTTAAGAAAAACTACATGTTTGTTATCGCGGCTTTTTTATCTATGTTTATATTTTTCGTATACCCATCCGTATTCGCCATTGAAACGGCAAAGGAAGGAATAATCCCCCAGAATTTCATAACTATTATTATGGCAGGAATGGATCTTGTAGCCTTTGCAGGAGGGCTTTCCTTCGTACATATTAAGAAACATATGGGAAAGCCAACTAGGTTTGTAGCACCAATTTTGTTTTTTATAGGATATGTGGTGTTGTTGGTAATAGACGGCTGGATGGGAGCAATTGTAGGCTCGTTTTTTATAGGCTTTGCAAACGGCCTGGAAATCCCCTTCATTATTTCAACGGCATCCCGTCAAGTCGGAAAGGCGGCAGCAACTACAGTTATGCCTATGATTTCCATGGCACTATATTTAGCTCAGTTTTTAACACCGATAATTTTGTCATCTGTTTCAAAAGCTATTGCTGCATTAGCAATAGAGCATATGTCATATGGGGTAGCAATCATAGCCGCCGCACTGTTTATCGCATATGCTGTGGAATTTGAAAGGTAGATATATCTTTTCTATATAAACATATGAAATCCTTTGAAAAAGGCTTGCGAATCTCACGGAAAAGGGCAATTGCCTTGCAGGGCTTGAAATGCTATAATATAGACTTACGGAAGATTTTACATGAAGGAGAAGCAAAATGAAGAAAGTTGAGGTAAAAAGCCTTTTTAGAGAAGGGGAAAAATACACAGGCAGTGAAATTGTGGTTAGCGGCTGGGTAAGGACCAACAGAGGCTCCAATAAATTCGGATTTATCGAGCTTAATGACGGAACATTTTTTAAATCTGTGCAGGTTGTTTACGAGTCTGAATTTCTTGATAACTTTGAAGAAATTTCAAAAGCACCCATAGCAGCAGCCCTTAATGTTGAGGGCGTGTTTGTTCTGACTCCCGGCGCTAAGCAGCCTTTTGAGATAAAGGCTAGGAAGGTAACGATAGAAGCAGATTCCCATGCGGACTATCCTTTGCAGAAGAAAAGGCACAGCATGGAGTTCTTGAGAGAGATTGCTCACTTAAGACCGAGAAGCAACACTTTTTCGGCAGTGTTCAGAGTGCGCTCCATAGCAGCCTACGCTTTGCATAGATTTTTTCAGGAAAACAATTTTGTTTACGTCCACACTCCATTGATAACAGCAAGTGACTGTGAGGGTGCCGGAGAAATGTTCAAGGTAACCACTCTTGACATGGAAAATCCACCTAGAAACGAAGACGGCAAGATAGA
>JAAZCE010000071.1 GCA_012513435.1 Clostridiales bacterium
ATACAGCGAAAGCCAGTCATTTGACTGGCTTTTTAAGTTTTATAAACAAACTTAAATTAGGTTTCTTTGATATACAAATTATGACCTGTTTCACTTACATCAAAAACTAATTTACCAAGTTTAAATAATCTAGTTAATGCTTCTGCGAAAGTTTCCATATCAATTTCCCATCCAAACTCATCAGTTGAACCGTCATACGTTGCTGTAGCAATATTCATTGCTAATTTGTCATTTAATTCAAGTTCATCTTGTACTGTATCTGGATGTGTAACATATTGCATAATCTGTTGCATTGCTTGCTGAATATCAGCTTCTGCATCACTTTCATGTAAGTGTTTATAAGATTCGCAAATTGGTAATTTCATGTTAAACTCCTATTGTTTGTTATATTTATAGAGCATCTTTGAGCTCTTCTTCTACTAATGTTTCGAATGTGCATTCTTCGTATACAAATGTACATGTAAATTCTGCGTTTTCAGAAGCACCATATTGTAAAGTCAAATTGCTAATGTCAGTTAAGAATACTCTTTTAAATAACATTTTAGAAACAATATTTTCAGCGTTATCCATATTCTGAATTTCCATTGTCTCAATTCTGTTATATCTTAAAAAGTCATCAGGAAAGTTATTATTCTCTTTACGAATACCAGTACGTGAGCCATCAATCCAACATTTTGCAGCATAATAATTGAGCAACTTATCATCTACTCTGAACTTTACAGAAATCTTATTCAATTGACGATAACCAATTGGCGATGGATGGTATTGCTGAACATGACCAATCTGCGTATTTAACATAGGAATGTTGATATCTGGAATAGTAATCGAACGAACATTATTGTTAAACGCTGATTGATTCAGTGGTTTACCTGTCAAGTTAGGCCATTCATTGAAAATGACCCTAAATTGGTTGGTATTATAATTGTTTACAGAAGTAGTTAAATCGAGCGACATATAAATATATTTATGGAAGAATTGTTGAATAGTCTTAATAAAGTCAATACTACATTAGAAGAATCATTACGAATCACTAATGAGAATGTTGCATATACTGCAGCAGAGACTACTAGCATAAAACAAAAACTTGCTAGTATGTCAGTTGAAACACGAAATGCGTTAGACAAACTTGTTAAAAGCGCAACTCATACATTAACAATCGGTAAAGAGAAATTATCACGTTCAGATACAATGCTGAATGTGCTTAAGACTATCAAAACAAATTCTGACATGAATGCAAAGGTCGGAAATGGTAACACCAAAGTTCTAAATAAGATTCTATCAAATTCTTCCAATTTACAAGACAATATTAGAACAACATTATCATATCCTTTGAAAGCGCTTAATAGTAGAATCGGTGTATTAGCTGGTTCTATTAACGGCGCATTCAAAACTTTCAAGTCATCAATTGCAAATACAACTGGTGCAGTTATTTCGACAGTTAAATCATCATTTGGTAAATTTGGTAAGACTTTAAGTAGTCTTGCAACGATACATGGTGCAATTGGTTTGCTTGGACATGCAATGCTTTCATCAATAAAGATAGGCGCAAACTTGATTTTAACGCCATTAAAGCTTGGTTTCTCAGCTTTAACTAATTTCTTTAAGAACTCTATCGTTGGCAAACTTGTAACATTTGGTTTACTCGCATTTAGCTTATACAGATTTATAACTGGAACCAAGTTAGGTACTAAGCTATACGCTGCATTTAAGAATTCTGAAATTGGTAAGTCTATTATTAATGGTGTAACTACACTTGGTGCTATTGCAGTAGGTGTAGAAGTTTTACCTACAATGCTGACAACGCTTTCGAATTACATCATGTGGCGTAAATTCAATAGTTTTACTGGTGGTGATGGTTTAAGTAGACGACGTCGTCGTTTAAGAAGAGTCGCTGGTAGACGTATTGGTCGTGGTATTAGTATAATCGAAGGTAATATTGGTCGTGGTATTAGTATAAGAGAA
>JAAZCE010000057.1 GCA_012513435.1 Clostridiales bacterium
GCAGCTCATTGTCTTTATTCTCATGGTCAGTAGTTCCTTTACGGCGGAATACCAGCGGGGCACGTTGATTCTGGTCTTGACCAAGGGACTTGCGCGCTGGAAGGTATTTGCCGCAAAATCATCCATGCTTATACTGATCTGGACGGTGTGTTATTGGGTTTGTTATGGAATCACATACGTTTACAACGATTTCTACTGGGACAATGGGATCGCGTCCGATCTGTCGATATCGGCAGTCCTTCTCTGGCTGTTCGGGATCTGGATCATCGCGCTTCTTCTATTTTTCTCAGCTGTTATGTCGAACAACACGGCGGTCCTGGCCGGGATCGGAGGGATCGCGTTCGGATCCTCGATCTTAGGAATTTTCCCGAAATTTGGTAAGTTCCTTCCCACGAAGCTGTTGGAGGCGCAGGCCCTGCTGACGAAGGAAGCAAGGCTCGAGGACTTTCAAATCAGTCTTCTTATTATTGGGGTCATGAGCATTGCGGTAGTGACCGTCGGACTTATCGCTTTTCGCAAGAAAAAGTTGTGATAAACATGTTCCCATGAGCGAAAAGGGGATCATTTTCCAAAGTTGTGATAAACATGTTCCCATAAGCGAAAAGTGGATCATTTTCCGAAATGAAAGGGGAAAAGGCACATGATTACAGGTCTCATCATAAAAGAAACACTGACAGATGAACTGCTTCTGGATCATCTAACGATCGACAAGGTCGAGATCTGGAAGACGGATAACGCCATCAAGTACTGGACCATGATCTGGTTCACTTCCGACGAGGCCGATTTCCCGGAGAGATTGTCAAATGTGATCCTTAATGGTTGGTTTGCCGACATGAAAGAAGATCATACAAAGCTAATCGTCTTTAGCGATGCCGTGCTCCGGTACGATATCGGAAATGCTGCAGAGAAGGACGCTGTCCTGGACGAGTGCCGTCGGCACGGGATTCCCGAACATCAGTTGGACTGGGAAGAATAGTGGCCACCGTCGATTGATATGGAGCTTCCCGTTATGTAAGTCGACAGAGGGGATAGAAGTAAAAGGACGACTGGCGATATTTCTTCCGTTTGTCCAAAGCGTTCAAACAGAATCCCGCGGCGGGTGGCTTCCTGCTTCTCCCAGTCTAAATATGGTAGCGAGGATCCCGAACGTTCGAATCGATCGACCTGACAGCCCGTTTGGATCGATCCGATATTGAGCGTGTTGACGCAAATTCTGTCTGCCGCCAGATCCTGTGAGAGTAACGTTGCGAGTTGCTTGACCCCTGCCCTCGCAGCGCTGACTGCGGTCATCTCAGGGTCGGGCGAATCTCTCGACGGTGAGATCGATGGCGGATTGGACGGATGCTGTTGGATATTTTCAATCATTATACGGCAGCCACAAAACCAAGGAAAAGATGTTCCCTAAACGTCGATTTGCTGTTGAATTATACGTAAAATATAGATGCAATAATAACAGCAAAGATAAGGAGGCGGATCCATTGCCTAACATCAAGCCTATTTCTGATTTGCGAAATGATAACGAGGTTTTGCGAGATACTTCCGAAGGTAAGCCTGTTTTTCTTACGAAGAATGGTAGAGGCAAGTATGCCATTCTGGACATTCATGAATATGAGAGAATGAGGGTATCTATTGAAC
>JAAZCE010000018.1 GCA_012513435.1 Clostridiales bacterium
TCCTTATAGGGTGTGTTGGGCACGTTGAGAAGAGCCTCCCTCAGCTTGGCCTCCACTTGGCTTACCTGACCATCAAGAATCTTGATTTCCTCGGAGAGGGCTTTCATCTCAGTCATCAATGATCCTGTATCCTTGCCTTCCTTTTTCATGACAGGAATCTGCTTTGATGAAATGCTCTGCTGATTTTTCATCTGCTCTACCTTGGCGAGTATCTCTCTTCTTCGCTTGTCGTATTCCAAAACGTCATCTATCCCGAAATCTCCGTGCCCTCTGGACATCACAGACTTTTTGACACCTTCAAAATCCTCTCTTATTCTCTTAATATCTAACATTGCAGTTTCCTCCGTCTATCTAAAACAAATTCTTTTTATAGGTCATATATAAATCAGTAAGCTCAGCTACCTTCTCCTGCATCTCTATCTGCAGATGTGAAGCCGTATCGTAATCCTTAGCATCTAAGGCATTGACGATTCTTGTAAGCAAGCATTCTTCATCTAAGGTGTTTCTTCCAAGTTGATTTCTAAGACGCTGTATTTTCTCCCAATAGTGCCTGTCATAGTCTACACAGTCAATCTCTTCATGAGCCTTAGTGCATGCTCTCAGCAAATCCATTGTCTCCGGAACTATTCTGTTGTGAAGCTCGGTTGACCACTGTTCTAGGACAGCTTCTCTGTATGAAACCAGAGCCATTTCCGTCATAACATCGTCTCTCTTGAATATTTCAAGCTTTTCCGGATATTTTTCAAAGGCCTGAATGTTCTCCCAAACGGTCCTCGGCGCAACTCCGAAGTACTTGTCTCTCTCTTCCTGAGTGTACTCGTCAAAAACATCCTTTTCGCTTCTGTACATTCTATCCTTGCTCAGATAAAAATCCTCCTGCCCATAGTCCTTTGAAATGGACACCTCCAATTCCTCCGGCACCTTCTTGTTTTCAAGAGCCTCCTTAACGCCGTCTAGCATGGCCATATAGGATGCCGCCAATATCAAATATGTATTGCTCTTAGGGTTAGGCGACCTTAATTCAAATCTTGTAGCAAGAGGGTTTCCCACCTCTCTTACGAGACCTACAAGAACGGTTCTGTTTCTTGAAGGCATTTTAGCATTATGTCCTAATGATGTAACCGTACATACGGGAGCTTCAAATCCCGGCTTCAATCTGTTGAGAGAATCGTTGCTGGATGCAACAAAAGGATTTATTACATCGTAGTTCTTCAGAAGACCCATAAGAGCTCCGAAGCCTATTGGATTCAAGAACTGATTCTCCGTATCTACCGAAGAAAACATGTTCACCGTCCTCCCATCCTTAAGCTTGGCAGCTACTCCCATATGAGTATGCTCCCCGTTTCCTGCAACTCCCTCCATAGGCTTAGCCATGAAGGTAACCTCTAGGCCGTATGTCCTGAATATATCTCTCAGAACGTATTTTATATGATTTTCATTGTCCGCCGCCTGAACGGCTGATGAGTATTTCCAATCTATTTCGAGCTGTTCCATAACATGGTCATAATTTCCCGAATTTCCTAGCTTGGCCTTTATTCCGCCAACCTCCTTATGACCCATTTCCATATCAAATCCGTATTTTTGCAGAATTAGAAGAACCTCCTCCAGGGCTGTTCTCACAGGCCCGCTTGTCCGCTTCCAATACTGCTCCTTAAGCATCTGCGCTGTTGAAAGCTGCTCTCTGTCTGCATCGTCGTCTGGTGTCTTGACCCAGAATTCCAGCTCTGTAGCCGCCGTAATCAATATTTCGTCTATTTCATCCACACTGTCTATATCCATGTAGTCGAACACGTACGGATAGTCCCTTATCAACTTAAGTAAGTCCTTCTTAAAGTTGGAAATAGCGTCTCTCAGAATTACTCTGGAGCCCACTCTTTCCGAATCATTGTGAATGAGAGAGGAAGGTATCCTTAAGGTTCCCACTGGAAGCCCTGTATCCGGGTCCGGATAGTTGAAGTTGTGGTCAACAAACCACGCAACCGTCCTGTCCGGAATAATGTCAACCTTCGCATTATTGAGTTTTGCGATTTTGGGCAGCACTACGCTGGACCCATCGGTTTGAACGCCATTCCTCATGAATTTTTCAATGTCCTCCAGGAATTCCCCAACGGGAATTTTTTCATCCGTATCGTGGCCGCCTACATCGATTCCCACAAGAGACACAAATTTAACCTCAGGATGGGCTGTCAAAACAGCCTTGATATCCCGTTCACTGTGCTTGTCAGCCGGAATCGCATACAGCATTTTATCTAAGTCATATGCTAACATTAACCTTTTTCCTCCAATGTTTCTATGATTCTTCCCTAAAATTGGACAGAACATTCCCATCAGACCTTGTGGCCGCAACGAGAATGTTCTGAACAAGTTTCGTTTTTCTTATTGAAGCATATTCAAATACTTCTGTAATTCGCTTAAATACTGACCATACTTAGCCCAGTCGCCATCCTTCTGCGCACTCTCTGCATTGTTGAAAGCTTCCTGTGCCTTTTCAACTATTTCGGACTGGCTTAAACTATCATCGCTGCTCTTTTCCTTTGATGATGATTCTTCATCATCGCTGTCACTTTCGTAAGCACTTCCGTCACCAAACATCGTGTTAAGTGCTTCTGCCAGAGTTGCCTCGTAGGCAATCTTATCGCCGTATACCACTATTACTCTCTTTACTTCAGGAATACTGGAGTTGGTTGCTTCCAGATAAACAGGTTCGATATACAGCATGGAATCTTCAATAGGAACTACGAACATATTGCCTCGGCTGTAGCTGGAACCCGATGAATTCCAAAGAGAGAATTCCTTTGAAATCTCGGTATTCTGGTCGATTTGGGCTTCAACCTGCATAGGTCCGTAGACTATCTTGCTCTTAGGCATCTGATATACTACCAGCTGTCCATACTGATCCCCGTCACTTCGGGCGACAAGCAGCCCCATCAAATTCTTCTTATCCTTAGGTGTAAACGGTATGGAGTTGACAAACTCAGCGCCATCCTCACCCGGAAGTTTCATGATATAGTAATTCGGAGTCATGGCCTGTTCCTTAGTGCCGTAAATCTCACTCGATATCTGCCACATATCCTCGTTCTGGTAGAACACCTTGACATCATTCATGTGATATCTTTGGTATACCCCTGCCTGAATATTCAAGAGAGTGTTCGGATATCTGATGTGTGCTCTAATAGACTCAGGCATCTCCTTCAGGTCCTTGAATAGTGCAGGGTATATGGATTCAAAGGTCTGTGCTATAGGGTCCGTTTCGTCTACTATATAGTAATTTGTTTCTCCGTTATAAGCATTTACTACTACCTTTACGGAGTTCCTGATATAGTTTGCCTTTGATTCCTCGCTGTATGGCTCTGAGTAAGGATACATGGAGGTATAGGTATACGCATCTATTATCCAGTACAAATTGCCGTCAGCTGTTATCATATACGGGTCTTTATCATATTCCAGATATGGCATGATTTCCTGTACCCTTGCAGCTATATTCCTGTTTATCAGAATTTTGGAGTCGTTGTTAATATTGCTGGATACCAACATCTTAAGGCTCTTCTCCCTTACGGCAAACATAAATCTGTTGATAAGGTTCAGCTTGATTCCCGCATCACCCTTATACTGAGCATACTTGTTGCTGTTTCCATCAGGATAATCGAATTCATCCTCAGATGTGTTAACAAGAGCGTAGTTGTTGGTAAGCTCGCCATAGTATATCTCCGGTCTGGTAATATTTATCTCTTCCACAGTTGACACAGGAGGAATACTATCAATAAGCATATCAGGCTGACCACTGGCAGTAATCTTGTCTACTCTTGAAAGTGTGATTCCGTATCCATGAGTATATTTAAGGTGCTTGTTGAGCCAGGTATCACTAATCTTCTCCTCGTCTATTTCTCTACCTGAGAGGAAGGTCTGAGTATAATCTCCGTTTATCTTGTACCTGTCTACGTCTACATCGTTAAAGGTATAGTACTGTCTGATACTCTGCGTCTGATTATAGAAGGTCTTCGTAGGAGCATAGTCATTTATTCTGATATTGGAGATAGTATCCATATTATTTCTTATGTCATCTCCGTCCAAATCCTGACTGGCTTCAAAAGGCTTCATGTCTACATCATTCAGACCGTAAGCATACTGCGTATACTCTATGTTTCTTTCAAGGTATTTGCTCTCTTTGTTGATTTCATCAGGAGTTACTACCAGGTTTTGAACTACCAAAGCAGTTCCCGTTCCCAGTATTCCCACTACAATCATGATTATCGGCACTATGGCAGCAGGCTTAACCTTTCTCTTGGTAATGCCTATGGCAAAACCGATGGCTGCAATAACTGCCAGAGCCATGATTATTCTGTACATCCACAGGGTAATATTCACATCCGTGAAGCCTGCTCCGTAAACAGCTCCCGTGCTTCCGAAAAGCAAGGTGTACTGTTTCAGGAAGAAGTTCACTCCTACCATAAGGAAGAACAGAACTCCTACTATTATCAGCTGCTTTTCGGCTATGGTTATAAGCATTTTGAAGTTCTTATCGTCAAAGCTCTTCTTTTTCGGAGAGCTTTTGAACTGCTTTCCGCCCATAAAGGTCTTTGTGAACTTTCCAAACATGTCGTTAAGGTTGCCAAAACCTGAACCATCTTGACCGATGCCGCTGCCCCCGGTAAAATCGCTTCCGTCGTACCTGTCTTCATCGTATTCTTCTTCCTCTGGCTCGGATTCTTCAGCTGTTTCAAACACCTGAGGAGTCCTCACAGTCAGAAGGATGAAATAATACAGGATGGTCAGCACCGCAAAGGCAATAAGCAGCAGAATTATTATTTCATTCAACTGTTCAATAAAGTTGAGCTTGAAGGTATAGAAGGACACATCCATATTGTACAGAGGGTCCTTGATGCCAAAATCAGTGCTGTTTGAAAATTGAAGTGCCTCAAACCAGAGTTTAACAACTGCAAAATATGTGGTTATTGCGCCATATAAGCCTGCAAGTCCCCATGAAATGAGATTCAGCTTGCCATGGTCTGTCTGCTCGGTTGATGCAATTTTTTTGAAATATCCTCTTTTGAGAAATTTGAGATAAATGTACGCAAGGAAAGTAATGACTATAAACGTCGGTACACCTATCTTAAGCTGTGTAAACAGCTTGGTAAAAAATACAGACACATAATCGAGTTCCGAAAACCACAGAAAATCGGTTATGAATCCAATGAGGGCTACAAATAACAATACTATAAGCAGTAAGACTACTATAATACCCTTGGCCCCCAGCTTCCTCTTCTTTTCTTTATCCAAGTTATTCCTCCTCTTAAATCTCGTAACAATTAACCATCTTCATCACGTACTTTTTCTCCGGATACATGGAGTATACCCTATCTACGGAAGTATCCCCAATAGTTTCTCTGACCCATACATAATATGTGCTTCCGCCCTGTCTGATTTCGCCGATTTCAAGTTTTGAAAATTTACCATTCATCTGCGTATCCTTCAAGCCGGCAGTCTGACTGTAGAGTTTTGAGCCCTGGTCTATCATGCTGAGAATCTTTTCGTTTCCCTTGTTCATCAACGCAACTTTTCTGGCCTCAAACTCAATGATTTCGCCTACAACCTCTTCATCATAGTAAACAGGGGAATTGTCTTTGTCTCTACCCCATTCGACTTGGGTCATAGGCTGTGATAGGACCAGGTCCGATACCTTACCGTCCCTTTGCTGGTCATAACCTAATTCTTCATTATATACAATGCTTTTTACATTATGATTTATGTTTCTGTTCTCGTTTGCCGTTATCAGTTCCGTTTTATCCTCCATAGGCTCCATCCTGACCTGGGCTGCGATAACGCTATACTCTGTATCTTCTCCCGTTATCAGCTGTATAACCTTGTTGAGCTGGGTATCGATGATTTCGGCAGCTTTGCTCTGTGGTGCCAAGAACTTGATTCCCATTCCCACTACCTCTACTGCGAGAATCACGATAAGGATTATGAGGACCACCTTGAGAACCACTCGGCCCTTTCCGCTTTTTTCCTCTCTTTCACCGTCAACGGCTGCTGCATCAGAAAAGTCCGCATCACCCCTTTTCCTTGCTACCTTAGCTTCCTTCGTCCTTTGCTTTTCCAGACGCTTCTGCTCCTTGGCTCTTTGCTTTTGCTCCTTCTTGGAAAGTCCTTCGTCGTCATCGTAGAAATCGTCGCCGTAAAAATCATCCATTACGCCGTTTCCGTCTTCAGTTTGTCTCTGCTGCTCCTCCTGCTGATTTATGTAGTTGGCAGCTTCTTCATTGCCGTAATTGTCAAAATCATTTGACGGCATTTCGTCAACCTTGTCATTATGAGGCATGATGACCGTATCGTTTAGTCCCGGATTGGTATCCATAGGCTGCTGAACCGCTTCCCCGTCCAATTCGTTAATGCTTTCAAACTGATTGAGGAGGTCGTCTACAGTTTCTTCCCTTACAGGCTCAAAATCCAACGGCGGCGGTACTTCAGATTTCGGCTGCTGAGTCGCTACCGGCTCTGTTATTGCCAGACTACTAAAAAAGTCTTCCTCGTCTTTGGTCATATTCACATCTTCCGATAAGGCTTTCTTGATTGGCTCCTTAGGTATTACCTTAGTTGTTTCCGCAAGTCCTGCAAGAACGGCTGACTTGTCTACTACCCTGGTCTTTCCTAAGTCCGTTTCAGAAAGAAGTGTATCTCTTCCCGTCACAGGCGGCTGCTTCTTAAGGTCTTCAAATTCTTCATCAAAGTAAGCACTTCTCGCTCTGGCCATTTCATCAATTTGACTCTTGGTTGCCTTATGTGCTTCAGCTACTTCCTTTTTCAAAGGGCTTACTGTTGCCGCCGCCGCAGTTGCCGCTTCCTGTTCCATATCTCCGCCGGACCTGATTCCGGCTACCGCCGACCTAATCTTTTCTTCCTCTTCCTTTCGCATTCTGGCTGTCTGCTCCAGAGCTTTTCTCACTTCCTCCTGAGCCACAGCCTCGTTTGCTTCGTTAGAGAGCCTTTGTCTTTCGGCCTCCAAACGTCTCTGAGCTTCCTGCTCCTCAAACCTTTGTCTGTCCTGTGTGGCCTTATATCTTGCTTCGGCTTCCGCTGCCATGCGAGCTTCCTGTTGAGCTTTTATCTTAGCAGCTTCCTGAGCAGCCCTGAGGTCTGCTTCTGCCCTGAGCCTTGCTTCTTCTTCTGCCTTTATTCTGGCCTCTGTCTCCACCCTAAGCCTTGCTGCTTCCTCAGCTCTTAGGCGTTCAGCCTCTTGTGCCCTGAGACGAGCTTCTTCCATAGCCCTCAGTCTTATCTGCTCTGCGTCCATAGCCTCTTGCTTGGCCTTCTGCTGAGCTAATTCTTCAAGCCTTGCAGCTTCAGCCTCTATCTTTTTCTGCGTCTCACTCTCTAAACGAGCCTGTTCTATAGCTGCCAGTCGAGCTTCCTCTTCAAGCCTTGCAGCTTCACGCTGTACCTCCTGCTCTTCTATCTTCTGAAGTACATCGGATTCAAAGGTTTTTGGCTGATAAGGTTTAACGATGCCTTCCGATGCGAGAAACTCTTCCATGGTAGCATTGACCGGACGTGATTCAAATCTCTTTTCTGCCATTGATTCCGCCTGTGAAATCTCATTCTCTATAGGGTTTCCACCCTTCACCTTCTGATATTCCTTGTTCAGCAGCTGCTGGAATTCTTCATTCTTCTTGTTGAAAGTATAGAATTTGTCGATTTTGTCTGCGGCGCTTACGGGCTCCGGGCTCTGCTGCGCAGAGCTGTCGCCAAAAACAGCCCTCTCAAGGTCAGCTCCCTTCAAGGTCTCTGAAGCAGGAGCCATTGGTATTGACGGAGCCTCTGGTACGTCCTTTGGATTAGCATTCCAGTTGAAGTTGATATCCTCCGTTTTCCCTACCGTCTCTCTGTCAGGGTAATCTTCAACATTCCACTGGAATTCTTCAAAAACAGGAGTTCTGTGTTCCTCTTCGATTCCTAAAGCCGGCTTTGATTCCGTCCTATGTACGGGTGGTGCTTCAATGGGTTCTTCATGTGCTGCAGCTACTGGAGCTCCCACTGCCGGGCTTCCGCAATTACTGCAGAATTTCGCTCCATTTGCTATCTCGCTTCCGCAATTTTTACAATACATTAAGTTCCTCCTTTTAGATTTCATTCTTTTATCAGCATTGCTAGTTCTTCTGCCGTGTATTTTTTACCGCTTTTTCCTACATCTGTTCCTGTATATGTTTCGCTAAGCTTGTATTCTTGAATATCTGCATCATCAATGTCGTCGTAAAAATCAAGACTGATCTCCCCATAATCCTTGGTCAAGTCAGGCTTCGGTTCCGGCTCAGGCTTAAACTCCGGTTGAAGCTGGAGCTGGCTTTGAGGTTTCGGCTCGAAGGGCTCCGGTTTAAATTCTTCTATAGGGTTCTGCTTAGGACCCGGCTTCATGTCCGCCACAGGCTTGTCCGCAGATAGCTCGGCCCCCTTTTGCTTTCGGAGATATTCCGCCCTTTCCAAGCTGTCGGCAATAGCCCACATGCTATCGGTTCTTAGTTTAGTCTCACGTTTCCATACCGTAAAAATTATAATAAGAATGACGATAATAGCAACAAGCGCAACAGCAATCATGATACTTGTTATTGTCATAAATTACTCTCCTATTTATCCATCATTGCAACTTATTGACTCAATTCAAAGTTTATGTGATTTTACAATCCTAAGTATTATACTATAATTAAAATAATAATTCAAATATATATGCAAAAAAGGCGGTGTTTCCCCGTTAAAATAACGGATTTCCGCCTTTTTTTGCCTTAGTGCTTCCTAAATACAGTCCTTAATACTCGTATTTTTGGTTGCTTTCGCTTCTTTCGCTTCTTTCGCTTTTCTCGTTACGCTGATTTCTCTGGTTATTCTGATTGCTCTCGTTACACTGCTTTCTTTCGTTGCTTTCGTTCTTCTGGTTTTTTTGAGCTTTGTTGCTCTGCTTATTATTTTTCATTTTCATCCCTCCTCGATTTTATTTTGTGCTTAATTGATTTTAGATATGAGAGGAAATAAGCGGGATTTTTTATTTGTTAAATTTTATTAAAAAAAATTGTCTGCTCAAAATCCTGCCCTGCAGATCAACATTAAGCATAGTCATTGGTATGCCTATGGCGTAATCTTTATCATTTTTTTTAATGAGATTCCGTATACCATATACAGGAAGGCAATAAGAACCAATATCATCCCAGCCTCCATCGCCAGCATTTTCACCTCAAAGGCCTCCACATGCATGTCGTTAAAATATGTCAGCATCAGACAAAATGCAGCAGACATACCACAGCCTGCCAGCGCCGGATAAAAGAATACCTTGCGAAGCTGTCCGTAGATAACACTTGCCTTGTAATACCTGTCAGCACCTAATTTCTTGAGATCTCCGAATAATACTCTGTTGTCTTCTGCAATAGTCACACTTCTGACGTAGTTCATTATGCCCACCGCAGCAAGGGATATGATGGAAATGTAAATACTCATAAGCACGAATATGGACACCATCTGCATAGCATTGGTCTTTACCATTACTCTGAAGAAAGGTGCATATTTCCAGTCATCCATAAGGTGGATATTGTCGGCGGAAACATTGCCGCTGCCCGTATATCCATATTCCTTGCCCTGATCTTTCGCCTGCTGTTCCTCATAAGCGTCATAGTATGCCATGTGGTCAGAAAGCTCTGTTGCTCTGTTAATATATTCCTTTTGCAAAGCCTCGGAAAAATCATAAGTGCTCATAACATCTTTTACACTAAAGAATATCATTTTTTCTATTTGAGCGTCGCTTAAGTCCCATGTCATTTTCTCATACTCCTCATCTGAGAGGATAAATACAAAAGGCTCGCTCATAGACGTCATGTTGCCAAATCTTTCTGTTCCGGCATAATCAGCTGTCACAGCGTCGCCTGTCACAGGGTTTGTGATTTTTTTCAAACAGTCCGGCCCAACCCATATACTCCTCTTATAGTCCGAATTTACCACCGTCTTGTATTCTCCCGACTTTACATTAACCTTTCCCCTGTTGAGACTGGCGATTCTTGAAAAGTCTGAGGCAGAAACAAAGGATGCCAGCTTTTTTCTTTCTGTATCGTAATACTTGCCTTCGTCACTCAGGTCTTTTTCCTTATAGGTTATAACAAGCTGCGCCACCTCAGCTTCCTCGTAAGATGTTATCTCTACATTGTGTTCCTCTGCCAGCTTCTGTATATCGGCCTCCTTCACCTGCTGCTCGCTTGCGGGAAAATGCATGGAGCAGTCATCAGGGAATTTATCGCCCCCTGCAAGGGCCGAATTGTAGTACATAACTCCCCAGAAGGAGGAAATAAGCATGACAAAAATCAGGAGCGTGGCAACGCACATATTCCTAGTGGTCTGCCTCGCCGTAAAACGCATAAGATTGACGGAAATAATGTTTTTGTAGTATTTCTCCGGATCCCTGTTTTTTTTCGTATGTCCCACTGCATTGAGCATAAAGAGATACAGCCCTACTACACAAAGACCATAGGTAGCATTCCATGCAGAAGGCATGCTTACGGAAAACATTCTGGCGCTGACAGAAGGAACCGCCACTGCTAAAAAGAGTCCTACTACGCAGAACACTATCCCTACCTTTCCGGTCCAAGGCTTTATCTCCCTTACCATTTCCGTTTTTCGCTGCTGGTTGAGAATCTCCATCACATCTATTTTTTTCATGAATTTAACTCCTGCCGCAAATATGCAGAGCACTAAGAACAGCGCAAAAATAATGCTGACGGCTACTCCTCCAAAGCCGAGGCTGTATGTCATGTCCACTGTATTTACGACAAACGTCTGAAACCCTTTCCATATGAGAAAGGAAAAAGGCAATCCTGTAGCTATGCCTGCCAGAGCGTAAACGGCAATTACAGGCAGCAGCTCTCGGACAAGGCACCTAGCGAGGAGCTTTTTTCTTTCCCCCAGAGCCAACATAACTCCCACTTCACGACTTTTGTGCCTAAAAAAAAGCCCCGTTCCATAAATTGTGAAAATAGTACAGCCTATTAAAGTCACTCCCATCATCAAGAGAGACAGCTTCCGCGTGTCACCGCCCTCCGGCAGGAAGCTTTGTACCGTGTTGGAAAAATACATAAATGCAAAGGAAGACACCAGAATGACCGACAGGAAAACGCACAGCCCCAGAAGCCTGTACTGTCCTTTGTTTTTTTTACGCAACTTCGCCATTATCCTATTCATCGTCATCGCAGTCGCCTCCCAGCCGTCCTATAGTATACAGCAGTCGGTCCATGAACTCCCGCCTTGAGCCGTCTCTTCTCAATTCGTTGTAGACCATGCCGTCCTTCAGCATTATGACCCTGTCACAAAAAGAGGCTGCGAAGCTGTCATGAGTAACCATTAGGACAGTTGCGCCCATTTCCTTTTTTGCCTGAACAAAGGCTTCTATTACCGCTCGGCAGGATTTGCTGTCAAGGTTGCCTGTTGGCTCATCGGCCATGATAATGAAGGGCTGGTTCATCAGCGCCCTTGCCACTGCTGTACGCTGCTTTTCTCCGCCTGATATTTCGGCAGGGTATTTATTCTTGATGCTGTCAATGCCAAAACTGGCACAGATATTTCCCGCCTTAGCCTCCATCTGAGCAATAGGCTTGCCTGCGATTATCTGAGGCAGACATATATTTTCAAATACGCTAAGACCGTCCAGCAACATAAAATCCTGAAACACAAAGCCTATTCTCTGGTTTCGTATCTTTGACATTTCCTTTTCATTTGCCTTGGATATGTCCTGGCCCGCCAGCAAGATTTCCCCTTGGTCTCTCGGCACGAAGCAGGATACACAATTAAGCAATGTGGTCTTGCCGCTTCCCGACGGTCCCATGACCGCCACAAATTCGCCTCTATTGACCTCCAAGGATATGTCCTTCAGCACCGGATATGTCCTGCTCCCGGTTTTGTAGCTTTTTGACAGATGATTTACTTTAAGCAATTTAATCGCTCCCTTCAAAATTTGTTGCTAATGAATTCAGTTCTCCCATATGATAGGATATTTGAGAAAACGCTGCCTTCCGGGAAATGTAAAGTTCAGAGTAAATTATGTAAAGTTTGGGGTTTTCTTTTTCTCTCACGTTTACAAAAAAGAATAGGTCATGTAAAATGGGTAACATAGAGAGGAACGGCAATATGGTAATTATCGGTATATGCGACGATCAACAGAATATGCGAAACAACTTGAGAAAAGTTCTTGAACTAAAGTTGCAGCTTATGGGCCTTGATTATCTCATAAAGGAATATGGTTCTGGGGAAGCTCTCCTTGCTGATAGAGATTTTGATAGACTGGAGCTCTTGTTTCTCGATATAGAAATGAAGGGAATGAGCGGCATGGATACGGCGAAAGCCCTGCGAAAAAATGGCTCAAAGGCGATGATCATATTTGTTACCGCTTATCCTGATTTTGTTTTCCAAGGATATGAGGTTCATGCCTTCCACTACATACTGAAGCCCTATGAAGAAAAAAAAATAATCCAGGTTTTGGAGCAAGGACTGGAAAAGCTTACGTCCGATGACAGACAATTTTACATCATAAAACAAAAGTCCGGCGTTTACAGAATTCCTTTTGACAATATAACGGCTTTTTGCAGCGATCGCAGAATAATCAAGGTATTAACCGTGGACACTCCAAATGATATTACATCTATAAACGAAAATGATGGCATTCATTTTTATGGCAAACTTGCCGAGGTGGAACAGGAGCTTCCTGGTTATTTCATCAGAATACACAATCGCTGGCTTGTTAACCTTAATTTTGTAACGGCTGTAGAAAAAGATACGTGTATCTGCAGCGAAATGTCACTGCCTGTAAGCCGGACCTACAAGCAGGCTCTGGAAATTGCTTTTGCTCGTATACTACTTGGATAAGCTCATTGTAAAGGAAAGAGTGCGGAACACATGGAATCTGTTCTAGAAACAACAGCTCATATAATATCCTTGGGACTAGGTCTGGTGACAGGGTTTTTCCTGTATCGCTGCCTCTGTTTTTTTGCTTCCAGAAAAGAAAGCCGGCTATGGCTTATACCTGTTTTATTTTCCTGTGCTATACTGTCCTGCATGGTGATTTTTTCCAACGATTTCTTTAACGTAACTTTGGCCTTCGTATGGTTTATCGCCATGATGCTGGCGGCCTTTCGCGGCAAAATCATACCTCGGCTTGCTGCCGTTGCCGTTTTGTATCCGCTTATTATTTCCCTGAACTTTCTCCTTCGTGATATACTTGGATACTTTTATATGTTTATCAGCAACGATTTGTGGTCAAGTATCACATGCACTATTGCTGAATCGACCTTGCAGCTTTTATTCTGGTTTTTTATCAGCAGATTCTTTGAGAACAGACTCAGCCAAATATCTACTTTGTTCAATTGCAAAACATGGATTTTGCTCAGTATAGTTTGCATGGCGTCCTTTGTCAGTATTATTACATGCGTCTATTTTACTCCACAGCAAAGCTGGAAATTTTGGATTTGTGCCCTTGCCTGCATCATGACAAATATTGGCTGCCTATATCTTGCTGAGTATTTTATTAACAGCATCCGTAGCGATATGGAAATAAAAAATTTAGAGCTTCAAGGCGAATACTATCGACAGTTGGAACAAAATCAATCGGATATTCGCAAATTTTACCACGATATAAACAATCACTTGGATGTAGTCAAAAGTCTTTTAGATGCAGGAGATAACACTGCCGCAAAAGATTATTTTCACGAGATAGAAGCACAGGCAGCAGTTCGTAACAGAGCTTTTTGTAGCAGCGGCATACTAAATGCCTTGCTCAACTCCAAATACAATTCAGCAGAGGACTCTGACATTGACTGTTTCTTTAACATTGACTTGAAGGATACTATGGGAATCGACGACGTAAGCCTATGCTCCCTCTTTGCCAATACTCTAGATAACGCTATTGAAGCGTCCTTAAAAATACCCGACGAATCAAGAAGAAAAATATCTCTCAAATCCAGAACCACAAGCAACGGATATTTTAGCTTTGAGCTTATCAATGCCAAAATAAATTCCATAAATAAAAAGGATGGCCGCTTTCTCTCCGATAAAGAGGAGAGCACCTCTCACGGACTTGGGATACCCGCCGTAAAATCCATAGTAAAAAAGTATGGCGGTACTATTGATATCACCTATACAGATGCTACATTCACCGTCACAATTTTTATTCGTATTTGAAAAGCGATAACAGCGCGATTAAAATGATGTAAACTGCGATTTTTTGGTTGACAACAGGAATACTAAATGGTAGACTCTTATGTGTTCGGAATAATTTGAAAGAAAAAACACGCTTTATGCGTTCATATGCACCATTAGCTCAGCTGGCAGAGCACCTGACTCTTAATCAGGGTGTCCACGGTTCGAACCCGTGATGGTGTACCAACTATAAACGTTGATACTACACAGTCTCAGCGTTTTTCATTTTTTGTAGTTTCTGGCTTCGTTAAATATGTGGCCCCGCGTGTAACGGAGGGCAGCAAGGATGCCAATCAACAGTTTATCAAACTGAAAGCATTTGTGTGAAAATTCCTATTGAATTTGGTGCAATCGTTGAAACGAGGCAAACTGTTGTTAGTTGTGGTGATATAGATAATGAGCCTTTTAGTTGGCAGAACAGGAACTCCTTAAATCATCACCTTGCTGCCATCTCCAAGTACTATCTTCCTAAATCCCGCTTCCTTAAGTAGCGCTCTGCACCTTGCAACGTTCCATCCTCTGTTTGCCTTGGTATCCTTGCAAACATCTCTCGGATTAACTCCTGACTCTGCGCATATCATATTCGCACCAGACATATATCCCATAATATTAGGCTCGTGTATACCCATTATTGGCATTCGCCTCATGGATGCAAAGGTCAAAACCTGGGCTGCCGCCACCTTTGAAAGTGTAAAATTGCTTATCTCCGGCGTTCCTTCAAAGGGCGTTCCCGGAACAGCGATACGCTTCATTGCACCGCACTGCAAGGTTTCGATTTCCTTGCTAAAAAAAATATGCTCGGTCATTTCCTCCGGAGTGTGTTCAGCAGCGATAGGCTCCAATGCATCCAGCACCTCAAGCCCCGCCTTCCTGGCATTATAAAGAGTTCTTTTTCTCTCTTCCGGGCTCAAGGTAGTTTCCTTACCTTCGCCCAGCCTCCAGCAATGATAGACCCCGTCAATTCCGCCTGCCTTCATTTCTAAAAACTCTTCATACGTCGTGTCTCCCACATTTGAAAATATCTTCGTTGGGCCATTGAGACTGGCTTTTGCTATTTCAACTGATTTCAGAAAATGCCCCATGTTATATTCATGCATGGTCATTAAGTACAGTCCATAAAGGTCCCCGTTATATGTGAATTCCTTTGTTTTTTCTGCCAAGGACTCCTTATCGATCTCCATAGTTCTAAACTGCGTGTAGTTTTTTGCAAAGGAGCAAAATGAGCAATTTGCCTGACATGGCGAACAAGCTAATCCTATCTGGCCGAAAATGTAACCCGCATTGCCATTTCTTTCCCTTATAATTCCTGCCGCTGCTCCTCGTATTGCAAATGCTTCCCTCGAAGCATCGTCTAATGACAATAATGCGATACACTCCTCTCTTGTCACCGCATCTCCTGCACAGGCTTTTTCTATTATCCTGTTAATCTTCATTCTTTCCCCCTTGTATTTACGCCATTATATATCCCTGCTAATATCGATAAACGTCATGATGATTCCATGATAAGGGTCTGTCTCACTGCGCCGTTTCTTTGCACTCATTCTATAAGTATGCTGTTTCCCAGACGGCGTCCTGAGCTTCACAATTACCGTATCTCCTAAGTGCTCCTTTTCATCTGAAGCAGCCTTGACAAGCTTCTGCATCTTAGCAACATCTCGGGCAGTCGCCACATTTTCTGACAAAAGCACTTCCCAAAAATCACCATCGTCAAAATTGCCGGCTATGTAATTACTGATTGATGGATTATAATAGAAGTTTCCCCTTGTCTGGTCAAACTCAATTATTATTATTCCTGCACTATCAATAGCTGTACGGTATTTGCTAATTTCACTGTTGTTCGTTAAAAGCATGCTGTTCTGAGCCATCAGTCGTGCGTTTTCTTCTTTGTTAATTGCTGCTTTGACCTTCAATTGCATAAGTTCAGGCTCTATTGGCTTAGCAATAAAATCCGCCGCACCACATTTTATAGCCTCAAGGTTGGTCTGTCCATCATGATGGCTACTTACTACAATAACGGGAATTGTCTGCATCTCTACACTTTTTCGCATCTTTTTCAGCACCTCAAAAGCATCCATTCCGTTAATATCTAAATCTAGCAAAACGATGGAGATACCCATTCCAAATCGGCGCAAGCGCACCAAGGCTGTATTGCCATCATCTGCTGTTTCTACAAGAAATTCCTTTTCAAACATCTTCGCAAGTATCAAACGATTATTTTCATCATCTTCCACTACCAGCATTCTGCGTTTTGCCTGTCCGCCGAATCCTGGCGCAGGTAACCCTTGAGTCCTTGAAGTTTCTTTACTGCCTTCTCTATTAAAAAACGTGAAGTTATCTTTACCTGAAGACTTTACACGGTAAAGCGCTGTGTCTGCATTGCGGTAAAGTGTTTCAAAATCCTTCCCGTCTTCAGGATAAATCGCAACTCCCACACTTGCTGATATCTGTACTTCAAGATTGAATACCTTCCTAACCAGCGAACATATCTGCCGGGCTTTATTTTCAATAGCTCCATCATATGGAACATCTGCCAGACAAATAAGGAACTCGTCTCCTCCGAGCCTGCCCATTAGATCTCCTGAACGGAGGACACAACGAAGAGAGTTAGCAATGTCTATCAGCGCCTGATCGCCCGTTGCATGCCCAAGAGCGTCATTAAGGAATTTAAATCCGTCAATATCCATCATGAGCAGAACATGCCGTGCCGAATTCTGCTCCCTGATAAGCTGATTCATTCTCTGAGAGAAGGTTGTCCTATTGAGAACGCCGGTAAGCGGATCTGTTTGTGCTAACCGGATAGCGTGTAATTCCGCCTTCTTTTGTTGGTCTATATCCTCGTACATCAGATGAGCCTCCACTCCCTCTGATCCTGAATATTTTACAAGTTCTACGGTAACACGCCGCCACAAGCCACTGCCTGTAGACAACATCTCTCGGTATTCAAGGGTCTCCTCACGCTTTCCACTCTTAAACCTTTCCAACAACCCATCCGAATTGAGCAACGCCAAGTATTTTTCTCTGTCTTCCTCGCAAACACACAGCTTCGCATATGCCTGTGCACGTTGATTAAAAGTGGCGCTCCCCGGCTCAAGACCAACCTTGATAAGGGTGCCATCAACAGTATAATCCAACATTCCCTTGTTAAGATTCCACCGCAAATAGGTATATGACTCTGGCGATCGTTTTTTCAGTGACTGCTGAAGTTTCTGGAATGCCGCTTCCTTTTCTCTTTGTTCGGTAATGTCTCTGGTGACTATAATGGCACGAGACGGCTCTTCCTCCGTTCCAAATATCACTGTGGCTTCTGCACGAAACCAAACATATTTTTTCTCATGTACAACAATAGCATAATCTAAGCAACAGTTCTTCTCTCCGGCTTTTATTCTGCCGTAGAATTCGAGGTAATCCGCAATACATTTAGGTGCGATTATTCCTCTTCTCACAAACTCATCGGGTACATTTTCGATTTCCTGACCGAATCCCATATCTAAAAGCATCTCTGTATTATGATAATAAACTCCGTTCTTAATATCATAGTGTGCAATATTACGCCCCCCAATAGAGGCTGCAATACGAAACTGTTCTTCGCTTATTCGCAAATCGTTTTCTGCATTGACTAGCTCTGTTATATCGTAAAGCACAGCATTGAACAGACAGATATCCCCCTGCCGCTCGCTGACCTCGCCCCTAAGGTTGACCCACTTATAGCCACCATCCTTAGTATGTACGCGATAGGTGCAGTTAAGCTTCCCGCCATCTTCAATCATGGACTGTACCTGAGACTTGATAATAGGAACATCTTCACTAAAAGTAATATTTGTAATTCCCTTTTCGGAAATTTTCTCATACTCCTTGCGGCTGTATCCAAACATCTCACAAAATCCATCGTTGAAATAGGTGATTTTTATGCCTTCTGGTGAAGCAATATATGACGCAATACCACCCGGTATACTATTGGTCAATAGCTTAAGGCAAGTGTATGCATCCCTCTCCTCCGTAATGTCACGGCCTGTACAGTAAAGTCCTAGGACGTTTCCCGTAGTATCATACAGCGCATATTTTGACATTTTGAAATACCTCATCAATCCGTCCCCGGAAGGCACTGCCTCGATATAGTCTACGACACGGTTTTTCGTCTCCAAAACGCGCTTGCTATTTTTGCGAAACTTATGCGCGTTTTCCTCAGCAAACAATTGGTATTCTGTCTTCCCTATAATGTCCTTTTCATCATTTTTACCGATAAATTTAACAAAAGCAGCACTGCAGCATATGTATCTAAAATCGCTGTCCATAGCAAAAACAATGTCAGGCGACGATGCCATAATAGCTGACAATACGAATGGCATAGTTTCGCGAACAGTCAGTACCCTTTTCTCCTGCTGGCTCATGTCAGCGTAATATACGTTGATATGGTATGTGCCAGCCTCTCCTTTGGTCATGCGGCCGAAAACAGAAAGGGGTATATATGCTCCGTTAGCATGCCTGAGTCGATACTTCAAAGTTACAGTATTTCCTGTGGCAATCATCTCCTCCACAGCCTCGCGTACTATCTCTACATCATCAGGGTGTATGGTATCCATAGCATCTTGATGATCATCTTTCAAAATTTCCTCGCGAGTCATTCCCCGTAACCGGCAAAAGTTGTCGTTAACATATTCAGTAGCTATAGACCCTCCTGACAATACCCGAAGCCGGACAAAACATCCTGGAGTATCGTCCATCATGGTTTGTAGCATTTTATGGTCGTTTTTTATTTTTATACCCAAATCACGCCGCATAAGAATTATTACTATATAATCTGCTAATGCAGTAAGGTTCTCATAATCTTCAAGCTGCAGGGTCGGATTAAATACTCCAAAGGCTCCTATAATTTTATCTCCATATCGCAAGGAAACGGCTAAAGCTGATTTTGCCCCAATTGTAAGCAATATATCACGCTCAGCAGCTCGATCATCTCCGATTTCATGAGAATCCTTTATATAAATAAACCTTTCTTTCTCAAAAGTCTTCTGCCAATACCACGCCGTATACAGGGGAAAGCTGCAATACCTTGCTTGGTATGAAGTAATTCCTTCCCCGCATGTTTCATAAGAATAACTACATACATCTTGGTCATACTTGTATTCAAAAACAAAAGCGCGATCACCTCCAAAATACTCCATCACACTTTTTAGCACATGATTTATGCCGATTTCAGAATCTTCGTACGCAAGAAGTTCTCCGGCTGTATCCTTGAGAAATTGCAGTTGCCTAGTAGCCACACTTATCTTCTGCCTTGCCTTAACAGTATCGGTAATATCACTGCTAACGCCTAGGCTGACTACTCCATTCACCCCCTCCAGAATAATAATGGAAGCGTTTACTCTCATGTATATCGTTTCACCATCTCGTCTAATTATACGATACTCCAAAACCCTGCTCTCCCTATCTATGAAGAGCTGCTCAAGTTCATCATCCATCCGTTTTCTGTCATCCGGATGGATTAAGTCAAGACTGTTTTCCACCTCAGCTTCAAACTGTTCTTTGGTATATCCAAGAATCGAATAGTACATATTGTTTGCAAAGATATATTCCAATTTGCCGTCTGACATTGTAACTCCAGATACTCCACTACTCAACGCCTCCATTATGACCTGCAGCTGTCTGGCAGTCACCCGTTCCTTTTGTTCTATCTCTCTCTGCGCAGTAATATTCTCATTCATACAATAAAGCAGATAATGGTCCCCGGCAGCGGCAATCACTCGCATAGTTGTGCGAAGATATGTCTTGCTCCGACATCCCGGCAAATCTAAAAATGTACATTCAAGAACAACTTCGTCCTTGGTTTCAAAAGACGTTATAACACTACCAATATAGACTTCAAGACTCTCTTGATCAAGGTAGTCTGCCCAATTAAGCTTCAACGCATCTGTAGTTGACATTGTAGTACTCCCCAAGGTATCCACAAATGTATCTGTTGCACGCAAAAGTTCGATCTTTTCATGGTGACACTCTACTATGGCCGCTGCCCCTACAAAGCTGTTGAAGATCAATGTATCTATGGAATTCGGATTCCAAAAGTCATTGTTATTAAGATTTTCAACGGTCTCAAGGTTGAGCAGTTTTTTCTCTTTATCAGCCCTCCATACCAGCGCTTCATACTCTTCAGCCGACATAGGCTTGGCGTATAAGTACCCTTGCACATAGATACATCCAATGGATTTTAGGTAATCAGCCTGCTCAATAGTTTCAACACCCTCTGCAATTACCGCCATCCCTAGCCATTTAGCCATACGGACAATTGATTCCAAAATATTACCGCTTCGATCAGTATCTTCACTGCTCTCAAGAAACTGCATATCCAACTTAAGTATTTGTGCAGGTACATCCTTAAGGGTATTGAGCGATGAATATCCGCTGCCAAAATCATCTATCTCCACCATAAAACCGTACTCTATTAGGGTTTTTACTATTCCAACGATATGCTCAGTGGATTGGGCAAAGGCAGACTCGGTTATTTCAAGCCTGAGCAAGTCAACAGGAATCTCATGTTTTTCTATAAGTCCCGTAATAATCTTAACAAAGTCCTCACTAAGCAAATCATATCTTGACACATTGACTGATATAGGAAGCGGTGATCTCCCATCATCTATCCACCTTCTAAGTTTCTTACAGCTTTCTTCCCATATGTATTTATCCATCTCATAGATAAATCCGTTACGTTCAAATACCGGCACAAATTCCCCAGGGGGAATCAGCAAACCTTCCGTTGGATGACGCCAACGTGTTAAAACTTCCGCGCCAACCATAGCTCCGGTAGAATGATTGTACTGTGGCTGAAACCACACCTCAAACTGACCCTCTTCAAGAGCACCCTTCATATCTACTATTATCCTCTGCTCTCTCAAAAGATGGTCACGCATAGATTCATTATAAATCATTATATTCTTATCAAAATGTCCCCTAGCCTCTCCCTGCGCTAGAACAGCCCTGTCGTACATCCCGCTTACAGGAAGAGAAATATCTTCAATTATATATCTGCCCACGCTGAAGCTGATAGGCCGCATACCTTCATCTAAAATAGGAACTTTTTGATGTATTTCATGTATATTGTCAGAATCCATAAACCTTTGTGGGTATAGTACAACAAAATCATCTGCCATAATTCGACCACAAATTCCATCCATAGCCGAAACCCCTTCGTTTAAGACGTATGCCACATGTTTTAACACCTTGTCTCCCGTTTCGTTTCCATACTGATCGTTAATAACCTTGAACCTGTCAATATCAAAGCAGCTCATAACATAATATCCCGGCTCATGCTTCGAAATCATGTCTTTGGCTATGTCAAAAAATGTCTCACGATTATACAGTCCTGTTAAAACATCCTTTCTCGCCATATTAATAATCGCTGATAATTGACGCATATAAATCATATTCTTCAGGCGTTGTTTTATAATTTGTTGGTTATATGGTTCGGATATAAAATCATTGGCACCAAGTTTAAGAGCACGAGCTTCCACAGCTTCATCGACACCGTCTATGGTAATGATAAGAGGTATCTGCGACATTATTGAATTGGCTTTTATCCATTCCAGCAGTTCAAAGCTGTCTTTTACAGATATAACAACGTCCAGAAAAATGGCATCAATAGTCTCATGTGAGCGATATAGAATAAGGCGTGCTTCTTGTCCGTTTTTCGCCTCCAGTATTTCGTAGTCTGAACTTAATATATCAATAAGCCTTTGACGGTTTGCTATATCTCTATTTATGACAAGTATTTTACTCATTTTCATTTTCCGATTCCTCTAATATTCTATCTAATTTGCTAACATTATATCATTGACGGGGGCATATGAAAATAGGCAAAAGCAAAGAATGACCCGGAGCCTTTATGCCCGTAGCCATTCTTTGCTTTTAGTACTGTTCTATTCTAATTGGTTTTTTTAAATAAAGCAGCCTTCACTGTACCCTTAGGGTCCTTGATCAGCACATATACGAGCCATATAACCATTCCCAAAGCAACTACCGAAAGTCCTAGGAAAAAATCATTTAGCATGTCAGCAGGTGCGGGTGTAAAGTATTCTGCATGAAGCTCCGAATATTCGAAGATAGCATCTCCCAGCCACATCAAAGATGCACCCCAGTACAACCAGCACAGAACCCCTACCTTCATTTCACTAGTCTGGGAATTCTTATACCATACGATGGTAGCTATAATGGCTGCAAAAACTGTTGTCAACAAAGTCATTATGTTTCACCTCCATCCTATGCTTTCTGCGCTTTTAGCACTTTATTTTCCATGGATCTTACGACTGCCAGCATTGCACACCAGACTGCTGTAATAATCACAGCCATGGAAACACCTATGGTCGACATCTCATGAAGCATCGCTGCTGCATCCCCAGGGCTTTGTGCCGCCGTCAGGAACGGGAACCAAGGAACCACTTCGCCGTGCCATACATGCTCAAAGGCCAGCAATACTGCTCCACCCCACAGCATATTGGTTAGCCACTTCAATTTCCTTGAAAATGAAATTCTCTTGGTCTTCTCAGCATACTCCGTATGCCCCTCTGCATCATGTGCGGGCAGCCCCTTTCCCTTTGACTGCACTGCCTTCTTAACTACTGTTACCACAACAGCCTCAGCTGCCGGTACTAAAAAACAAGCCATTCTGTGTCCTCCTTCTTTTACTACAAAAAAGAAGATATATGTATTTCTCTTCCCGAAAAACCATATATCTTCCTGATATACATTAATACTATATGAAAATTAAACTTCTAAAACCACCTTTAACAAATGCTTCTTGCATAAGGTATTGACTTCTTGCCAATATTTTATAATAATATCTCTTTTTCAGTGCAATGTCAAGAGATAAGCGTGGCGTTTTGCTTTTTTAATCTGTAAAATGCTTTGTGTACTGCCGGGATGCAGAGAATGACCACAGTAACAGCAGCCTCAACACCTAAGTATGTTGCATTGTACCACAAGGACCAGGTCAGAGCCGAAAATCCTTCGGCAACATAAGCTCCAAAGAATATGACCCCTGACAAAACAGCGCAGAAGTATCTGCAAATAACTCCGAATATGTAGGTGGCGGCTAATCCAATTTTTTCCTTGTTTCTAAATACAGCTCCCAAAGCAAGGGCTCCGAAAGCGATAGGATAATCCAGCAGCATCTGCATAGGATGTATGACATATGGATTAAAGATCAAATTCATAAGACCTACACACATCCCTACCATCACTCCCCTTTTGACGCCATAAAAATAACCGGCAAGTACAATAGGCACCATAGAAAATGGGGTTACGGATCCACCCTGAGGCATTCGGAACAGAGTTATTGCACCTAAAACTACAGACAGAGCCACAAGTATGGCACAAACTACCAAAGTCTTCGTTTCTGTCTTTTTGTTTTTTCCTGAAATAAGTATAAGGAAAAACAGGACCAAGATTACAAGAGTGGTTATAACCTGCCCTTGTGTTGATTCAAAAAATTGTTGTAAATTCATCGATGACATAAAAAAACCTCCTTGTTGGCTTACAGGAGGGGACTGCACTAAAAAGTGCATTGCTATTTGCTTCCCTACGCCGGTATTATCCGGGTCAGGTAATGAGGGTCATTGGATTTTATCCAAGTCTCAGCGTAAGCTCCCCTAGCGATATTATAATGTTAACGTGAATTATAGCCTCCTATGCAAAATCTGTCAAGACGTCTTTGCTAAAAGCTTTGTATAGAAAAGAATCCTTCAGAAAAACAATTTTGTCATATTGCCTCCAGGCTGATACAATGCCGGTAATCGGCAGAGAGAATTAGTATGAGGAGGCTAAAAGAAAGAGCATAAGAAAATTGGTCGCTGACAGCGTATATTCCAAATCGGTGACTCTCAAGGTTTTAGATACTCATGAACCGGTGACCATAATGCAGACTGTGAAAAACGGTAATGAAGCTCTAACCACAGGTACTCCTATCTTTGAAGATGACGAGAAAACCATAAGCACGGTAATAGTCAATTCAAGGGATATTGCAGACCCGGATGACCTGAAGAGAAAGCTGTCCGCCAGGGAAAGAGCGGTAGAGTTGCTTCAGATAGAAAAGGGCGCTTTCACGGGAGCCGAAAGAGCCGGTAAAATAGGACTTTTGGAAATAGCCAACAACGATGAGATAACATGGATAAATCTAAGGACAACCTTGCTTAGATTTACCATTAAAACAGCTTGTTCAACGGCTCATATGTTAAGAAAAACAAAACCGTGTCCTAAAAATGTCCTCTTCATTAAATCCTCCGGACATCCTGTTTTTTCTATGCTTCCTCCCTATGCTTCCTGCGACAGTATTACCAGCAGCCTCCCCTGCCGCACTCTGACGAAGGCTTCATCCTTTACAAATTCATTGCTTACGCCCAAGGGATAATCGGCAGTAAGGGTATGCTCCTTGAGAGGATATTCTACTCCACTGACAGTGACACCCAGGCATTTTTGGCTAAACGAAAACAACGAGAGCTTGCAGCTTCCCAGTTTTTTAATTTTAGCAGAGCTGTCTCTTAACGCCATTACGGTATTTCCTTTATCCACCATAACAACAGTAACGCCTCTGTCAAGGGCGGCGAATATATTCTGTATATTGGCTATGGTATGGTCCAGACGGCCGCCTATTCCTCCCGCAATCACTATATAATCTAGTCCTCTTTCCTCTGCATACTGCAGTGCGGCGGCAGTATCCGTAACGTCCTTATGGACTGGCAGCCTTTGAACAGACACACCATTGGGCACCTGTATA
This sequence comes from Clostridiales bacterium, assembly GCA_012513435.1. GTDB lineage: Bacteria > Bacillota > Clostridia > Peptostreptococcales > Anaerovoracaceae > Lentihominibacter. The sequence continues at coordinate 24,974 of JAAZCE010000018.1, forward strand.
TCCAGGGAATCAAAATCCCCTATGACCACATCCGGCTTTATCCCCTCTGCCAGCGCCAGCGCCAACCCTCCGTCGGCACATATGATATAATCATCTTCATCTATGCCCACCAACTGGCGAATTTTACCCTCCACAAAAGAAGTGATTACTATTCCTCTTTTCATAGTCCTTCTCCAAAGGCCAGCAATCTCTTTGTCTCTTCTTCCGTCAGCTTCATTTTCTCGCAGATAGTCACAAGTTTTTCCCTTTCGGGAACGAAGCCCTCAACTATGCAAAGCCTGTTGAAGTCCTCCTTGCTCATGCCTATTTGGCTGAAGCTTATTTCTCCGGAAGTAATTTTCCTATCATAAAGTTTAAAAAATTCCTTTGCAAAGGTTTCTTTATTCTCCATTTTCAATCTATAGCCTTATTTCTTCCAAAGACCATGAAGGTTACAATAAGCATAAACGGCCTCTACTTCATCCCCATCACAAAGTGCAAAGCAAACCTCAGGCTTTTCTCCCGGCTTCAGAGCCTTTCTCTGGTTTCCATCCTTTGTCTGCAAGGATACCCATTCGATAAAGTGTTCCTCTACCATAGGATGCTCAACTGCTCCTACAACTACCTTTACTGTGTTGCCTGTTACGGTGTATTCCGGCACATGTTTTTCTACTGCTGCATCTGTTGTCCCCGGAACCAACTCCGTCATTTTCTGTCCACAGCACATTACAGGTACACCCTTGTCCTTTACCATTGCTATTATATTGCCGCAATGTTCACACACAAAAAATTTCTGTTCCATAGCTTTCCTCCTTATCTACTAATAAATATACATTTGTTCTTTTAATTATATTATCACTTTATTCGGCAAAGAGCAATAGCTCCCCCTATTCAGCTATTGCCCAAAAAAGCTTTTTTTGGTATACTTCTTACTATGGGTACAATAGATATTATCACAGCATTAACAAAAACATTTATTATAATATTACCGGGATATATTTTGCAGAAAATGGGGTTTCTGACCAGGGAGCATACCGAAGGGATGTCTTCCATCATAACGCATATTACATATCCCTGCCTGGTAATCACGGCTATGCAAATGGAATTTTCCATGGAGGTTTTGAACAACTGCAAATACGTTGTTCTTATCTTCATGTGCGTGATAGCTGTGGCCATGATTTTGTCAAAGATAATCAGCAAAATAGTAAAGTTACCAAAATCCAAATCTGGACTTTTGGCCTTTATGCTGGTTTTCGGGAATACAGGCTTTATCGGCTTGCCTGTCCTTAACGGACTTTTTGGGCATGAGGCCGTGTTTTATGGCGCTCTGTGTGACGCTTCATATGATGTGTTCATGTTTACCGTAGGAGTCACCCTTGTGAGAAGCGCGGCGGCAGGAGCGGAAAAAGAAAAGATAACTCAGACTCTGAAGGGAATACTAAACCCATGCTTTTTTGGAGTGGTCATAGGTCTATCGCTTTACGTGCTGAAAATAGATCTGCCAGATATTATAGGAGGCCCTGTCCAGTCCATAGGGGCTATTACAAGCCCTCTTGCTATGATGGTAGTAGGCTCGCATCTTGCCAACATCAAGTTCAGGGAGCTGTTTACCGATAAATACGTTTATCTGGTATGCGCCTCTAAGCTTCTTATCGCACCCCTTATAGCTTTGACGCTGGTCAAGCTCCTTATAGGGACGGGCTCGCTTCTTGCAACCGTAATAGTAATGCAGGCGGCCATGCCTGTTGCGATGTGCGCCGTGATTTTTTCCGAGCAGTACAAGGCAGATGTGCAGTTTTCCACGAAGGGAGTTCTGCTTACTACCCTGCTTTGCATAGTGACAATACCGCTGTTCGCAATATTGCTTCAGCATATATAGAATACATTAAGGAGATATTATGGAAGCTCTGACTACGGCTGTCAGTTCAGTCGGTCTGTACTTCACAACAGGTATTCGCTGGGTATTTCTCCTTCTGGCAATACTCATACTGGTGCGACAAATACGTTCGCTTCTGAGGGCTAAGAATCCTTCGGAAATTTGGGCTTATTTAGGTTGCCCCGATGACTCTAGCGTTCCTCTCACTCATTGGGAAAATCTTATGGGCAGAGGCCGCGGCTGTGATATTATACTGAACCTTAAGAGCGTTTCAAGAACTCACGGCTTACTCATCAGAGATTCAAAGGGAGTCTGGAAATACAAGGACCTTAACTCCAAGAACGGTTCAGCCATAAATGGCATGAAGGTCAAGGGGCCTACAGAGCTCAAGGCTGGAGACATACTGACAATCGGAGGCTCTGACTTTACACTTTATCCTGTAAGTCTTCAGGAACGTATGTCCAACATAGAAAAGCGTAAGCAGAGGACCCATCCAGTATCCCCTTGGCCCACCCTCTTTGCCATAACACTTTTTCAGTTCTTTACTGTAATTCAGTTCAGGGTTTCTCTCGGAGAAAACTTTCCGGCAATGCTTCCTGTGGCTTTCCTGCTGCTCTGCGCTCTTATGTGGGCATACGTCATATTTATGAGGACCTTCAAAAGAGTGGGCTTTGAAATGGAAATGATAGCGTTTTTCCTTTCCACCCTGAGCCTTGCCGTCACAACATCAGCATATCCGGATACGGTATTTAAGCAGGCCGTCTGCATCTGCCTGGGCGTTGCCCTGTTCTTTGGCCTATGCTGGCTTTTGAGAGATTTGAACAGAGCCAAAAGGCTCATGTATATACTCATGGGGCTAAGCATAGCTCTTCTCCTTGCCAATCTGGTTCTCGGCACCATAAAGTACGGTGCCCAAAACTGGATTTCCATCGGAGGCTTTTCCTTCCAGCCCTCAGAGCTTGTAAAGATAGTATTCATATACATCGGCGCTGCTACTCTCGACGAACTGCAACAGAGAAAAAACCTGACCATATTCCTGGCCTTTTCCGTATTCTGTCTAGGCTGTCTAGCCATTATGGGAGATTTCGGTACGGCCATTATCTTTTTCGTGACTTTCCTGATTATTTCTTTCCTGCGAAGCGGCGACTTTACCAAGCTAATACTTATAGTGGGGGCTGCCGGTCTTATGGGAATGATGGTACTCAGGTTCAAACCTTATATCGCTACAAGATTTGATACCTGGGGTCATGTTTGGGATGTGCCTACGGAAGGCGGTTTTCAGCAGGTTCAAACTATGACTTCCGCTGCCAGTGGAGGGCTTCTTGGACTTGGTGCAGGAGAAGGAAATCTCAGCGATGTTGCCGCCTCCAGTACAGATCTTGTCTTTGGACTGCTCTGTGAGGAGTGGGGACTTATTGTTGCTATACTATCCGTTCTGTGTATAATTACTCTCGGCGTTTTCGCCGTCCGCGCGATTATCGCGGGCCGCTCCACATATTACAGTATAGCCGCCTGCGGTGCTACTTCCATGTTCATATTCCAGACCATTCTCAACGTATTTGGCTCTGTGGATTTGCTTCCTCTCACGGGGGTTACCTTCCCATTTGTATCATCCGGCGGTACTAGCATGATAGCTTCATGGGGTATGCTGGCATTCCTAAAGGCTGCCGATACGAGGCAGAATGCAAGCTTTGCCATACGCCTAGATAAAAAGGATGAATTTGAAAACGAAATGGAAAGCAGAGGACCTGAAAACCCTGAAGACCTCTTCGATGCGGTTGGATATGAGAAGGGCTACGAGGACGGTTACTGGAAAAGCTACGAGGACAGCAGACAAGAATATGAAAACAGCCGACAGAAAAGAAATTCCGACTATTACGATAATGATGATGAACCTCTTACCCTTGACGACCTGTTTGGAGGTGACAAGAAATGAAAAAGATAGAAAGACGTGCTATAATGTGCCTGTTTCTGGCCTGCGTACTTTTAGTCGGCGTAGGCGTTTTCACGTATAGATTTTTTGCATATGGCGATAACTGGGCTGCCTACGAAGGCAATCGCGATGTTTACAGCGAAGGGGATCTTGCCAAGGGTGCACTTTTCGACAGGAGCGGTTCACTTCTCATGCAGAACACCGCCGAAGGCATGGTATACAACGAAGATTATTACGTCCGTTCCTCTCTCATGCACATCACAGGGGACAAAGACAACAACATATCCACCGGAGCCAACAGAGCCTTGGCGGATGAACTTATAGGCTACGATCCCATCAACGGCGTATATACTCTTAACAACGCCGGAGAAAACGTCACCCTCACTCTTGATTCCAACGCATGTGCCACAGCATATAAAGCCCTCGACGGCAGGAAGGGAGCTGTTGGCATCTATAATTATGAGACAGGAGAAATCCTCTGTATGGTAAGTTCACCTACCTACGATCCTCTCGACCCTCCTTCTGACCTGAGTTCAGATGATATGTCAGGGGTTTATATCAACAGATTCACCTCGGCAACATTTGTCCCCGGCTCTATATTCAAGCTGGTTACTGCTGCAGCCTCCATCGAGACCCTTGATGACGCCTATAGCTGGCAAGTTTACTGCGACGGTTCCGTGGATTACGGTCATGGCGATGAGGTTACTGATTTAGAAGCCCACGGTGACGTGGAGCTGTCAAAGGCCCTTGAGGTTTCCTGCAACTGCTACTTCGGTCAGCTGACAGAAAAGCTGGGTGGCGGTATTCTTGAAAAATACGTGGATAAAGCCGGACTTACCAAGAGCTACGATATTGATGGCATCGAGACAGCCGAGAGTACCTTTGATTATCCCGATGAAGGCGTCAGCCTTGCATGGACAGGTATCGGCCAATACCACGATTTGGTCAACCCTTGCTCTATGATGGTCTATATGGGAGGAATAGCAGGAGGCGGAGATGCTGTGCTTCCGACTATTATCACTCCGACAACATTCCTGGACAAGCAGCTTGCCAAGTTACCTATGTTCGGCATAAAGAAAAAATCAATGCTGGACAGCGCAACGGCTGAATCTCTTACGGAGATGATGTCCAACAACGTTGTCAATCACTACGGCTCAGATATGTTCCCCGGCCTATCTATATGTGCCAAGTCGGGAACCGCTGAAGTCGGTGGAAATAAAGATCCTAACGCCTGGTTCGTCGGCTTCCTTGACGATTCCGAGCATCCATACGCCTTTGCCGTTCTAGTAGAAAACGGCGGCTACGGTGCCGATGCTGCAGGATCAGTAGCTAATGATGTGTTGCAGGATCTTATATATTAAATATCTTATTTGTAGGTTATGGTGCAGTTTTGGTCTACTACCTCTACCCAGGTGTTGCCCCTTGTAAGCTTTAACTTGTTTCCGGCTCCGTCTACAAATATAGTTCTTGAATCAAGATCCTCTCTAGACCAGGTTCCCTTGACAGCACATCCGTTTGTAAAAAGTACAGCCTCTCCTCCGGTACACATATCTATTGATAGCCTTCCCTTGCTGTCCAGAACACTGCTGGACACCTTCTGCACAAGGATATTATAGCACGTAATATCTTCCTCTGTTTCCTTATCTATGTATTCATCTCCGTTGTCTATTGTTCTGGTATACTTGCTTGTATCGGCATCGTATTTGAACTCAAACTCGCTGTAATCGTAGTCAAATTCGATGTAGGATGCAGCATCTCCCTGGTTCTGCTGTGCTCCGCTTAGGAACCCAAAGGGTTTTATCTTCTGCTTCTCATCCCACCAGCCCTGCTCGTCGATTTCGGCCTTTATTTCACTCCACCTTATATAGGAATTGTGGGGTGCTTCCTTGTCGTTTACCCGATAAAACTCGCAGTCACTGTTCATAGCGTTTATGTATGGAACTACGTCCGACAGCAAATACTCCTTGGCCTGCGGGCTCCACCCGTGAGCTATCCATATCCCCTTGTATTCCCTTGTTAAATCCACGAAGTAAGGTCTTGTGCTTCTTACAGGTCCAAAATATTCGGGAATCTGTCCGTAGAATATGGCATTAAGTCTTGTCTGCAGCCCCTCCACAGGAAATTCGTATACTATATCCGCCTTGGAGAGCCATGACTGTGGAAGTGCATCGCCTACATTGTCTATGGACACTATAATAGGCCTTGCAGCCAGTTCCTCGCTGTAAAGCTGCCCCGTAAGATTGCTTGTCTCGCCTCCGCTAAAAGTAACGTCAGGAAGCCTTCCTGTTATCTTTCCTCCCGTAGCAAACATCACTACTCCGCCGAGTATTACCGCCACAGCCAAAGCTATTACGATTATCAACATTTTGTCAAGATTTTTGCTGGGTTTTTTATCAGGCTTTTCTTTCTGTTTTTTCGCTCTGCTGCTAATTCTTCCTTCCATGCTACTTTCCCTTTCCCTGCCAATTTGGTATACTAACGGTAGTAGTATACCACATTATCGCCATAGTGCAAAAGGAGAACTTTACGTGAGAAAATTATTAATAAAGCTTTTTATAAAGGACCCTCAAAACACATCCGACCCTAAGGTTAGGGAAAAATATGGAAAACTGGCCGGTGTAGTAGGTATCGTGTCCAACATGCTTCTTTGTATCATGAAGATAGTGATAGGTATTTTTTCCAGGAGCATAGCTATCATAGCTGATGGTGTAAACAATTTGGCCGATGCTTCATCGTCTATAATCACCCTGCTGAGCTTCAAGCTGTCATCACTTCCGGAAGACAAGGACCACCCATACGGTCATGCAAGGATAGAGTACATCAGCGGCCTCATTATTTCCCTTATAATTATCATTATTGGCCTTCAGCTTCTGAAAACATCTTTTTTGAAGGTGATGAATCCTGAAGCTCTTAACTTTAGCTATATTACAATCATAATGCTTCTCGTTGCCATTGCAGTCAAGCTGTGGCAGGCTCTGTTTAACAAAAGCATAGGCAAAACCATCAATTCTCTCACCCTTACAGCCACCGCTACAGACAGCAGGAACGACTGCATCTCCACAGCTGCAGTATTGCTCAGTCTTCTCATTGGCAAGGCCACAGGAATCAACATCGACGGATACATGGGCTGCCTGGTTGCACTGTTTATCATATGGTCCGGAATAATGCTGGTAAAGGAAACCACCAGCCCTCTTCTAGGAGAGGCCCCTGATGAAGATCTGGTAAACGACATCAACCAAATAGTAAGAAAATCTTCTGGTGTCCTAGGCGTTCACGACCTGATAGTTCATAATTACGGTCCCGGCAAGGTGTTCGCTTCAATACACATTGAGGTAGATGCCGACGGCGATTTAATGAAAAGCCACGACATGATTGACAACATAGAACATATCGTCAAGGAAAGTCTTCATATTGAATTTGTTGCCCACATGGACCCAATAAAAACAAACGACCCTCTCATTAAGGAGCTGCGCGCCATTATCTCCCAGACACTGGTATCACTTGATGGCGTTGAAAGTATTCACGATTTCAGAATAGTTCCCGGCCCTACCCATACCAACATAATTTTTGATACAGTCCTTTCGGCGGACTGCAAGCTGGCGGAAAATGAAATTCTCAAAATAGCCGATGACGCCCTCAAGGCAATAGACGAGAATTATTTTGTTGTCATCACATTTGATAGAGCCTATACAAGCCTCTGAGGCGAAAGCTCCTGCATACCAGTAACATAAAAGCATCAAGGTGCAAACCGTAATTTTTTTTCTCTTCCGACTGGCATTTTTAAAATGCTCGTGATATAATTTTACACAAGTTTTAGAATTTTAGGGGAAAGTATTATGGCTAAAAAACACGGAGACAGAAGGGATGGTGTATGGCTCAAGGACATCGACGGGTTCCATGCCATCATGCCTTATCTCATGCCAAACAGGTGTGACAACGAAGTTTATATCGAAGAAGCTCTGGATGTTACCAGCGTAATGAAATATTTAAAAAAGAAAAACGGGCAGGGTGCCCCTTACAAAACTACGGCATTCCACATCTTTACCACGGCGGTAGCCAAAACAGTGTATCACAGACCTCTCCTCAATCGTTACATAGCGGGCAAAAGATTCTATCAGAGGAAGGATATCACCCTTTGCTTCGTAGTAAAGCGCAAGTTCAAGGACAATGCGGAGGAATCACTGCTTGTTGTCAAAGCAGACCCTGACATGACTCTCACGCAGATGAGCCACAAGATTCTGGGAGACTCCCACAAAATACGAGAAGACAACGGCAACAGCATAGACAAACTCCTTGGAAAGCTTGCCAAACTCCCTAGATTTATCATGCGTTTTGTCATGTTCGTATTCAGGTTTCTTGATTTTCACGGCAAAATGCCGGAAAGCATTTGCCAAGGGGACTGCAACTATGCTACGGTGCTTCTCTCCAATCTAGGGAGCATCAAGTGCGATGCAGCATACCATCACCTGAACAACTACGGTACCAATTCCATAGTCATTACCATAGGAAAAATTCATAAGGACCAAATCGTCGGTAGCGACGGTAATATAAAAGTAAGAGATGTTGTAAAAATCGGGGCGACTGTAGACGAAAGGATTGCCGATGGCTTTTATTTTGCAAAATCCATAAGGCTCCTTGAAAAAATACTTGCTAATCCTGAGGACCTCGAAAAGCCTATTAAGGAGGAAACAAGAGATGCAGACTAAAGCGCCGTGGCTGAGTTCGTACAAAAACGTACCTCATTCACTGAACTATCCCGACTGTTCCATGTTCCAGCTTATCCAGGATAATGCAAAGAATTATCAAGACTATATAGCTTACGAATTCATGGGACATAAGGTCACATACCAAAAATTTATCGAAAATGTACATACATGTGCTAAGGGACTTAAAGTTCTTGGCTTCAAACCAGGCGATCGCATAACAATATGCATGCCCAATACCCCTCAGGGCGTTACCATGTTCTACGCCATAAACCTCATGGGATGTATTTCCAATATGATTCATCCTTTATCCTCCGAGGGTGAAATTAAATTCTATCTGAACCATTCACACAGCAAAGGTATTCTCATTCTCGATGCCTTCCTACCTAAGCTGGAAAACATCATTTGGGAAACTCCTGACTTGGAAAAGGTAATGGTAGCCTCCATTTCCACTGAATTAAATTTTATAAAAAAAGTGGGCTTCAAGCTGACAAAGGGAAAAAAGATACCTAAGATTCCGAGAAGAGACAACATAACCCTCTACTCCACACTTATGGAAATGGGCCAGGACTACACGGGAGAATACGTTGTACAAAAAAAAGCCGATGACCCTGCGGCCATCCTTTATAGCGGCGGCACTACGGGAACGACTAAGGGAATTATTCTGACCAATCTGAACTTCAACTCTCTCGCAATGCAGACCATAGCTGCCGGCGACTGCGTTATCAAGGGGCATAAAATGCTTTCCATAATGCCGATTTTTCACGGCTTCGGTCTTGGCGTATGCATACATACTATGCTAGTGGGAATTTGCAGGTGCATTCTCGTTCCCCAGTTCAGCGTAGAGACCTACGCCCAGCTTCTTAAAAAAGTTCAGCCTAACTACATTGCAGGGGTGCCTACCCTGTATGAGGCTCTTCTCAGAAGCAAAAATATGAAAAACGTAAATCTGGCTTGTCTTGAAGGAGTATTTTCCGGCGGGGACAGCCTTTCCATAGAGCTTAAGCGGAAAGTGGATACTTTTCTCAGAGAGCATCACGCAACGGTGCAAATTCGCGAGGGCTACGGCACTACTGAATGTGTAACAGCCAGCTGCTTGACTCCTAAATCCTTCTTCAAGGAGGGAAGCATAGGCATTCCTTTTCCCGATACTTTCTATAAGATTGTAAAGGCCAGCACCAAAAATCAGATTCCTTACGGTGACGAGGGTGAAATATGCATCAGCGGCCCTTCCGTAATGAAAGAATACCTGGATAACCTTGAGGAAACAGAGGCTGTGCTTCAGCTCCATGAAGACGGCCGCATCTGGCTCCACACGGGAGATCTTGGCACCATGGACGATGAAGGCTTCGTTTACTATAAGCAGCGTCTCAAGAGGATGATAATATCCTCCGGCTATTCTATCTACCCTTCTCAGCTTGAAAACATCATAGACGCCCACCCGGACGTTCTAATGTGTACCGTAATCGGCGTTCCAGACCCTTATAAAGTACAAAAAGTAAAGGCCTTTGTGGTGCTTAAAAACGGTGTATCACCTAACGACGATGTGCGTGAAAGCATTAGTCAGCACTGCGTGAAAAATATAGCCAAGTACGCCATGCCTTATGAATTTGAATTCAGAGATAATTTGCCACAGACCCTAGTGGGTAAGGTGGCCTATACGGTCCTTGAAAAAGAAGAGCTGGCTAATCTGGCAGAGAAAAACAAGCTGCAAAAGAAAAATTCTTAAATGCAGCTTGGCTTTATACAGTATTTTATTTGTCTGTTTATTCCACCGGTTCGAACTGATCTGCTCCCTGTCTGCAAAGGGGGCAGACAAAGCCATCGGGCAATGTGCTTGCCTCGTATACATATCCGCATATTTTGCACACGAATCCCTTAGATACAGCCCCTTGAGAATCGTTACCAACTGCATCCTCTACCTGTCCGGCGTCAACGTTACCGACCTCCGCCAGTTCCTTTGCAAGAGCCAGAACCTGCCCTTTGCTATCTTCGTTGAGCGTCGATTTGATGCTTGCGTTGTTTTGTGTGAGGGTGATGTTTTTGGACTTTTCAAAACCGGCCTTCATTATCTTCAGAGCCATAGGTGCCCAGGATCCGTTTTCCATAAATGCAATCGTCCTGTTCTGATAATTTCTTTCCGTCAGCTCATCTATAAAGGTCTTCATGAAAGGAAAAATATCTCCGTTATATGTGGTCGTTGCAAGAACAAGCCTGTCGTATCTAAAAGCGTCCTCCACAGCTTCAGCCATATCGCATCTGGCTAAATCGCTTACCACAACCTCTGACACACCATTCTTTCGAAGCTCGTCTTGCAGCAGTTCCACGGCCTGTTTCGTATTACCGTAAACGGAAGTATAGCATATACACACACCCTGAGTTTCTGGAACATAGGAAGACCATGTATCATAAAGTCCAATATAATATTCTAGATTCTCCTTAAGCACCGGCCCGTGAAGCGGACATATCGTATCTATATCAAGAGTCTTGGTTTTTTTAAGGGCGACCTGCACCTGGGCTCCGTATTTACCCACTATGCCAAAGTAATATCTACGCGCTTCACAGGCCCAGTCTTCATCTGAATCAAAGGCTCCAAATTTCCCGAATGCATCAGCAGAAAACAATATTTTCTTATCAGCATCATAGGTCATCATCACCTCCGGCCAATGGACCATAGGAGCCAGCACAAAGGTCAGCTCATGTCCTCCAAGATCCAGTTTATCGTTGTTTTCCACCGTAAAAGTATTGCTCATAGCAAGCTCCGGGAAAAACTGCCCTATCATATTAAAGGTCTTCTTGTTTCCAACAATCGTTGCGGCTTCATATTTCTCTATGAATGCTCCAATGGATGCGGAATGGTCAGGCTCCATGTGCTGCACTATGAGATAGTCAGGCTCCCTACCATCCAATGCCTCTGCCACATTATCAAGCCATTCGTCGGTCTTTCTTTTATCCATGGTGTCTACTACCGCTGTCTTGTCCCCCAAAATGACATAAGAATTATATGCCATACCCTTGGGCACTATATATTGCCCTTCAAACAAATCCAAATCCAAATCATCAGCACCTACATAAATGATATTGTCAGTAATATACTTCAACATGCTTAGTCCTCCTATGAACCCTTGATTTTTTTCGTATAAAAAATTAATCTCTTGACTTTTAAAAAAACGAAAGTCATAATTTACCTAATAAGTCTATTTTTATATAATACCACAAAACAGATAAAATGATTAAAACAAACCACATTCGAGAAGAAAAAAATTTAATTTGCGTCTACATTCTACGCTGTGCCGACGGCACGTTATATACAGGATGGAGCAATGATTTTGAAAAGCGGCTCCTTACCCATAACAACGGCAAGGGAGCCAAATACACAAGAAGCCGCCTGCCCGTCAGCCCTATATATATAGAATACCTTGAGGACAAGTCTTCTGCCGTCAAGAGGGAAGCAGCCATAAAAAAGCTGACCAGAGATAAGAAGCTGCTCCTGATTAAATCGACGACCAACAAACTGAAGGGTTAATTTTTTTGGTAGCTTATTGACATAGTATGCATAGTGTGATAAGTTATATAAGTAATACTTATATAACTTTATTCTGTTTGGAGGCAATTATGGCGATAAATAATAACGATGCTGGCTCCCAGCGTCATATGAGTACAGCGAAAATCGGCCCTAAAGGGCAGATAGTAATACCCAAGGATGTTCGCGATATGTTTGATCTGTCTCCGGGCGACAGCGTAGTCATCCTGGCAGACTCAAAGCGTGGAATAGCCATTGAGAGAATGAGCTTTTTTTCCAAACTGGCCGATTCTATTCTTGAGGGCGAATCGAACTCCGACAACCAGGATTCCGATTCGGAAAGAGATAAAATATTTGCCGGCAACATAAAAAAACTTGAAAAAGAAGAAGAATAACCAAAGGAGGTATTTTGATTGTACGCAATAGAAACCAAGAATTTGACAAAGGACTATAAGTCCCTCAGAGCTGTAGACAATTTGAACCTGAAAATCAATCAGGGTGAAATATTCGGACTACTGGGCGTAAACGGAGCGGGAAAATCCACCACCATTAAAATGCTGTCCTGCCTGAGTATCCCCACATCGGGAGATGCCTTTCTTATGGGAAACAGCGTAGTATCACAGACAAACGAGGTGAAAAAGATAATAAACATCTCTCCTCAGGAAACGGCTGTAGCTTCCAACCTAACCATAACCGAAAACCTGGAGCTGATGAGCGGAGTATACGGTAACTCTAAGGTTCAGGCAAAAAAACACGCCCGTGACATCGTAACTCAATTTCACATGGAAGAGATTGCAGGCAACAAAGCCAGAACCCTGTCGGGAGGCTGGCAGAGACGCCTATCCATAGCTATGGCCCTTATCTCGGAACCAAAGATACTCTTCCTCGACGAGCCTACACTGGGCCTTGATGTTATTGCCAGACGCCAGCTTTGGCAGGTAATAAGAGACCTTAAAGGCAAGATAACCATTATTCTGACCACACACTACATGGATGAAGCCGAATCCCTGTCCGACAGAATAGGCATAATGTCCCGCGGCAAATTGCGGGCTGTGGGAACTGCTGATGAAATCATTCATATGTCCGGCGAAGCCGACTTTGAAAGTGCGTTTGTAAAGGAGGCTGAGTAATATGACTAAAATGCTGGCTTTTTGCACCAGAAACATTAAGGAAATGCTTAGGGATAAAACAAATCTGCTCTTCGGCATCGGATTCCCAGTTATAGTCCTCCTGCTTTTGCAGGCTATCCAGAGCAACATACCCGTTGAGATGTTTGAAATCAACAAGCTGACTCCGGGAATCGCCGTATTTGGTCTTTCTTTCATTTCCCTATTCTCAGGCGTTCTCATTGCCAAGGACAGGAGCAGCTCCTTCATGCTAAGGCTCTTCGCTTCTCCCATGAAGTCCTCCGATTTTATATACGGATATACTCTGCCTCTGATACCTATGTCCCTAGCTCAGGTGCTTATCTGCTTCCTGGTGGCTATGATTTTCAAGCTGACCATAACCATTAACCTATTGCTTGCCATAGCGGTCCTTCTACCTGTCATGATTGTGTTCATCGCCATAGGTCTTATCTGCGGCAGTCTGCTCAACGACAAGCAGGTAGGCGGCATATGCGGCGCTCTGCTTACCAATCTTACAGCCTGGCTCAGCGATACGTGGTTCGATATATCCCTGGTGGGAGGCTGGTTTGAGACTGTTGCCAATGCCCTTCCTTTCGTCCATGCCGTCAGAGCATCAAGAACAGCCCTCTCAGGCAATTACGGTGACATCTGTCCCGACCTGTGGTGGACTGTGGGATACGCTGTTGTACTTACCGGACTTGCAATCTTTATCTTCACAAGGAAGATGAACACAGACTAGGTCTTCCAGCTGCTGTCCGTAAACCTTACTCTATCCCTTTTGATTCTATGAAATCAAAGACAGCTTTGTAATATCCTTGTGGATCCGTGTCCTGAGACTGTGCATGAGCGGCACCGTGGAATATTATTATATCCTTCGGTGCCTTTGTCGCATCATAAAGCTCCCGTGACATGTCTGTAGGCACGAATTTATCCTCATCGCCGTGGATATAAAGGATAGGGGTCTTTATACTATGGACGAACCTAATAGCCTCCGCATCCTTGAATCCGTACCCGCCGCGAACTCTGAATATAAGCTCTGATACGTTGATTATAGGGAATCCCGGCAACCTGAACCATTCCTTAAGTTGCTTGTTGAACATTCGGCGTGATGAGGAAAAAGGGCAGTCTGCAATGGCTGCCTTTAATTCCTTTGGCGGGTTGCTTCCGCAAGCCGTTACTACCGCTACCCCGCCCATAGAATGACCGTGAAGTACAATACGGGCTTCTGGATCCATGGAAATTATATGGTTCATCCAGGAAATAACATCCTTGCCGTCCAGGTATCCCATGCCTATAAAGGCTCCCTCGCTTTCTCCGTGTCCTCTGCAATCTATGCAAAGCGACATGTATCCTCTCCGGCAGTACTCCATTGCAAAGGGCTTCATCTCCGCCTTGCCTCCGCTGTAGCCGTGTATGAGGATAACCCATTTGTGGCCTTCCCTTGCGTCCTTTCCCGGAAAGAAAAGCTCTCCCGTCAGTGTCAGTCCGTCACTTGAAAGTATCTTAACCTTCTCTTGGGCTACGGTGTGCTTCCAAGCCTCCGCCTCTTGTCTTGCTTCCTGATGATTAAGGGCAGAGGCGTCCGACTTATCTGACCTTGCGGGCAGCTCACCTAATAAATGTTCGTTAGTATGCTTCTTTTTCCTTCGCGCCAGTCCAAAATTAATAAAATAGTTTCCCGTGACAATAGCGGCAATAATTATTACTGCTGCAACCGCCGCAATTACCAGTATGGTCGTTTTCACCCTAGTCGCCTCCTCTTATTCCGCAAACTGACTATTGTAAAGCTTGCTGTAAAATCCCCTCTCTGCCAGCAGGCTCTCATGGGTTCCCTGTTCCACTATATCGCCGTGGTTCATTACGAGTATATGGTCCGCATCCTTTATAGTCGACAATCTATGGGCTATTATGAAGCTAGTCCTGCCCTGCATGAGATTTGCCATAGCCTTCTGTATGAGAGATTCTGTCCTCGTATCTACGGAGCTTGTCGCTTCATCCAGTATCATTATCGGCGTATCCGCCAAAATCGCTCTCGCTATGGTGAGAAGCTGCTTCTGCCCTTGAGAAATGTTGGTCGCTTCCTCGTTTATCTCCATATCATAGCCACCCGGATGGGTCTTGATAAAGTGATGTATGTGAGCAGCCTTGGCCGCATTCTCCACCTCTTCATCAGCCGCGTTCCTGTTGCCATATCGTATGTTTTCACGAACGGTCCCGTTGTTGAGCCACGTATCCTGAAGAACCATACCGAACATATTTCTCAGGTTCTCTCTGGAAAACTCCTTGATGTCATGTCCGTCTATATTTATGCTGCCGCCGTTAAGCTCATAAAACCTCATGAGCAGCTTGACTATTGTAGTCTTCCCTGCACCTGTAGGCCCTACTATGGCGACCCTCTGCCCCGGCTCGGCAGTAAAGGAAAAGTCCTTGATAACTGGCTCCTCCTGACTGTACCCGAACTGGATATGCTGAAAGGACACCCTGCCCCTTACATTCTCTGCCGCAATGACTGTTTTCGGCTCCTTATCCAGGTCTATTTCTTCTTCCTCATCTATTAACTCGAACACTCTCTCCGCAGCAGCAGCCGTTGACTGAAGCTGGTTGGCTACATTGGCCACCTGAGCTATAGGCTGATTGAAGTTTCTCACGTATTGAATAAAGGCTTGTATGTCACCTATGGAAACTCTGCCGTGAATTGCCAGATATCCTCCCAGGAGACAGACCGCAACGTATGCCAGGTTGCCGATAAAGGTGGTAATCGGCATCATCATCCCCGATATGAACTGGGATTTCCATGCGGATTCACACAGCTTGTCGTTAAATTCATCGAAGGTTCTTTCCGACTCTTCCTCCCTGTTAAACGCCTTGACTATATCGTGGCCCGTATACATTTCCTCCACGTGACCGTTGACGTTTCCTAAATATTTTTGCTGATTCCTGAAATGCTTCTGGGACTTGGATACCACTAGCCTGATAACAAACATAGACAGCGGCAGTACCACCAACGCCGTTATGGTCATCAGGAAGCTTATTCTCAGCATCATTATCAATATACCTATAATAGTTGTAAAGCTAGTGATTATCTGGGTCAGACTGACGGAAAGAGTCTGATTCACCGTCTCTATATCATTTATCATTCGGCTTTGTATCTCACCGTGAGTTTTCGTATCGAAGTACCTGAGAGGCAATCTATCCAGCTTCACCGACATCCTGTCACGCAGTGTATATATTACCTTCTGTGAAACATCTGCCATTATCCAGCCCTGGATTACGCCAAAGAGCAGGCTGCATCCGTACAGAGCAAGCAGAAGCATGAGTATTGACAGCAATACGTCAAAATCAATGCCCATGCCGCCCATCAGTCCCTCCACTACCTTATCGGTGGCATCGCCCAGTATGGTAGGCGATATTATTGTAAACACCGTGCTCGCTATAGCGCATACGAATACTATAAGCAGCTTGAATTTATATGGTGCCAGATATTTAGCCAGAGTTTTCATAGTACCTTTAAAGTCCCTGGCCTTTTCTCCCGGCATCATTTTAGCCCCCGGACCGCCGCCCGGCCCTTTCTTCTTGTCGGGGTGCTTTGCATTAAATTTTTCCCTTGCCGCTGCAGCTTTTTCTGCTGCCGTCTTTCTGCTTTCATCTGCCATTATTTACGCCCCCTTTCCAATTCTTCTTCGCTAAGCTGAGACAGGGCGATTTCCTTGTATACATCACAGTCCACCATAAGCTCCTCATGGGAACCCTTGCCTACCAGCCTACCTTCGTCTAGCACAAGTATCTGGTCTGCATCTATGATTGTATTTATTCTCTGAGCCACTATTATTATGGTGCTGTCGCCGACCTTTGTCTTCAGCGCGTCTCTGAGAGCCTTATCCGTCTTGAAATCCAGGGCGGAAAAGCTGTCGTCGAATATATAAACCTTTGGCTTCTTCACAAGGGCCCTCGCTATGGAAAGCCTCTGCTTCTGGCCTCCCGATACGTTGGTGCCGCCCTGAGCTACCTCTTCATCAAGACCCTGTCCCTTCTCGTCTATGAATTCCGTTGCCTGCGCAATAGCAGCCGCCTCTGTCATTTCTTCCTCTGTTGCATCCTCCTTGCCGTACTGCATATTGGTTCCGATGGTTCCTGAGAACAGCAATCCCTTCTGAGGAACATAGCCTATCTGTTCACGCAGGTCGTGCTGAGTTATGTCCTTGATATTTATGCCGTCCATCAGTATCTCACCTTCGGTGGCATCGTAAAATCTCGGAATGAGACTTATGAGAGTTGATTTACCGCTTCCCGTTCCTCCGATTATTGCCGTGGTCTTGCCAGGCTCCGCTGTAAAGCTAATATCGGACAAGGTCTTCTCTTCCGCATCGGAATAAGCGAAGCAAACGTTGTTGAACTGAACCAGTCCCTTAGGGTCTTTAAGCTGCGTTGGATCTGCCTTATCTATTATAGTCGACTCAATGTCTAGAACCTTGCCAATTCTCTGAGCTGATACGGCTGCTCTGGGTATCATGATGAACATCATGGTTATATAGAGGAAGGACATGATAACATGCATAGCGTATTGCAGATACGCGAGCATATCCCCTATCATCAGATTCTGCGCCTCTATCAGGTGAGCTCCTGCCCACAGTATGAGTATGCTTACGGCGTTCATTACGAACATTAGAGCCGGCATCATGAAAGACATTGCTCTGTTTACAAACACGTTTATCTTGGTCAAATCAAGATTGGCCACGTCAAAATTCTTTTCCTCAGTCTTCTCCGTAGTAAATGCTCTTATTACGAGAATACCCGTCAGCCTCTCCTTAATAATGAGGTTCAGCTTATCCAGCTTCTTCTGCAGCACCTGGAATTTTGGCAGAACCAGGAAGAAAGCCATCATCATTATGCATACTATTACCAGCAGCGCAAGCCCTACGGTCCACGACAAGGATACACTTGTGTTGAGAGCCTTTATCACAGCTCCTACACCCATCATAGGCGCGAAGCACGCGAGTCTTAAGGTCATAACCGTTGCCTGCTGTAACATCTGCACGTCGTTAGTGGAACGCGTTATCAGCGATGCCGTGGAAAACTCCTCAAGCTCTGCCGCCGAAAAATTAGTTACTTTTTTAAAGAGGGTGCTTCTAATATTTTTTGCTGATTTAGCTGCGGTCCTCGCTGCTAAAAAGCTCCCTATAATTGAGCAGGCTACCGAGCATCCCGAAACGATTATCATCCACACACCTGTAGTCCATATATATCCCATATCGCCCTTCACAATACCGTTGTTGATTATATCCGACATATATCCAGGCAGTGCCAGCTCGCACATAGCCTGTCCGAAGAGAAAAGCTAAAATCAATACTACAAATGGAATATAGGGTCTGTAGTATTTCAAAACTGTTGTCATTCTTTCTTACCTCCTTCCAGCATTTTCGCCATGTTGTCTGTTATCTTCTTAAGCAATGTCTTGAAGGTTTTTATTTCTTCTTCCGTCAAGCCTTCCATAAGCATTTCTTCTATTTTTTCAGTACATTCTTCTCCCGCCCTGCCTATTTTCTCGGCTTTTTCCGTTGGAAAAAGGCAGTAGGCTCTCTTATCGTCAGGATTTTGCTCTCGCGTAACGTAACCCTTTTCTATCATATCTTTTATGCTCTTGGCTACCGCACCTTTATCGATGAACTGCTTTTTAGCCAACTCCTCCTGGGACACTCCCGGATTTTCGTATATATACCTCAGGTATCCCATCTGCTGTCCTGACAATCCGAACTCCTTCATGGCCCTATCGTGCAAAACCCTTCCTTGCCTGTATATTATAGAAAAACTTCCGTATCCGGACAAACCTCCTCGTCTGCCGGTCCGTCCTCTCATGTGCAAGGCCTCATGCATTCGGTCATGTATTTCTGCGTGTCGCTCCCCGTGCTGCTTAAGGTGTTCTCTGTAAGCCCCCATGTCACTGTCGTTTCTTCTGTCTGTCATCTTTAGCGATTCTCCTTTTCTCCAACTCAAACACAAATAGTTGTCACTGCAACTATTATACTCGTAGAAATAATAGTCGTCAAGACAACTATTTGTGTTTTTTCTGTGTAGCTTATGTCTATAACAATCCTGCCAGCACCTTTCTGTTGGCACTGCTTATTGGTCCCAGAGGCAGTCTGCATCCGCCTACGTCCATTCCCGCCATGTTCATTATTTCCTTAATGGGAACAGGGTTAGTCTCGCAAAAGAGGGCATTAATAAGGTTCAGATATTGTAGCTGGGTTTTTCTGGCCTTTTCAATCTTCCCCTCTAAATAATCCGTTGCCATCTGGTGAACCTCCGCCGGCATGAGATTGGCCCATACGGAGACAGCTCCGGCTCCACCCATAGACATGAGTGCTATGGTAATATCATCATTTCCCGAATAAATATTGAAGTCTTCCTTTATTAAAGTTGACAGCTTGGCAGCGTAGGATATATCTCCGCTGGCCTCCTTGATACCAACTATATTTTTGTGCTTTGCAAGTTCCTTTACCACCTCAAAGCTGATACATGAACCCGTCCTTGAGGGCACATTGTAGATGTAAATCGGTGTGCTGACACCGTCAGCTATTTTGTGAAAATGCTCCAGCATTCCCGACGCGTTGGGTTTATTATAGTAAGGCGTTATTACGAGAAGACCGTCTGCGCCCATTTCTTCATACTTTTTGCTTTTTTCCAAAGATTTAGTCGTATTGTAACTACCGCTGTTGGCTATTATAGGCACTCTGCCGCGGCTTTCTTCAATAGCTATCTCAACTATTTTTTCCTGTTCTTCCTCTGTTAATGCAGGTGTTTCTCCCGTTGTTCCAAGAACTAGTATTCCATCAGTTCCCTGCTCTATATGCCAATTTATCAATTCTCTTATTTTATTGTAATTTACTTCGCCTTCATCGTTAAAAGGCGTTATCAGTGCTACTATAGCTCCTTTTATCATATTGACCTCCATTCCTTTTTTCCTATAAGATATGCCCCGGTCTGCAAAATAGTGCATTTTTTGAAAGGGCAGGGCTGCAAAGTCCTCAACCGCTCCTTCATGCCGTAGTCTGCAAAGCCCTCGACCGCCGAAGTTTTTATTTGAAAAAGTTTTAGTTGACAATCATTTCACTAAAGTTTACAATCTATCTTATCCGAATATTCGTTTTACATGCAAAAATTTGTTCTATATCCAAGGATTTATTTTGTAATTGGAGGAAATCATCTATGTCCACAAAGGCTACCGTATTAAAGGCTCTGCAGAGCAATCTTAAGAACTACGTTTCGGGAGAAGAACTATCCAATACCCTGGGTATCTCCAGGGCAGCCGTATGGAAAGCCATTAAGGCTCTTCGCGAAGACGGCTACAGGATAGAGGCAGTGACAAACAAGGGCTATTCTCTTTTGCCTGACGAAAAATACATTACAGTGGAAGCTCTCAGAAATGCCCTGCCTGCCAGATACAGAAAAAACGATGTTTTTATTTACGATACCTTGGACTCTACCAATGCTAAAGCTAAGCAGATGGCCTTGGAAAAATCACCTCACGGCACCGTAATTATGGCGCGGCAGCAGACCCACGGCAGAGGACGGTTGGGGCGAAGTTTCTGTTCTCCCAGAGAGGGCATATACATGAGCATTGTCATAAGACCCTCCTTCGATATGAGCAAATCCGTTCTCGTTACGTCAGCGGCAGCTGTTGCCGTCAGCGATGCCATCTCCCAGGTCTGCGGACTTCCCGCTAAAATCAAATGGGTTAACGATGTATACGTTCATGACAAAAAGGTCTGCGGCATATTGACAGAAGCCATAACTGATTTTGAGATGGGAACCATAGAATCTCTTGCCATCGGTATAGGTCTGAATACAAGCGTGGCGTGCTTCCCCGCCGAGCTGAAGGATATTGCGGGAGCCTTGGAGGGAGACTACTCTCCGGCTCAGCTTGGAGCTGCCGTAATCGGCAATCTCCTAGACCTGATGGATTCCTTGGAGTCCCGTGATTTTATTAAAATATACAGAGAAAGGAGCCTTGTGTTGGGAAAAACCGTAAAGGTCTTCAAAAAAGGCTACAACACCGATTCCTCACATGATGTCCTAGGCATTCCCGCCCGCGTGCTGGATATTGATCGAGACGGCGGACTTGTAGTCCTTTACACCAACGGAACCCAGGAAACGCTTAACACAGGTGAAATATCAATAAGGTTATAACATTATGATGACAACAAAAACTTACTCAAAAACAACTTGCCTTATACTCTGCGGCATATTCGCCGCCATAACGGCAATCTGCTCATTCGTTACCATTCCCTTGGGCTTCACTCCTGTTCCCGTGAATTTAGGTACCCTCGCCGTCTTCTTGGCAGGAGGGCTTCTCGGTCCGAAATACGGCCCCTTAAGTCAACTCGTCTACATCCTTGTAGGAGCCGTAGGCGTACCTGTATTCGCAGGCTTTCGCGGAGGGTTTGGAGTTTTAATGGGTCCTACGGGAGGGTATATCATAGGGTACATTGCAGCCACACTTATTATCGGGCTGCTTCTGGACCGTCTGTGGGATGAGCGCAGAAATTTGATGCTATGCGCGCTTTCTATGGCATTAGGTCTTATTGTATGCTATGCTTTAGGTACAGCTTGGTTTATAATAAGTACGGGAAGCAATGTTGAGGCGGCTCTTGTTAGCTGCATCTTGCCTTTTATCCCCGGCGATATAATAAAAATAATAGTCGCAACCATCCTTACGAGGAGGCTTAAACCGACATTATCCTTTTAATATTACATAGGAGCCACGATGAAGAAGAAAAAAATCATCACAGCAACAGTAATAACGGCGGTTCTTCTGGTTGCCGCCTTATATGCGGCAACCAACATACCCTTGCCCAGTCAAAACGCGACATTGACAGAATTTCTTGATTCCCGACATGACCCTCAGGTGGAAGCCCTGCTAGATGATATGACCATAGAAGAGAAAGCAGGCCAGCTTTTTATGGGATGCTTTTACACTACTGTCCCTTCCCCGGAAACCGTTAAGAAATACAACCTGGGAATGGCGCTTTTCTTCGGCAAGAGCTTTACGGGAGCTACCCCTAATTCTATCCTTACCGGAATTAAGGCTATACAAGCTTCTTCTAAGATAGAACTTATGTTTGCCGTAGACGAGGAAGGCGGTCCCGTTAATCGGGTGAGCCTCTATCCCGCATTTCGCTCTTCTGAATTTCGCGCACCTCGCGATATATACACTCAAGGCGGCATGGAAGCTATAGTCAGCGATATACATGAAAAAAATGCTCTGCTTTCCAGCATAGGAATAAATCTCAATCTGGCTCCCGTGTGCGATATCTCCACTGTTTCTTCTGATTTCATGTACTCCCGAAGCCTGGGACAAAACGCAGCAGTTACATCACAGTATGCCGCCGAATCGGTAATGGCTTACAGGGATGATAATATGGGCTGCTCTCTAAAGCATTTTCCCGGCTACGGCAACGTAGCTGATACTCACAATGGCTTTGCCGTTGACAACAGAAGCCTAGAGCAGCTCCACGAGGTGGATATGAAACCTTTTGAAGCGGGAATCAGGGCAGGTGCCCCTTCCGTTCTTGTTTCCCATAATATAGTATCAGCCATAGACGGCAATCTGCCTGCCTCTCTATCGCCTAGAATCCATCGCATCCTTCGCGAAGACATGGACTTTAAAGGTGTGATAATAACCGATGACCTCTCCATGGGTGCCATTGCCGACTACTTCCCTAAGTCAGGAGGCGCTGTTGAGGCCATTATGGCAGGAAACGACGTGCTGTGTACGGGAGAATACAAAAAACAATACCCGGCTGTACTTGCAGCCGTTGCCGATGGAACCATATCAGAGGACAGAATAGACCAGTCTGTCAGACGTGTTTTGAGGTGGAAAATAGAGCTTGGGCTGATTGATGCATCATCTAACTAACAAGGGTTTTTCAAGAAGTCTTCACAGTAGCACCTCTAAAAGGGCATATTCACCTGTTATTATATGACCATAGCACGGGAAGAGACGCACTTCCACTGCTATATGAAGTGGATACCGGGGCTGCTGTAAATCGTATCACTTTTAACGATAAAAACCAAAAACTTCTTCTTCTCAATCCAACTTAAGCAGCCCTCCCTTAAACACCATAAGGGTTAGATATCACCTCCTAACCAAATAAAAAATAATGATGATGACGAAAGAAAGCCGCTCGCAAGAGCGGTTTTCTTTTTGCCTATCTGCCTGTCCAGGCTAACTGTTCTGTCTGGGCTGACTATGCAAGCAAGCTTAAAACAGTAGTAACGCCATTTTTTAATATCTGATATCAAAGTTAGGTGACATATTTTTCATAGAATTCCAATTTATTATATATTTCTGTTCCTGTTAGGACAAGCTGTTCTTGAGCAATAACGGCAGTTATGGTCGCAGGTGTCCACGTTCTTCATCTGCACCTTGCTGTAATCAGCGGTATGATCGGAAGCCTTGATATCTAGAGGCGACATCCCCAAATCCTCTCGATACACCGTCATGTCATAGCCTTGTTCTTCACATTCGATAATATGCTTTATCAGCTCCTCCCGCTTCCTGTCCTTCTCCTCAAGTTCCCGGGACAACTCTTTCATACCTCGTCCTATTGCAACGTCTAACCCAGCTATAGTCTCCTTTTTTATCGGGAATTTGAAATCCAAACTCTTTTCCAGAAGCTTCTTGGCGCCTTCCCTGTGCTTCTTGGAGAGAACGCCCAAAGATGCCATGATGTAGTCATTGTCCACGAGGATAGATGCGTGAGATGTAGGGAAAAGTCTCATCCCTGTTTCATCGTAATCTGCGATTTTCTTCATTATCTCAACTCTGTGAGGAAGCCTCGTAAGGGCTCCGCCCGTACCTACGATGTACTTGACCTGAGTAAGGTCCTTGCCCTCGGCAAGACTGGTCCGGCCTGTAGGGCCGTAGACATATCGAATCTGTCCGGCATGCCTTTCCACGGCCTTAATCACAGCCTCCTCGGCAAGCATTTCCACAAGCTCAATTTCATCTTCATTTTTAGGTATAGCTACGTAGCTTTCCAAGGTCTTCTCAAAATCTATGCCGGCTTTGATGCACTTCTCTCGGAGCTTTTCTTCGCCGATGGATTCTATTACCTTCATTTTGTTGACGTAAACACCTAAATCGCCTTCCACGGTTCGCTTTGCTTTTGGTTCCGGGGCAATCATTATTCTCGCCACCTTGTCCGATTCCGATGCTACGGAATGAAGGTCCGTGGTCGCTCCTCCGACATCCAGAACTATGAGGTCGCCGATGCAGTCATAGAGCAACTTGGTACATTCCATGACAGCCCCCGGCGTGGGAACTATCGGGCCGTTGACCATGTCTCTGACATGCTCCATTCCGGGAGCGTTGGTAATGTGATCCTCAAAGGCATCTTGAATAACCTTCCTGCAAGGCTCTACGTTAAGGTCGTCTATCTTAGGGTAGACGTTCTCTACATTATATAATTTCTGCCCGCTTTCCGCGTCGAATATGAGCTTCATTTCTTCCTGATTCTCAATATTCCCTGCGTATATTATAGGCGTCTTCAGCCCCATGCTTCGTATCATCTCTGCGTTATCAATGGCCGTGTCCCTTTCGCCGTAATCAACGCCTCCAGCAATGAGAATAAGATTAGGCTTTATTTCCTTTATCTTGACGACATCCGTTCGTCTCAGCTTACCGGCGGTAACATAATGTATGATTCCTCCGGCCCCCAGGGCAGCCTCCTTGGCTGCCCTTGCGGTCATGTCGTAAACCAGTCCGTGGACGGTCATTTTGAGGCCTCCTGCAGCCGACGACGTTGCCAACATTTCATCGTATTCCAGCGATTCGATATTCATTTTGCTGCAAAGGTCGTCTATAGCTCCCTGAAGTCCTATTCTAACGTCCCCCTCCAAAACTGAAGTCGGCGCCTGACCTTGAGCCCAAAAGATAGGATTCTCCGTATCTATATCCTTAAATGCATTTATCACCGTAGTAGTAGAGCCGATTTCAGCTACCAATACATCAATTTTCATGTTTATTCTCCTTTGCTATACTCAAGGTGCTCTTCTTTCTGCTCTCACACTTTTTCTATGCTTTTCTATTCTCTTTAAAAAAGTAGGCCGGGCAGAGATACTCTTTGCCCGGCCTCCCAATTGCCTTAAAATCCACCTGCTTAATCTATATCTCCTCTTCAACTTCCGGTGGAATCTCTCCACGTCTTCTCATCGCTTCCTCTGCCAGGAATGTTGCAACATCAATACCGTGGGAATCTCTTCCAAAGCCTTCATCGATTCCTGTCTGGCGTGCTTCCTCAGGAACTACCTGAGTTCCTCCGGCGGCGATGATAACCTTATCACGGATACCCTTTTCGATTGCCAGCTCGTTTATTCTCTTCATGTTTTTGTAGTGAACGTTGTCATGAGAAATAATAGTGGACGCCAGTATAGCGTCTGCGTTAAGTTCAACTGCCGCATCAACAAGCTTTTCTACAGGAACTGAAGTCCCTAGGTATTCTACCTTGATGCCCCACTTCTCGATTCCTCCATGCTTGATATTAATTATCTCACGCAGGCCTACGGAATGCTCGTCGTCTCCAACTGTTCCACATACAATCTGCATTGGATGCTCTTCAAATTCCTTGTAGAGAACCTCGTCACTCTGATAATGCGGTGGCGCAGGAACTACAAGAGTTGTTGGGTCGATATCAAACGGTACCTTGCCTTTCATTTCGATTCTGGTACCCTCTGCATTCTGAAGGATTTCCTTGCTTATTACTACAGGCTCGTCAAGTCCCAGTTTGTTTCCGATTTCCAAAGCAACTGCTTCCGCAGCTCTTGCGTTTGTAGGAACGCACATAGTCATCATTACGACGCCATCACCGCACCATTCCATTTCAGGCTTGATAGCTTCACCGTCAAGATACTTGGCTACCTTCTCAAATCTTCTGTCTACACAGTCTTCTTCATCAAGTTCATCGATATAGACGATTTTACTTCTGTCCTCAAAGGTACATCCTCCGATAAGAGCTGCAGGGTCTTCAGGGTCTCCGCCGTACTGTTCAACGTTGTTATATCCGAAGTGAGCAGTTACCGGAGCCATGTAGTCGTCTTCTCTCTCGAAGATGTATCCATAGCCTATGCCGCCTTCAATTTTTCTTGCGATTCCATCACCGTTTCTTTCCGGATATTTTCCGGAGTCAACAAAGAAGCCTTCCTCAACAGCCTTGAAATAGCCGCCGACCTCTACGATTTCCTCCATAAAGAGACAGGCTCTTTCCTTGATATCCCTTGCCATTTCTCTTAATGGACCATCCTTCTTCAGCTCTACCATCTCCATAAGACCATCAAGCCCTATAAGAGTCTGCTTGGCATTGTCACATGCCTCTATGTTGTAGATATGCCATGGAACATTTCTTCCCTCGTCAGGAGTAATGGTTGACTGTATATCTGCACTTGTCAGCTTGGAAATAAACATGTTGAGAACGTGAGTTACAGTTGCTTCTCTTGCAGAGGAGCAGATGTACTTAGTGTTCTGTTGAGCTCTCATCTTATATCTGTTACAAATGTC
The DNA here is from genome assembly GCA_012513435.1 of Clostridiales bacterium. Taxonomy (GTDB): domain Bacteria; phylum Bacillota; class Clostridia; order Peptostreptococcales; family Anaerovoracaceae; genus Lentihominibacter. The sequence continues at coordinate 51,667 of JAAZCE010000018.1, forward strand.
ACGTAAAGCTACTGCATAAGGCAAATCGTAGTAAACGCAAGGTCCGGGAGTAGCTGTCGGAGGAACGGTTGACAGAGAAATGTTCTCCGGCTTGATTCCTACCTTCTCGGAAAATCTGGAGTTGAGGGAATGCTGAACGATAAGCTCAGGCATAACCTTCCATGCATCTCTTGCCGTTGCGTTGGCGTTATGAGCTCCGTCTATCTGAAGCATATTTGCCCATTCCATAACCTTCTTGGATTCACATGCATCTACAAATGACCTGACACAGTTGATGTCTCTGTAAAGCACATTGTACTGTGGGTCCTGATGCGCTCCATTAACGCCTTCCTCGGCAAACATTACGGCTACGTCAGGACCTGCAACGCCTGATACATATGAATGGTAGTTGATTGGACGGCCAACTTCATCTTCAATAATATCACAGGCTTTTCTCTGAGCTCTAACCTGTTTTCTCGTAATAGGAACGCCGCCGATACCCTGCGGAGTACCCTCCATAAGGCCATCTATATGGGACTGTCCCATGTGTCTTATAACCATGAGATGGTCTGCGCCGTGCCATGCGCCCATTCTCATTCTTCTGATATCATCCTCGAATCTTCCCGATGCGATTTCTGTAGTGATTACAGGCATTGGCTGCGGATCGATATTGTCGAAGTATTTTGCAGGAGGAAGGCCAATGCTGTTCTTCAAAGGCTCCGAACAGTCATGATATTCAAAAGGTCCCATTTTAAGTCCGGGAGCAGGCTTTCTCCATGTCCAACCTCTTCTCCTCGGTTCATACTTGTCCAGGTCCTTCATTACTTCCCTTACATTTAATTTTTCATTAGGCTCTAATTTGAAATCCGACATATTATTTACCTCCCTTGAACATAGCTACTGCGTCGTCCCAGTATTCGCCTTCTGCAAGTTTAATGCTCGCCTCACGAATGGAGATATTTTTTGCCTGAGACACCTTATATACCACATGGCCTGCACCATGACCCATAAGGCCTCTGTCCATGCATCCCTGTACGATTTTGGGGGTATCAAGGGATGACACTCCCATTCTCAGGAGAACGGCTCTTTCTACGGAAGGCGTTGTATTCTTTCTTCCCATTTCGAGAAGCGGGTCTACAACCTTATCTGTCAGTTCCCAGAATCTGTTGTATAACTCTTCATCAGTCAGATTAGCAATATGCTTTCTACGCTGTTCAAAATCATCTGCTCTTTTCATCCTTTTTCTCCTCTATCTTTATAATTGATGAACGACCGGAAGCCGGCCGCTCACCCGTCATAGCTTATTTCAATGTAGGCTTCAGTTCTTCAACGGTCTTCTTAACCCACTGGATATCCTTCTTCGTTTCCTCGGCAAGATATGCATAGTCCGCATCTGTAGGCTCCATAGTATGTCTCTTTAGGTTACCCTTGATTAGAGACCTCTTCTGGTGGTCTAAGTCCATATCAGTTGTCTTGATAAGGGATGGGTGTGAAGGAATAATAACACTCTTGCCGGGAACCTCATCCTTAGGGTCTCCTATCCTTACTTCGATGCCGTTGTCCCTTGCAAATGAAAGCTGCGGCTGTAAATGCTTGCCCGCTCCCGTGTATTCCGTTTCCTGCACCACTATCATCTTATCCTGATCCAGCTCCTGAGCAAGTGCGAATGCAGCAGCCAGTGAGGTGTTTCCTGCAGGTCCCTTTTCCAAACCTTCAAGAGTTGCCAGACATTCTGTGATATAGAATACATCTCCCTGAGTAATAGTAACGTATCTGTCCATATATCTGAGAGGTCTTGCAGCTGAACGAGGAACATCGGAGTGGTCAGGATCTACTGCATAAGGAACGCCGAATCCCGTATGCCCAGTGGTGCATGATTTCTTATTAAACGCCTCATCGGAAGCCATGTGAAGTCCCGTAAGGTCGATGGAAGCGCCGATCACCTGAGTGTCCGTTGCCCCTGCCTTTATAAGTCCTCTAGCAGTTCCCGTAAGGTTGCCGCCTCCGGCATTTGTGCAGACAACAACGTCAGGATCCTTGCCGTACTGCTCTCTGAACTGCATGGAAATCTCATAGCCCAGGGTTTCAACTCCGGCTATGCCAAATGGCGTGTAAAGTGAAGCGTTGAAGTAGCCGGTTTCTTCAAGCAAAAGTATGAACTTGTAAAAAAGTTCAGGTCCTACTGTAAGCTGAACTACTTCTGCTCCCAGTGCTTCGCACTTTCTTGCTTTCTCTATTATCTCTGGTTGCCCCACTCCCTTGGAGTCGTAACATTCCTGAACGATAATACATTCAAGTCCTGCGATGGCCGCCTGGGAAGCTACTGCGGCTCCGTAGTTGCCCGATGTTGCGGCGATAACGCCTTTGTAGCCCAGTCTCTTAGCATGGTAAACCGCGTTGGCGGCTCTCCTGGCCTTAAAGCTTCCCGAAGGATTGCAGGCTTCGTCCTTTATAAAGATCCTTGCGCCTTTTCCTTCCGGAGCGCAGGCTCTTGCAAGAGCAGTAAGGTTTTTTAGCTCCAGCACGGGTGTGTTTCCTACGTTTACTCCATACTGTATCTCCTGCATTTCTTCCAGGCTGTAGCCTGTTTCTCTCATCATCTTCTCGTAATCAAAGGCCATTGAGCCTGATTCAAACTGTGAATAGTCGATGGAAAGAGCCTTGTTCATTACTTCGTTTTTTCTCGCCATTACGCTATCGTAATCCTGAGGTAACCTTGCCATTATTTCTCACCTCCAAATACGATTTCTCGAACCTGCTTATCTATTACAAGCAGTTCAGGTATACATTTTCCGTAATCGTGGTCGTAAGCAGGATTAACTTCAATCAAAGTTCCTGTTTCATGTCTTCCGTTTACAGATTCTATCTCGACTTCGTCGCCGATTTGGGCTTCTGCTAATAGATATCCTTTAGTCCACATTTCCAAAGGCACCTTCTGAGTGTCAGCAGGAAGCTTTCCGGTTCTCTCAGCCGCCTCTAAAATGACTTTATGGATTCTTACCCATTCGCCTTTTTTAACCATTATCTTACTCTCCTATCTCTACTTTGAAATACTGTTTTAAGGTGCTGCATTTCCCTACTTAGCGATTTTCTTATCAGGATTGATTCTTTCTCTAATGTCGCCCATCAATGCCCTAGGAATAGGCAGTGAAATCATAGTGTGAAGACCGGCTTCTGCATTGATAATCTGAGGTATCATGTTAACGCACATTGCTATAGTTCCCAGACCGCCTTCAACCTCCGGGCTGTTTACCATGTTTACGGAAGGAGTTCCCTTTATTATTACATAGTCGCCTGTCTGAACGCCAACCTGCTCAGGTTCGATCTGTTGAGGATGTTCCATCCTGATTTCCATACCATTGTCCAGTGTAGCATCAGCTTCCATTGCAACGCCTGCACATGAGCCAGCTGCTGCGAATCCATAAGGGGACTTTCTGTCAACGTCAGTTGCAATAGGGTTCATGTCCTGTGAGAACTTGTTAACCTTGAGGCCAAGACCCTCTGCCATCATACCAACGGATTCTGCAAAGCCTACGTGCCCTGACATCGTATTGTTAGCTTTTCTTTCCTTGAATTGGTCTACACTGATACCAATTCCCTGTTCTTCCATTACTGCGGGACCGAAAGGTGAAAGTGAGTTAACTCTCTTTGAAAGGATATGCTCTACGTCTACCATGCAGCCTGTCATTACGAGAACCAACAGGTCCATGATATGTCCAGGGTTGATACCTGTTCCCAAAAGAGATACGCCATTGGCCTTTGCAATCTTGTCAAGCTCTTCAGCTAAATCAGGATTCTGAGCTGCAGGGTATGCCATTTCTTCTGCAGAAGTAATGCAGTTGATGCCCTGTTCCATTATGAACTTCATCCTTGGGAATGCATTCTTCGTGAATGAATCTGTGCAAAGAAGAACTACATCAGCAGCACCCGGCTTGATAACATCTTCTGCAGCCTGAATAATAACATCTTCTCTATCGCCTTTTTCTGTCTTGATGTAGTCATACATTGATGTCCCAATTTTCTTACCTCTTCCGGCTACCCCTACAATGTCAACGCCCTTCTTAGTCAAAAGCATATCAGCCATTCCGCCGCCCATGGCGCCGAGTCCCCAAATAATAACCTTTACGTTTTTCATCTTTGTTCTCCTTTTCATCATTAAAATTTAAATTTTATTAACAGAATATATCTATGCTATGTTAAAAAGCAATTACTGTGCCAAGAGCTTGCACTTTTTTTGTATTTATAGTGCCACCGTAATTACGTTGAAATTTAGCGATTTATACCCTTTAGCTTGTCCAAATATTTTGACTTTATGTCTCTTTTTTACCATTTTAATGCAAAAAAAATTGCACAGCGCATGCAAATATATTTGCATGCGCTATAACCTTCCTTTATTAGCGGTCTCTTAAAGGTCGTATTTCTTTATCTTGTACTGCAAGTTCTGACGCAGCATTCCCAGTTCTTTAGCCGTCTTGGAAACGTTTCCTTCGTTGTCCAGAAGATGCCTTCTTATGACCGTTTTTTCGATTCTCTCCATGTATTGCGAAAGGCTTGACTCATTTTCGTGAAAATCCGATATCCGTTGAGGCGGCTGGTGATATCCGCTGCCGGTATTAACATCCTTCTCGTTTAAAACGTGTTCGTTATCCGCCAGAGAAACAGCCGACATAATAATGTTTTCCAACTCTCGGACATTACCGGGATAGTCGTACTCATCCAGCTTTTTAAGAGCCCTGTCGGATATCATCCAAAGTTCCTTGCCATACCTGACGTTATGATTCTTGAGAAAAATCTCTGCCAAAAGGGGAATATCTTCCTTTCTTTCCCTTAGAGGCGGTATGTTTATATTGACTATGTTCAGTCTGTAATAAAGGTCCTTTCTCAAGGTTCCTCTTTCTATGAGTTTTTCAGGCCTCTCGTTTACGGTTGCTATTATCCTTACGTCCACAGGTATATCGCTGCTGCCGCCTACGCGCCTTATGTAATCCTCTTGCAGCACTCGCAGCAGTTTGCTCTGCAGTTCATAAGGCATAGCGCTTATCTCATCCAGAAGCAATGTGCCGCCGTTGGCCTGCTCGAAAAGTCCCGCCCTGTCAACGGCTCCCGTAAAGCCTCCCTTTGACGTTCCGAATAGTATTCCTTCAAGGAGAGCTGCCGGCAATGCTGCACAGTTTTGAGCAAGAAATGGGTTGTTCTTTCTGCTGCCGTCGTAGTGTATGCTCTGAGCAAAAAGCTCCTTACCCGTTCCCGTTTCTCCGTATATGAAGACCGACGCGTCCGTACCGGATGCTTTCCTTGCAATCCCTATAGCCTTTGCAAACTCAGAGGTTGTCCCTATAAGGCTATCGAAGGTGTATCGCTTTATTGCAGGCTTTAGTTCCTTCTTAGAATCAACCTTTCCTGCCGATACCAGACTCTCCTCTTGAAGTCCCAGTATAGTATCGCTCATGTTCTTAATCTCTGTAATGTCCTTAGCCACCTCAATGGCTGCTATTATTTTACCGTCAACCTCTACAGGCACCGTACTGTTGACTGTAGTAATCGCCTTACCGTAGACATTAAGGTATGTCTGTGGTTCCGAGGCGGATGCCTCTCCCTTTGCCAAGGCTCTGTAAAGGGTACTCTCCTCCTGGGGTATATGTGGAAAGACTTCTCTGAAGGGCTTCCCCAAAACGTCCTCCACGCTTATTTTCTCCAGCCTGGCCATGGCATCATTGTATACGATAGTCCTTCCTTCCGCATCAACGATATGGATAGCTTCACCCAGCACTTCTGACGTCTTCTGGAGTATGGCTAAATATTCCTTCGCTTTCATTCCCGCTCCTTCACCCTCTCACCTTAAAAGCCACAAACTTCAACTATAAGAAGTATACCATGAGTTGGGACCCACTGCAAATTTTTTTGCACGACTCCTAGGCGAAAATTTTGGATGCAAAATACATATCGACAAACATTGACATGTTTTTTGCTCATACTGTATACTGTTATTTATGAAGAAATTAAAGGAGACTGATATTTATGAGACTTAGAAAAGAAATCGATGAAATGCAGGAGCAGGATATTTTACTCATTGCCAAAATATCCGATGCCTTGGCTCACCCCGTAAGAATAAAGATATTCAGATACATAATGGCACAGAACAAAGCCCGCACCAAGGTGTGCAACAAGGACCTGGTTAATTACTTCGACTACTCTCAGGCTACTATCTCCCAGCACGTGAAAAAACTCAGCGATGCAGAGCTGGTTCAGGTGCAGAAGGAGGACAGATATTCGTATTATTACGTTCACCTTGGCACCTTAAACGATTACCTAGTTGCCACCAAGAAATTTGAGGATATGTAGGAAAGAGCTTTTTTTGATAAGGGCCTCATCGACGATGCGGCCTTTTTTATTGCAGGCGCTTATCTTCAGCCCTCTCAAATCGACCTCTATCATCTGATAACCTGCGCCCTCTGCGTATACGCAGTCCACATAAAAGGGCTTGTTTCTGCCGTCATAAAACCTGCTGCTCCGCACGCCCGAATTCCCCATGAGATAGACTATGCCGTTTATGGGTCTGGTCCTCATGTAAAGATGCTGGTGCCCGCTGAGGACTAAATCCACACGATACTTTTCCAGCAGGGGTACCCACCATTTTCTTAAATCCTCCGACACTTCCTTATCGCTGTGCATTCCATAGGGTGGATGATGGATAACGGCTATATTCCACAGCTTAGGGCTTTCGTTTAATGTCTTTGTCAGCCACCTATTTATACTCTTTCTCTGACTGTTCCACCTAGCTTCTCCCAGCTTGCCTTTTCTGGCATCGGTAAAAAAGGAGCTGTCCAGAACTAAAACCCTGCATGAGCCATAATCGAAGAAGTAAAACTCCTCTTTCAGCCCCTTAGGACCGTTGCCAGGAGATGCAAAGATTTTTCTGTATGTGACGTTGGAATGAACGCCCTCATGATTTCCCGCCGCCGTCATTACAGGCAGGCTGTCAAATACGCCACAGTTATTGAGAAATCTTTCCCACTGGGAAAGATCCGTAGGAACATTTACCATATCTCCCCCAAACATGGCAAAATCACAATCCTCGGGACAGGCTTCTTTAATCATTTGCTCCCAATAAGGCACCTCCCCCTCAAGCTGAACATCTCCAAAAAAGAGAAAACGAGTTTTATTTCCAGAGTTCCTTTTTTCAATAAATCTTGGCCTGTCAAATGCCACCCCGTCTCCTATTTCATAAAAGCATCTTCCGGTGTTCTCCACTTTGACCGAATACCTGTAATATTTGCTTCCGAGTATATGCTTTTTATCAGCCTTAATGATTTTTGCCTGAGGCAAATCTTTCTGTTCATCTGCATATCTGAGGTATGCCGGACCGCCCCTGTTTCCCTTCCAGCTTATGAATACAGTCGATGGCTCCTGACCCAGGGAAATAAGTATCTGACGATGCGGCGTGACAGTTACCTTCGATCTGGTTGTTGTCGCAGGCTGTAAATATTTCGTCGGCTGCAGGGTTTCCTCAGGCAATAAGGCTGCCGAAAGCAAGGCGACCACCGCCAAAGTTGCTGCAAGCAGCAGCACTACCACCGGCAGTACCGGACTAGGTTTGCGAATTCTTCCCATTAAAAAACCCTCCGCTATAATCATATACGCAGAAGGCTCTTTTATTATCTCATTTAATATTATTATCTTATTTCATCTATTCCCATATTGGCCAGCTTGTCCGCCCTGTTGTTCTTCTCCGTAATATACATGAAATCCTCGTAGGAAAATTCATTTCCGTTCCACAGGAGGAATTTCTCGTAGAGCTTGTCAAATTCCATGCTTTTGCTGCTCAAGTTGACATGGCCCTTGACGCGATAAAAGGTTATGTGGTGACGCTGAAGGTAGGGCAGAAGCTCATTCCACAGGTCCTGATTTTCCACAGGCTTCTTTGCCGATGTCTTCCAGCCGTTTTTCTGCCAGTTTTCGTACCATTTTTTCCTGAAGCAGTCCATAAGATAGCTGCTATCGGAAAAAACCTCTATGGTCTGGCTCTCTTTTTTTATGGCTCTGAAGGCTTCCAGAAGCGCCGTCATCTCCATCCTGTTGTTGGTGGTATTGCTTTCGCTTCCGTAAATCTCCTTGCTGTGTCCCGCGAATTCAAGTATGGCTCCCCAGCCTCCCAGATTTTCCTCGCTCTGGTTACCGGAGCACCCTCCATCGGTATATATTCTCAAAACCTTGTAGTTTTTCATTCAAAAATCCCCGCAGTTTTCATTCAAAATTCTCCGCCTTTACTTTTCTTTTGCCAGTATAACAGAAAGGCTGATTAAAAGCAAAAAAATAGACCCACAGCAAATTCCACGGGTCTACTCTTTACTTTTGATTATGCTCTGCTAACATTGACAGCGCGCATTTTCTTGCTGTCTCTTGGGTCTGCTTCTACATCAAATGTAACCTTTTCGCCTTCGCGAAGAGTTTTAAAGCCGTCTCCTGAGATTGATGAGAAATGTACGAACACGTCATCTCCACCATCGTCATTGCTGATAAATCCATAACCTTTTGATTCGTTGAACCACTTAACAGTTCCATTGTACATATTAAAGTACCTCCTTAAATTTCATTATTCATAATCGTACACATAAAAAACCGCGCGTTATCATCAAACAGTAAAATGATTAACGTACGGAATCAAATCTTACTTTCAGAACACACTATTAATATAGGCTATTTTCGGAAGAAAATCAAGTCTTAAACGCAAATTTTCTCCTAAAATTTTTAATTTTTTGTTATTTTAGGATTATTTTCCGGTTTTCGGGCAAGAAAATTAAAAAAGGAAGCCTAAAAAGGCTTCCTTTTAAAACACGCTTAAATATCTCTCCCCTGTATCAGGCAGTATGACAACTATGCGCTTTCCTGCATTTTCCCTGCGGGCGGCGACTTGTCCTGCACCGTAAACCGCAGCTCCTGAAGACACTCCTGCCAGAAGTCCCTCCGTAGCGGCCAGCTTCTTCATAGCCTTCAAGGCCTCCTCATCCGTTACGGTGATTATCTCATCAATTATATCTCTATTGAGAACAGCCGGAATAAAATTGGCTCCGATTCCCTGTATCTTATGCGGCCCTGCTTTTCCCTGAGACAGTAGCGGCGATGCTGCAGGCTCAATGGCAATTGTCTTCAAATCAGGATTTCTTTCCTTCAGATATTTGCCCACTCCCGAAACGGTGCCTCCGGTGCCAAAGGTAGCAACCAATATATCCACCTGTCCGTCGGTATCCTTCCATATTTCCGGCCCTGTGGTCTTATAGTGCGCCATAGGGTTATTAGGATTGTCAAACTGCCCTGCGATGATGCTTCCCGGAAGGGACTCGGCCAGCTCCTCGGCTTTTTCCACACTGCCTTGCATTCCCTTGGCCTTGTCGGTGAGAACAAGCTGGGCACCAAGGGCCTGCAAAAGCAGACGTCTCTCTATGCTCATGCTCTCAGGCATTACCATTATAGCCTTATATCCTTGGGCCGCTGCCGTCATGGCTATGCCTACACCTGTGTTTCCGCTAGTTGGTTCGATAATAGTTCCGCCCGGCTTCAGCCTTCCTTCGGCTACAGCCTCTTTTATCATGTTGTAGCCCACCCTGTCCTTAATGCTGCCTGCGGGATTAAAGGCCTCCACCTTTGCCACTATTTCAGCCACAGCGCCGAATTCCTTCTCCATCTTGTTTAAGCGCAAAAGCGGTGTTCCCCCAATCAGCTCTGTAATTGTGTCTTTGATATTCATTAAAATTCCTCCTTGCCGACGATTTGCCCATCGTCAATAGTCAATATATATCCATGTCCAGGATCAGGTACCCAACGGAAAAAATTATCCGCTTCCCCCGATTTCCCCGGAAAAGTGTTTTCCATAATAGCCGATATCGTTCCTCCGTGGCAGACCACAACGGAAAGGGCTTCCTCCTTGTGATGCCTTAGGGAAAGCTCCTTTACTGCGTGAAGCTTTCTCAGCTCCTTAAAGCCCTTGATTATTCGCCTCTGAAAGCCTACCAGACTTTCTCCGCCGGGACAGACAAGGTTCCCAGTCTTATCGCCTATCCATGTCTGATATTCCTCAAGGCCGTTAAGCTCATGGTAGCTCTTCATCTCAAAAATACCGAAGTTGATTTCACGAAGGGAATCCATGACCTTATGCTCCCTTTGTCCATATATGAGGGAGAGGGTCTGCTCTGTTCTTATTAGTCCCGATGTGTAAAAATCGGTCTTCTCACTGTCGGGATATATTCCCGATTCTGTCAGCTTCTTAAGCCCCTCTACTCCTTCTTCTGCCAGAGGAATATCCGAGTATCCGTAGTACAGTTTCCTCACATTTCCCTCTGTTATTCCATGCCTTATTAAACAAATTCTTGATTTCATGATTTTATTTTTCTCTCTTTCCCAGTCCGCAGAATACCCTGTGGACTTCAGAGGCTTCTCCTGCTAGATAAAGCATAAGCCTGCCGTTGATTTCTCTAAAGCTACGTAAAATCGTATCCACAGACACTATGCCGGCAGATACATCGTCACATATTAAAATCTTATCCTCCCATAGCCCCTTGTTCTCCCGAAAGAAGTCAGCCGCCTCTGTGCCTTCCCCGGCACAGCGAAGTGAGAATCCCTCCAGACCACAGATAGCATCACTGTCAAAGTCAGGCGTACGTCCGTCACTGCAGTCGCACAAAGTCTCTATATCAAAATGCTCCTTAGCATAATCCACTTTCCCTTGATATGCACCTCCGAATATGAATACCATTCTCTATGCTCCTATTCCCAGCATAAGGGCTACAGCCCCAACACCTGTAAGCTCTCCCGCAACAATCATATACCCGGCTATATCGCCGTTCATTCCTCCCAGCTGCTTCCTTGCAGAGCTGCCTAAGGCACCCGCTGCCAGCTTCATTCCACTTACGGCAACCGCTGTGTATATGAGGTTATAAAGATTTCCCAAACTCATTATTTGACTAAAATCGAGGAGAAATGCCACATAGCAAACTATTCCGGCCGCCACGGTGATTATTATACCCGGCAGCCCGTATTCATGATTTTTGTATGACTCCATTGCCACATACTGACTGGCAGCCATAGGCCTCCTGTTTATTATATCATATGCTGCCAGCTGGCGGGAGACCATAAGTATTATTGTGAGCAAAGCTGCCCTTCCCATGGAAAATTCCTGAACAAAAATATTCATTGAAGCAGAGAAGATAAGGACCATAAACACGAGGGCTATTACTGCGAACGCTCCTACGTGAGAATCCTTCAATATCCTTCTCTTTTCCTGTGAGGATGCTCGCGACAGGACAGCGTCACTGCAGTCCATGTACCCGTCCAGGTGTATGAAGCCCGTAGCGAAAAAATACGCCGCCGTCAAGACAGCTCCCAAAAAAACGCTGTTGTCCACGAATATGCTGAGCACAAACCACAGAGAATTCATTATTACAGCGAGAAACAGCCCTACCAGAGGAAGCATATTGAGCATATGATATCTGTACTCCTCATGCCATTTATTATAGGGGCACGGTATCTGCGTAAAACAGCTCCATGCCATAAAAAAGCCTTTTATGTATTTCACTTCCAAATCTCCTTAATTCCTGCGGACACCTCGATAACCCTATCACAGCACAGGGCAAGGGCTCTGTCTATCATAGCAAGACCCCGCCTGTACATTTCGGTAAGTTCATGGTACTCCGCCCCGTCTCCGTATATATAGTCCGATACAAAAACCGTGTTACCCGTACTCCCGGCGAAGGCAACAACGTCTTCCTTTACACGAAGGGGCGCACCCTCATCTACGTTACCTGCATCATCGAACATCTCATTGGCAAGGAGTGCCGTGACGCTGTCCATAAGAAAGACGCCTTTCTTATGGACCCCTTCCTTTTCCAAAAGAGCCCTAAGATCCTTTCCCTGCTCCAGAGTCTCAAAGCCCCAGCCCTCCCTTTCCGAAAGGTGCCGCTTTATTCTATACACGTCCTCTTCATCGTGAGGTATCATGGTAGCTATATAGTACAGAGGCCTTCTCATCTCACAGGCCATTGTCTTGGCTATGCGCTGGGCCTGATAGGACTTGCCATTTTTACATCCGCCGCTGATAAACACGTTCATCTAAAAGCAATCCCCGTTTCTTATTTCATACAAGTAGCCGTCATCAATGCGTGCTTCTTCAAAAGTGCCCATGTTGTTCATCACATGACAGGCTCCCTTTATTACATCAAAGGCTATAGGGCATCCGCTTCCTTCCCCAAGCCTCATGTTAAGCCCGAGAAAAGGCTCCATCCCGAAATTACTGACCACCTCGCTTATTCCACTCAGGGCTTCTATTCCGGCACCGTAACCCTTCTCATTGGATTTGTGAGATGCAAACATACAGCCCGTAGACTTAGGAGCTATTATTGCTGCCGCTAGTGCTGCAACAAGAGAAATGTAGCCGTCTATCACTGCCGGCATTTTGTTTTTGGCGGCGCCTATGAAGACACCTGCCATAGCACATATGTCAAAGCCGCCCATTTTGGCCAGCACATCTATCATAGCATCACGGGCGCTTGGCTTGCCCTGAGCCTTTGACAACATTCCGCCCAGCTCAAGTCCAGCCGTCTTGAGAAGACCGCCACCACGGCGATATTCATCCGAAACTCTGTCCACTATATCCTTCTTAATCTCAAAGCTCTCGTCATTTATTCCGCCACCTCGGCCGCAGGTCATTTCGGAATCCAGGCCTGTAACCGCTGATAAAACCGCCGCGCTGGTAGTGGTATTGCCTATGCCCATCTCCCCTACTCCTATTATATGAAAGCCCTTGGCCTTGACTGCGTCAGCCATCTCTATGCCGATTTCAAGGCATCTTAAAACCTGCTCTCTGGTCATTGCCGACCGCCTGGCTATGTTGCCCGTTCCCGAAGCAATTCTTCTATCAACTATCTTATGAGTATCTCTCAGGGCAACATCATCATAAAGCTCGGTTGGAATAGCATCCTTGACTCCTAAATCTACTATTAAGAGTTCGCTTCCGTAGCTTTCCGCAAGAGCCCCTACTCCTGTAAGTCTTCTCGTAAAGTTAACAGTCTGGGCCATGGTAACGCTCTGAGGTGCTGATGCCACCCCTTCCTCGGCAACACCGTTATCCGCACACATTACCACTACGCATCCCTTGTCCACATGATTTTTCAGGCTGCCCGTAAGTCCTGCCATCCTGATGGATATGCTTTCCAGGACGCCTAGACTTCCCGGGGGCTTGGCTAGCTCCGCCTGCCTTGCCGCTGCTTTCTCTGCCATGTTCAAATCAAGTCCCGGTATAGATTTTATTATCTTCGTAAGCTCTCTTTCGTTCATTTCATATACCCTTTCTGCTTATATGTCCTCGTTCACTCAACCATTTTACTGATGCTTCACAATCTATGGACTCCACGGTGTAGGTGGTATCCTCCCTGCAAAGCTCCTTAGCCAGGTCCAAAAGTTCCGCTATATCCACCTGCCCCTCGTGGAAGGCTAAGTGCCTGTCGCCTTTGCCATCGTTGTTGTGAAGGTGAAAATGTCTTATATAAGGCGCTAGGGTTCTGATCCATTCCTCCAAGGCTACTTCGCTCATACAGTTGGCGTGTCCTATATCAAGGCATATGCCGATATTAGGCACCGGCAGAGTTTTTGCCAAAGCTCTTTTCAAGGTTTTGCCTGAAGCTTCCTCAATGGCTTCCATAAGCTCTGCCATCATGTAGGGTTCATCCTCAAGCACATTCTCTATGCACAGGATGAAATCCTCCGGTTTGTCTGCCATGAACTCCGTCCAAAACTCCACTGACCTGTCCCTATGCCAGGATTTGAAGTACACAAAGGGGAGATATCCGGAATGAGCCACCATTTTCTTTACTGCGAAGCTCTCACACATACCATATGCCTGCTTCATCCTCTTCTTTGCCAACTCCAGGGCTTCCCTGTCGATGGCCGCCGGATGAAGCTCATTAAAAGGCGCATGGAGTACCATGTTTTTTTCACTGTAACCATACGCCTTCTTGAGTCTCGTAATTTCTGCGGCGCTTCGCATAAAGCCTGCACCCTCTAAATTTTCTGCCTGACAGAAATAATCGAATTCCACTCCTATATTATGTTCCTTTAGCTGCCTCTCGAATCCGTCTCCGACAGTAGCTACATAAAACCTGCTCATACAGTTCCAATGTCTTTCCTGTACTGCATGCCTTCAAAGGATACCTTCGCCACGTTCTCGTAAGCCTTTCGCCTCGCTTCTTCGTGAGTCTTGCCCAGAGCCGTAACTCCCAGGACTCTTCCTCCCCATGTCAGTACATCATCATTTGATATTTTTGTTCCTGCATGAAATACTAACACATCAGGGGCTGTTTTATCAAGCCCTGCAATAGGTTTTCCCTTAGCATAGCTACCAGGATATCCGTCGGAAGCCAAAACAACGCAGACAGCCTTGTCTTCCTTCCATTCTATCTTCACATCAGCCAGCCTGCTATTGGTAACGGCCATGAAAACATCCAGAAGGTCCGTCTTCATCCTCGGAAGCACCGACTGAGTTTCGGGATCTCCGAACCTGTTGTTAAACTCTATTACCTTAGGCCCTTTCTCGGAAATCATAAGCCCTATGAAGAGAACTCCTTTAAAATCCAGTCCATCCTCCTGAAATCCTTTCAGTGTAGGCAAAAGTATTTCCTTATGAATCCGCTCCTCCAGCTCCGGTGTGAAGACCAGGCTTGGAGAGTATGTTCCCATGCCGCCTGTGTTAGGGCCTTTATCTCCGTCATTAATTCTCTTATAATCCTGCGCCGATTCCATAGGAACTATGGTGTTTTCATCCACAAAGCACAGCATGGAGGCTTCGGTGCCCGTAAGGAATTCTTCCACAACCACCTTATCTGCCGCCGAGCCAAAAACCTTCTGCCCCATCATTTCCTCTATGGACCTTCCAGCTTCTTCCTCTGTCTCAGCAATAACCACGCCCTTGCCTGCCGCAAGCCCGTCAGCCTTGAGCACCATAGGGAATCCGAAGATTCCTATGGCATCCAACAGCTGGTTCTTGTCCGTGAATTCTTTATATCCGGCCGTAGGAATATGGTGCCTTTCCAAAAATGCCTTTGTAAAAGATTTGCTTGCTTCCAGCTGTGAGCATTTGGCATTAGGCCCGAAGGTCCTTATTCCCGCTGCCTCCAACTTATCAACAATTCCCATAGCCAAAGGCACTTCAGGACCTATTACCGCTAGATCTATGGCTTTAGCAACGGCAAATTCACATATTCCTTCTATATCCTCTGCACCTATTTCCACACACTGAGCCACCTCTGCAATGCCTGCATTCCCCGGGGCACAGTAAAGATCTTTTATCCTAGGGCTCTTGGCCAGCTTCCAGCAGATGCTGTGTTCTCGGCCGCCTCCGCCAACTACAAGTACTTTCATAACATCTCCTTCTTTACGCCACACCTTAGTGCTTGAAGTGTCTCTGTCCACTAAATACCATAGATATCTCAAGTTCATCTGCTTTGTCGATGGATTCCTGATCTCTGATGGAGCCTCCCGGCTGAATGATAGCCGTTGCACCTGCCTGTGCGGCAGCCGTCACGCAGTCGTTAAATGGGAAGAATGCATCGGAAGCCATTACAGCACCCTTCATATCGGATAAGCATCTCTTGATGCAATTCTCTACCGCCCATATCCTGTTGGTCTGTCCTGGCCCTATAGCAATAGTCTTGCCGTCCTTAACGAAGACGATTCCGTTAGACTTAGTATGCTTAACCACCTTCATAGCCATTTCCATGTCCTTTATCTCAGCCTCTGTGGGAGCTTTCTTGGTCACTACCTTCAGCTTGTCGTCAAATACATAGGTGCCGGCAGCCCCTGCCTTAGGAGCGTCCTCATTGCCCGGCTGGTCAGGAGTAGGCCCATCCACGTTAAAGAGGCTCATGTCGGTGTTTTGTATGAGCAGGCCGCCGCTTACCTTCTTCATGTCTATTCTGTTTTCTGGTCCTCTGTCGCCGATTGCAGGTAACTTGAGAAGCCTTACGTTTTTCTTCTTTTGCAGCACTTCAAGAGCAGCTTCATCAAAATCAGGTGCTATGAGTATCTCAAAAAATATCTTGCTTATTTCCTCTGCCGTCTCCTTGTCAACGACTCTGTTGCACGCGATTATACCACCAAAAATGGATACAGGGTCACAGTCATGGGCCTTCTTATATGCCTCCAGCAGAGTATCACCTGTAGCAACCCCGCACGGATTGGCGTGCTTAACGGCAACAACCGTCGGCATATCCTTTTCGCAGCCACAGAAGCAACAGAACTCTCTCAAGGTATCAATGGCTCCGTTAGTATCATTTATATTGTTAAAGGAAAGCTCCTTGCCGTGGAGCTGCTTGGCGTTTACCAAAGCTCCGTCAAAGGGTTTAATTTCCTTGTAGTATGCTGCTGACTGGTGAGGGTTTTCCCCGTATCTCAAATCCTGCAACTTTTCAAATGTGAAGGTCGGATTGTCCGGCAGAGGCGCGTCTATCTGCTCTCTGAGATAAGCGGAAATCATAGCGTCATAAGCTGCCGTGTGCTCAAAAACTTTTAAAGCCAGTCTGTATTTCACGTCATAGGAAACCTGCCTGGCCTGTTTCATCTCCTCAAGCACCGTGTCGTAGTCCGACGGGTCGCATATTACGGCTACATCCTTATGGTTCTTGGCAGCAGCGCGAAGCATGGTAGGCCCGCCTATATCTATATTTTCTATTGCATCAGCAAGTGTTACCTCCGGCTTCATTATGGTTTCCTTGAAAGGGTAGAGATTGATGGCTACTATATCTATCGGCTCTATCCCCAGGTTTTTTATCTGCTCCATATGCTCAGGTCTGTCTCTCATTGCCAGAATCCCGCCGTGAACTGACGGATGAAGTGTCTTCACTCTGCCGTCCAGACATTCCGAGAATCCTGTAATGTCAGAGACACTTACCACCTTAACTCCCTCGGATTGAAGTTTCTTGTAGGTTCCTCCTGTTGAAATTATCTCCACTCCTAATTTCTCCAGACCCTTGGCGAATTCAACAACGCCGCTTTTATCCGATACGCTTATCAAAGCTCTCATGCCTTACTCCTTTCCATTCCAACAATAAGTACAAAGTTTACATTTATCCACTCCCACAGCCTCTATGATGTTTTCCAGCTCCTGAAAACGCAGGCTGTCAAATTTTAATCCTTTCCTTATCTCTTCTACCATTGCTGCATGCTTCTGGCTCTTGCTGTCAGCATATTCTGCAAGCATTTCATCAGAAATATCATCCTTATCTATTTTTTCCAACTCGCATATGACACGTCTTGTTATAAGCTCAAGGTCGCTTACGGAACGTGCAAAGTTCAGGAACTTGCAGCCATACATAATAGGCGGACACGCCGAACGAACATGGATTTCCTCGGCTCCGTTCTCCGTAAGATAGCTGACCGTTTCAGACAGCTGGGTACCCCTTACAATAGAATCATCTATGAGAACGAATTTCTTGCCCTTGATTATCTGAAACACGGGAACCAGCTTCATCTTCGCTATGAGGGTTCGCGCCTTCTGGTTCTGAGGCATGAAGCTCCTTGGCCACGTAGGAGTGTATTTAATAAGAGGTCTTGCATAAGGTATCCTGGATTTGTTGGCATATCCGAGGGCATGGGCGATACCGCTGTCGGGAACGCCTGCAACATAGTCTACATCCAAGTCTTCGTCCTTCTCTGCAAGTAGCTCTCCGTTTCTGTTTCTCATAAGCTCCACATTTCTTCCCTCGTATATGGATGTAGTGTATCCGAAATAGGTCCACAGAAATGCACATATCCTCATTCCCTCCTGTGGCTCCACAACGGTTTCTATGCTGTCTGCCGTGAGAAAGGCTATTTCCGCAGGACCCAGCTCTCTTTCGTACTTATAGCCTACGTTGATAAATGCAAAGGATTCAGAAGCCGCAGCATAGGCTCCGTCCTTCTTACCTATGATAAGAGGCGTCCTGCCATATTTATCTCTTGCCGCATAGAGTCCTGCATCAGTCAAAACAAGTATGGTCACAGATCCGTCCACCTTGGCCTGGGCTACTCTTATTCCATCTACAATATCCCTCCCCGTGGAAATAAGAGCGGCGATAAGCTCCGTATTATTTATACCGCCGCCGCTCATGGACATAAACTGACTGGGTCGGTCCTTGAGAAGATCCTTGACTATCTCCCGCTTGTTGTTTATTCTGCCTACAGTTGCAATAGCATAGTCTCCCTGCCTGCTGTAAACCGTCAAGGGCTGAGGATCCCCATCGCTTATTACACCTATACCCATGTTGCCCTTCATTTCCTCTATGTCAGATTCAAATTTACTTCTAAATGGCGAATTTTCTATGTTGTGGATAGTGCGGTTGAATCCTTCTTCCTGCAAAATGCACATACCGCCCCTCTTGGTTCCCAGATGAGAGTGGTAGTCCGTTCCGAAAAACAGATCCATAACACAATCCTGTTTAGATACAAAGCCTATAACGCCGCCCATTATTGTCCTCCTTGATTTTTCAATAATTCATCCACTGCTATATTTAATCCCTTTGCCAGTATTTCGTGCTCCGTTTCCAGAACTCTGGCAGCCAGCTTCTCAGGAGTATCTCCTTCAAAAACAGGAACCTTACTGCTCAATATTATTTTGCCTGTGTCTACTCCCTCGTCTACATAGTGGACCGTTGCTCCGCTCTCTCTCTCTCCTCCGGCTATTACGGCCTCATGAACTCTCATGCCGTAAAAGCCCTTGCCGCAGTATTTTGGTATGAGAGAGGGATGTATGTTAATTATCCTGTTTGGGTAATTCTCAATTATCTCCGGCGCCAGCACCTTCATGTACCCCGCAAGGACTATAATCTCGGTACCCGCTCCTTTGAGCTGGTCCAGCACTTCATCCTGAGTCTTGGCGACTGACGTGGCTATTCCAGCCTTAACCGCCCTTTCCAGGGCGAAGGCATCTTCCCTGCTGGAAATGACCTTCACAATCTCTGCCTGTGGCACCATCCCAGCCTTTTCCTTATCTATTAGGGCCTGCAGGTTGGTGCCGCCTCCTGAGACGAGAACAGCAACCTTTATCTTCTTCATAGAATTACCCTTTCGCCTTTATCACTGACGATTTCACCGATAATATATCCATCCTCTCCCGCTTCCCTCAGTGCCTGAACAACGCCTTGTGCATCATCGGCACCCACAACCATCATCATGCCTATGCCCATATTGTATGTCGAGAACATTTCCTCCTTCTCTACATTGCCACACTTTGCGATATATGAGAAAATCTGAGGTGCCGTCCATCTCGTTTCATCAACAGAAACAGCCGTCCCCTGGGGCAGTATTCTAGGAATATTTTCGTAGAATCCACCGCCGGTTATGTGGATTATCCCTTTAACATCAAATCTGGGAAGCACTGCATTGCAAGCATTGGCATATATCTTTGTCGGAGTGAGCAGAGCCTCTCCCAAGGTCTGCCCCAGCTCCTCTACGTAATCGCTTACCTTCATGTTCAGCTTGTCAAAAAATATCTTTCTGACGAGAGAATACCCGTTGCTGTGAATACCGCTTGAGGCTATCCCTATAATTTTATCTCCTATGCTGATTCTCTCTCCTGTAATAATCTTGCTCTTATCGACTATGCCTACAGAGAATCCAGCCATATCGTATTCGCCTTCGCTGTAAAAGTCAGGCATTTCAGCCGTTTCACCGCCTATGAGAGCACTGCCCGACTGGCTGCAGCCATCGGCTATGCCCTTTACAATATCGGCAATTTTTTCCGCCTTGACCTTGCCCGTAGCTATATAGTCCAGAAAAAAGAGAGGCTTGGCTCCCTGGCACAGCACGTCGTTTACGCACATGGCAACACAATCTATTCCCACAGTGTCATGCTTATCCATCATGAAGGCCAGTTTGAGCTTGGTTCCCACTCCGTCTGTTCCGGAGACGAGAACAGGCTCCTGCATTCCGGACAGGTCCGGCTTAAACAGCCCTCCGAAGCCTCCTAGCCCTGTAAGAACGTTTTCGTTGAAGGTTTTCTTTACATGCCCTTTCATGAGAGACACGGCACGTTCGCCCTCTTTGGTATCAACGCCTGCGCTTTTGTATGTCAACTTTTCTTCACTCATTACAATTCCTCGCTTATTTTCCTTTTACTCTTCTGAGAACTTCCTCGTAGGTTTCTTCAATCTTGCCCAAATCCCTTCTGAATCTGTCCTTGTCCATCTTTTCTCCCGTCTCAACGTCCCATAATCTGCACGTATCTGGGGATATTTCATCTGCCAGTATGACCTTGCCGTCATAGAGCCCAAACTCTATTTTGAAATCTATGAGCCTAAGACCCCTCTCAAGGAAAAACTCCTTCAAAGTCTCATTGACCATTCTGGCGTATTTTCTTACCTCTTCAAGCTGCTCTTTCGTTACCACCTTAAGTGCCAGAGCATGAGATTCGCACATGAGAGGGTCGCCTAATTCATCGTTTTTGTAGGAAAGCTCAAAAGTCGCTTCATGGAAATCTATTCCCTCCGAAACTCCGTAACGCTTTGCAAAGGAGCCTGCCGATACGTTTCTCATAATAACTTCAAGGGGAAGTATCTTTACCGCCTTTACCACGGTCTCCCTTTCGCTGAGCTGCTTGACAAAATGAGTCGGCACGCCTTTTTCCTCAAGGAGAGCGAAAATAATATTACTCATGGTGTTGTTTACAACGCCCTTGCCCGTGATTTGTCCCTTTTTCTCGCCGTTAAAGGCCGTAGCGTCGTCCTTGTAATCAACTATGAATCGCTTGACATCGTCTGTTTTAAAAACCTTTTTTGCCTTACCCTCGTAAATTTGTTCTAACTTCTGCATTTTTTTACCCTCCTGCCTTATTTTTTCTCCCTGAACTTTTTATCCAGCTCCACTATTTCTTCTTCCTGCTTTTTCTTAAAATCCTTTATCGCCTGCCTTAGGCCATCGTCTGCCGTGCTGAGTATCTGCACCGCTAAAAGAGCTGCGTTTTCAGCTCCGTCTATGGCTACCGTTGCAACGGGAACACCCTTTGGCATCTGTACCACAGAAAGGAGAGAATCCAGTCCGTCCAGAGTGCTGGACTTCATGGGCAGTCCTATTACAGGCAGCGGTGTTGTTGCCGCCAAAACTCCTGCGAGATGAGCCGCCTTGCCTGCTGCCGCTATTATAACGCCGAAGCCCTGTCCTTCGGCATTTGCCGCAAAGCTCTCAGCCTGCTTCGGCGTTCTGTGTGCTGATATGATATGTGTCTCATAGTCGACCTTAAAATTCTTCAGCATTTGTTCCGCCTTTTTAACAACTTGATAGTCGGATTGGCTTCCCATTATAATTGCAACCTTCATATTCGCCTCCTATTTAAAATAATCTACTCCCGATTCAAATATCTTCATATCCTTTTCTCCGCATACATTCTTATACAGATTTTCCCCTATTCTTTCCGAATGGCCCATCTTCCCGAGTATCCTGCCGTCCGGAGAGGTGATACCCTCGATAGCCATAGCCGAGCCGTTAGGATTGAAGGCAATATCCAAGGAAGGATTTCCCTTAAGGTCCACATACTGTGTAGCTATCTGTCCATTTTCTGCCAGGCATTTCAGCGTATCTTCATTTGCAATGAACTTGCCTTCCCCGTGAGATACAGGAATGGTAAAGGTTTCCCCAGCGGAAACTCCCGCAAGCCACGGCGATTTGACTGATGTTATCCCCGTTCTCACAAGACAGGACATGTGACGTCCTATATCGTTATAGGTGAGCGTAGGGCTGTCTTCTCCGCAAAGACTGATTTTACCTGACGGCACAAGTCCCAGCTTGATAAGCGCCTGGAATCCGTTGCATATGCCTAGCATGAGACCGTCCCTGTTTTCCATCAGGTCGGAAACAGCTTCCTCAATAAGAGGGTTCCTGAACACCGCTGTTATGAATTTGGCAGACCCGTCAGGCTCGTCTCCTCCGGAGAAGCCTCCCGGTATCATTATCATCTGGCTGTTTCTTATCTTTCTTGCCAGCTCTCTTATAGAATCCTCCAGCTGTGCCGGTGTCATATTGCGGATTATGTGAATGTCCGCTTCAGCGCCTGCTTTCCTAAAGGCCCTTGCCGAATCCATTTCACAGTTCGTTCCCGGGAATGCCGGAATGACCACCCTGGGCAGGGCTGTCTTGCAGACAGGCCCAGATAAATTCCTTTCCATAAAGTAAGGTCTTTCTACCTTTTCATTGTTCCTCTTTTCCTTGAACTGCCCTGTCCTTACAGGGAAAATGCTTTCAAGGGGAGACCTCCACTCTCCAATTATCTCACTCATGTTGGCATTCTCGCCGTTTATGGAAAGCTCTAAATTCCAGCTCGTCTTGCCGATTACCTCCCAGGCTGCTCCCATGAGCAAGTCTTCCGCCTTTTCCTCTGCAGGCAGCTCGATTATCAGAGAGCCATACATAGGGGAAAGTATGTCCCCGGCAGTATTTATATTGGCCCCGATGCCATTACCAGCCGCCATCTTTAGCAAGGTCATGTAGAGGCCACCTCTGCCGATGGAGTTAGCCGCAAGAAGTTTTCCTGCCGCCGCCAGCTTGCGTATTCTTTCTAGATTGTTTCTGTATATTCCAAAGTCTATTATGCCGTCCTTATCAACTGGCACCGTTACTATGGCAATAAGGCTGCCGCCCTCCTTGAATTCCGTGGAGACTACTTCCCCTGCATCTATATCTGCTATGGCGAAGGAGGTGAGGGTAGGCGGAACGTCAATATCCATAAAGGTTCCTGACATACTGTCCTTGCCTCCTATTGCCGGTATCTCCAGCTCCTTCTGCACTCTCAAGGCTCCCAAAAGGGCTGCCATAGGCTTACCCCACTTGTATGGATCCTCTCCCAGCTTTTCAAAGTATTCCTGGAAGGTGAGACGAATCTTCCTGTAATCCCCACCCATTGCGGCTATCTTAGTAACAGAATCAATCACTGCATAAAGGGCTCCGTGAAAAGGACTTCTCGTAGCCAGCTCAGGGTCAAAGCCGTAGGTCATAAGTGTCGCCGTATCCGTTTCTCCTTCTGTCACCGGCAGCTTAGCAGCCATTCCAGCAGCAGGGGTGAGCTGATACTTGCCTCCAAGAGGCATAAGCACCGTCCCCGCCCCCATTGTGCTGTCGAAGCGCTCAATCAGGCCCTTCTTACTACAGCAGTTAAGGTCTGTCAAAAGCTCTTCTCTGCTTTTCTTCTCTTTCAAAAGGTTTTTTATATCCGCCTCATTTGCAACATAAGCATCTGCAAACTGCTGTGCTCCGTTGGTATTGAGAAAATCTCTGCTCAAGTCTAGAATGACCTTATCCCTCCAGTGCATCACCACTCTGTTGGTATCCGTAACTACAGCTACCTTGGTGGCTTCCAGATTTTCCTCATGGGCGTAGTTTATAAATTCTTCTTCTCTGTCAGCATCTACTACTACCGCCATTCTCTCCTGTGACTCAGAAATGGCAAGCTCTGTGCCATCTAACCCTTCATATTTCTTAGGAACTGCATCCAGGTTGATATCAAGACCGTCGGCAAGCTCTCCTATTGCAACGGAAACTCCGCCGGCTCCGAAATCGTTGCACCTCTTGATGAGAGTTGAAACCTCTTTCCTGCGGAACATCCTCTGTATATTTCTCTCAACAGGAGGATTCCCCTTCTGTACTTCCGCGCCACACTGAAGAATGGAATCCTGGGTATGCTCCTTTGACGAACCTGTTGCACCGCCGCAGCCGTCTCTTCCCGTTCTCCCTCCAACCAGAATTATTACATCACCTTTTTCAGGAACTTTTCTTACAACGTGGTCTGCCGGAGCTGCTCCTACTACTGCACCTATTTCCATTCTCTTAGCTACATAATTGGGGTGATATACTTCATCCACAAGGCCTGTGGCAAGTCCTATCTGATTGCCGTATGAGCTGTAGCCTGCTGCCGCTTCTCTTGTTATCTTCTTTTGAGGGAGCTTTCCTTCCAAAGTATCCTCAATGGGCTTCCTAGGGTCTGCCGCTCCCGTAACTCTCATTGCTTGGTATACGTAAACCCTTCCTGAAAGCGGGTCCCTTATGGCTCCGCCCAAGCAGGTTGCCGCACCGCCGAAGGGTTCGATTTCCGTAGGGTGGTTGTGGGTTTCGTTTTTGAACATCACAAGCCAGTCTTCTTCCTTGCCGTCTATCTTGGCCTTTATCTTGATGCTGCAGGCATTTATCTCCTCAGATTCATCAAGGTTATCTACCTTGTGGTGCTGCTTCAGATACTTGGCTCCTATGCAGGCCATGTCCATGAGGCATAGGTTCTTTTCTCTGATGCCGTATAGATCGTCTCTCATGTCCATGTACTGAACGAAGGCTTCCTTGACGATTCTGCCATATGGGCTGTCTTCAAAGGTTATATTCTTCAATGTGGTATTAAAGGTAGTATGTCTGCAATGGTCCGACCAATAGGTATCTATTACCTTCAGCTCTGTGAGAGTAGGTGCTCTGTGCTCATCCTCTTTGTAATACTTCTGGACAAATTTCATATCTTCTGAACTCATGGCGAAGCCCATATCTTTTCTGTACTCTTCCAGCTTGGCTTCATTCATGATTCTGAAGCCTTCTACAGCCGCCACATCATTCGGTACTGTTGTTTCCATATCAAGCCCTGACGGTATTTCGTTACCGGCTATCTGTGAGTCAACAGGATTCACACAGTAGGACTTTATCTTGTCTATTTCTTCTTCATTTAGGTCTCCCAGAAGCACTACCACCTTCGCAAATTTTACCTTAGGTTCAGCCTCTGCATTCATGAGCTTAATGCACTGAACGGCGGAGTCAGATCTCTGATCGTACTGTCCCGGTAAATATTCAACTGCAAAAAAAACTTTAGAGCCAACATCCTCGGGCATGATTTCTTCGTAAACAATGTCCAAGGCCGGCTCCGCAAAAACTGTGTATTTTGCCGCTTCAAATACAGCATCTTCTATTTCATCTATATCGTATCTGTTGAGGATTCTGATTCCTTGCAGTGCCTCTAAATGTAAGCTCTCCTTAACATCGTTAAAAAGCTGCTTTGCCTCTGCGTCAAATCCAGGCTTCTTCTCAACAAATATTCTCCTAACCATGATAGCTCATCCTTTCTCATTTGTTATCTAAATTTTTTAATAAAAGCAATGTTTACCTTGTTTTAATGTTAGCATTTTGCCCTTATTTTTGCAATGTTTTTCGAGACTTTTCTTTGAAATATTCGTGTTTTGCGAACGTTCGTGTTTTATTGGTTTTGCATTGTTCGTTTTCCTGTCCAAAATACAAAAAAGGAATACGCCGCATCGATTTTTCTTCAATGCTGCATATTCCTTTTCTCATTCACTTTTACTTATATTTTTACAGATAAAAATCGTTTATATTACGCCCTCTTCCTTGAGCTGCTTTTCTTCCTCTTCTGTGAGTCCGAATACTTCTCTGTTGTGCTGCCCAACGAGAGGTGAAGGAGTCTCCACTTCGCCCGGTGTTTCTGACAGTTTAACTACACAGCCCTGAATGTAGAGGTCTCCTGCCGTAGGGTGGTCGCAATGAACCATCATTTCCCTTGCCTTAATGTGAGGATGATTTATTGCTTCCTCTATATCCAGTACAGGTCCGCAAGGAATTCCGCCCTCGTCCATAATGTTCTCTATTTCAGCCTTTGTATACTGCACCGCCCATGTACTAAGCTGCTGCTTTAATTCAGGCTCATAGTTTATGCCTCTGAGATCATTGGTCTCATACCTTGGGTCTTCAAGCCATTCAAGGTGACCAACGGCCTTTGCCAGCTTAGCCCACAATCTATCGTTACCTACTCCGAAGGTAACATATCCGTCCTTGCAGGCATACACGTCAAATGGGAATGTGGAGGCATCGATATTGCCATTTCTTTGAGGGGTAAAGCCGCCCATAGTGTAGTTTGGAATAGTGTTTTCAAGTACGCTGAATATAGCGTCTACCATTGAAACATCTACCATTTGTCCCTTACCCGTGTTCTGGCGATGATAGAGCGCCATCATAACACCTACAGCCAGATATATCCCACCTAGATGATCTCCTACAGCCGCTCCTACCTTTACAGGAGGCCTGTCCTTGTACCCTGTCATATTCAGTACTCCACCCATTGCCTGCGCTACTATGTCATAACACGGCCTGTGGGATATTGGACTGGTCTGACCAAACCCGGAGCTTGACGCATATATTATTCTCGGGTTGATTTTCTTTATTGACTCGTAATCCACCTTGAGCTTTTTAGTTACGCCGCCCTTGTAGTTTTCTACGAAAACGTCTGCGTCCTTAACCAGCTCATAAAGCATTTGCAAACCTTTTTCCGACTTAAGGTTTAATGTAGTGCCCTTTTTGTTTCTGTTAATCGATGCAAAGAAGCCGCTTTCTCCAGACTTTTCATCGAGGGGTCCCCATGTACGACACTGTTCTCCGCCTACAGGTTCAACCTTTATTACCTCTGCTCCGTAATCGCCTAGGAGCATAGTACAAAAAGGGCCGTTTAATGCTGATGTCAAGTCTATAACTTTTAAGCCTTCAAACACTTTATCCATATGATTTCTTCCTCCTAAACAAAATGCACCTCAGAGCATTTTTGTGTATTCCGAGGTGCATCAACAATGTCAAAACTCCAACCTATTTTGAAGGGTGTACAGCATCCTTGAAGTCGTCCCTCTGTGGACCTCTCTGGTCTTTCTTAGAAATGAAAAGACTTCCTATTGCTTCTCCGCACTTGATAGGCGGTACGCATGCTGTTGCTGCTGTGCTAGCAATTCCTGTCATATCTGCATCTGTTCTGTCAAGCATAGTTGCTACCTTCCAAGCCTCGAAGTGGCACTTGTATGACTGGTTACCTACTTCTTCAATCCAACCGGTGTATTCCATAAAATCGCCTACATATACAGGAGCTGTGAATTTGATATTCTTATATCCTAAGAATAAGCTGATGTTTCCGTCAACTAATACCATAAGTTCAGTACCAACGTCTCCCCAGTTGTCTATTATTCTTGCACCGTTTACTAATCCGCCAACGTAATGTCCGTCTTTTGCGCTCATCATCATATGATGTGTAACTTTTGTTCCTACCATTTTTTATTTCCTCCTATTTTTTTCGGTTTTCTCTTATTTTTTTGCCTTATGTTCGTGGGTAAATGCAGGATCAGTTTCCCCTCTCTGGTTTGCTGTTGCAATGAAAAGGCTTCCTTTTGCTTTTCCGCATAGAACTTTTTCTGTGCATGCTGTTGCAGCAGTATGTTCGATACCTGTCATGTCAGCATCTGTTCTATCAAGCATAGCTCCAACCTTCCAAGCCTCAAACTTGCACTTGTATGACTGACTACCTACTTCTTCAATCCATCCTGTATATTCCATAAAGTCTCCTACATGTACAGGTGCTGTAAATTCAACTTCGTCATAGCCCAAGAACAAACTGATATCGCCGTCTACCCTTACCATTAATTCTGTTCCTACGTCTCCCCAGAAATGCAGAATTCTTGCGCCGTTTACAAGACCACCGACATAATGTCCGTCTTTTTCACTCATCATTGAATGAAATACAACTTTTTCTCCTACCATTTTAATCCTCCTTAAAATTAATTATCATTTAATTATATTTAACTATAGTTTATTCTTAGTCGTTAGCAGCCTTGTACTTCTTGAGAGCATCAACGAGCTTAGGTATTATAACCCTAACATCACCGACTACCCCAAGGTCCGATACATCGAATATGGCTGCTGTGTCATTCTTGTTTATAGCTATGATGCAGTCGGAGTTCTCCATGCCTGCTATGTGCTGTATAGCTCCCGATATACCACATGCCATGTAAAGGTCAGGTCTTACCGTCTTACCTGTCTGTCCTACCTGTCTTGACTTCTCTATCCAGCCTGCGTCTACGTTAGCTCTTGAGGATGATATCTCTCCACCAAGAAGGTCTGCTACCTTCTTAAGTTCACCA
>JAAZCE010000096.1 GCA_012513435.1 Clostridiales bacterium
ACAACAGAACCATTTGAAAAGGTTACATTGTAAATCTGCTGATTGTGTGCGACAAAGAAAGGTACAACATCGCTCCACGATTCACCATTCCATACGTTAACGTGTTTATCGATAACATCTCCGATTTTTACGTATCCAATATCAGTCAGAATTGCGGTTTCATAGGTAACACAAGGATTCGTGCTTACAATTTTACCAAGCTGTTTTAATGCGTTTGCGTTGTTAATGTTATCATCAAACAATACAGCAGGTTCACCATTTCGATGCGATCCTTCTACTATCCCATGCCAGACTTCACCAACAGTAACCGCGCGCTTTGTCCCATCATCCAATATTGTATATGTCACGATATCGCCCCATTGTTTACACTTAACCTTATCCATAAACTCTTTAGTCATCATAACAGATAAATTAAAATTTTTAATCATACCTTCTTTGGATTTACATTCAATAAACTCCATAATGTCACCATGATCACAAGGGAGGACACCCATAGCCGCACCTCTACGTTTTCCACCAGCTTTTATGGCTTCAATTGCAGAATCGTAAACGCGCATAAAGCTAACTGCACCAGAAGCCACACCGTTGCTGTCACCAACCGCTGAATTTTTCGGACGAATCTCACCGAATGACATTCCAACACCCCCGCCTGATTTAAAAATCAAAGCACATTGTTTTAAGGTGTCGAATATACACGAAAGAGAATCATGCACAGGCAATACAAAACAAGCTGACAACTGTCCGTTAGGAAGACCCGCATTAAACAAAGTCGGTGAATTTGGAATGAAATCACAATCTTTCATCAGTTCATAAAACGAAATTCGTTCTTCGTCGTTATTACCCACAAAATCAGATACGCGCTTACAGACATCTGACCAATTTTTTTCGTTTCCATGATAATAACGTGCCGAAAGCACGCTTTCTATAACAGTATTTGAAGTCATTGCATTATAATATAGCATTCCTATCTATTTATACCTTAGCGATGTTCCAAATAGACTGGTTTTAAACAAAGCATATCTTTAAATATACTGAAAAATAAAACAAATAGCATATGAAAAAAGTTTGTAATTCAACAACAAATAAAGCCTATGCCGCCAGACAGTATAACACTAAAAACGGGAGAAAAGGGCAATTTGCAGGAAAATGGACTGGAAAAAAACGTTAATTTTTTCTTTTATATTTTATTGATTCTTTTTTCCAACATTTTGTCGCATCGATTCTCAAATCAATTTCTTTTAATATACACTCTAATGAATTTTTAACTACGACAGGTTCAGGTTTAATTTTGCTAATTCGCTTTTTACTACGCTTTGCACATTCAACTTTCCCCTTAGGTGGTTTAGTTTGTAGTTTCGGAACAATTTGCACACAAGGTTGAATTTCAAGATATTCTTTCCCACTTTTTTCATTTTTCATTATCATGATATAATAATAGCGATTAGGGGAACACATAGGTGAAACAAGGATTTCACCCAAAGCAACGTATTTAATGTCACTTGGTGTATCCGATATTAAACTGAGAATATCTGATTTTTCTATATCTGTCCACACCATCAATTCCTGATTTAAAACGTTAGATAAACCTCCGCAATTTAAATTTCCAATTTTGAACGAATCGTTTGTGGAAACAGGTAAAAACATTCTTGTTTTATCTGTCTCAAATACAAAAATTCCAACTTTTATTTTCATATTACTTAAAATCTAATCGTATGTAATGATATCCTTCACTTTAAACCCAGCAATTAATTCTTCACATTTTTTCAATATTCCTTTTGGTAAAAACACCATGTCTTTATATCTACTAATGCCACAATACATTGAGACATTCCAGACATTACCAGCGTTAGTAGAAGCTTCCCACCTTACAATCGGAAGCACAGTAAATAACTTATTACGAATCTTAATCATTTCAATTTCAGTTCCAATTAATCCAATATCAATACGAGCTATGTCGAATTTATCATTAACAACCTGCGTTTCTTTAATATAAACTACATAAACATCGTCATCCAGTGATTCCAATAATGATGTCATCCCGATTATATCAAATGAATTCATTTTTTGCGAAAAAAACAACCAATAGTTATTTTTATTGCACATGGAAGCAATTAAATCTAAATGTTTACAATTCGAACAAATATCCTTTGTTCCATCATAAAAAATTCTAACAATTATCATACAATTAGTTATAGGACATACTACTATAAAAAAGATTTGGTTAAGAATCCGATAAATCAACATTCCATTCATTTTTCAGTTTTGCACATACAAAATCAATATACCACTGTTTATTTAATATATCAGGTATTGGTTTGTCTTTAATACAACTATTATCTATATATACATGATCCGGGGTATTCGCAAATTTATAAAATTTCCAGGACGGTTCGTTTTCACCTTCGACAAATTCAAATAGACTGGTTTGCGACACAGCAAGTTCGTTTAAAAAACCACGACCAATCATTCCATCAGATGTATTAATCGATGCAAATACACGAGCATATTTACCTGGAATAAGATTCATTTTACCATCTCGCATGTGCAACAATTGTTTATATTTCCCTTTTAATTTTACTACTGCCATATAATCCAGTAAATTATTATTTTCCAGAATAGTAATTCTGGGATGAACACCTGATATGAAATATGCTTTTATGGCTTTGTTTATAATAGCAAGATTGTTATCAAGCGCATGTAATTCTTTCAAAGCCCCTTTAGATTTAATAGACCCGTCTACACCAAATGCTAAATAACTATTGACATCACGTTGTACAAGTCGCGAATAACTATCTAATTCCAACTCCATACCAGTTCGTTTACTCCATTCATTACATTTTTCACGAATAATTGGTTCAAACGAAACATCTTTTACTAAAACTATGATACCATCCGTATTTGAATTTAAAATATCACAATAATCTTCAATTTTATCAATCAAATCAATAAGCAACAATTGACCATTTACACAAACGTTGTTTGCCATTAAAGGATCATACATTGGAGAAAATTTATCTTTCATTGCACCATATGTTGAATTCAATACAATTTTCAAACTATCAGCGATAGGGTTTTTATCTTTTTTATATTCAATCCTTTTAGCTATCACGTCGTTATACACATCTGGGTTTGGAACAGCGCGCGACATAAAATTATATCGTTTTATCAGATTAGGATAATACGAAGCTACATCCGCATTAAGTATGTTTCCGGTTACATCAATCGGTTTTAATGTAAATTTAGCACCAGATGCGTTCATTTTATAATCACCAATAAAACTATGCAACCCTCCCCATGCCACTTTATGATAAACACCTGCTATTTTTACAAACTGTGAAGATTCGTAATTTTTATTTTTCGAATTTTTAAACCAATCTAATACAGATTGATATTTGCCCATATTTAAGGTAGGTACAAACGTAATATCAAATTCATCCTCGGAAACAGGTCGTTTTTGTGCTTTTAATACAATCGCAGATAACTGCGCGCGGGTTTTATTCAAGTAATGATTATCTAAGCTATATTCTTGCAACAAACCAACATAAGATTGAAAAATTTCATATCGT
>JAAZCE010000091.1 GCA_012513435.1 Clostridiales bacterium
ATGCTCTACGATAGTACCGTCGAAGTCTACGGCTATAGTCATAATAAGGTGTGTAAATTTTGTATAACGCACAAATATACAAATAAACAAGACATGATGATTAAAACACACACACTTAGTGATCAAAATTTTCCTGTTGTTGATTATATACATACCCTTTATAATTGATCCCTTTTAATTAAGGAAATATTTCCTTATTCAGGATATTAGAATTATCTTTGTGACCGAAAACGGGATTTTAGGTTATATGATTTAGGTTATCAAAGATTATCAGGTTTATCGATTCATCCGCAATTATAATAATTTGCAGACGATTTACATTTAAAAACCACAGCATCAATCAATTAATCACACCTAATGTCACTAATTTATCTTCCTGATTATTATATATAACATCAAACTAAAGTTAATCATGGATAGTAGTAACGAGGCATGGAAAGGTTTCAAAGGCGACCTGTGGAGAAATGAGATCAATGTGAGGGATTTTATCATGAATAATTACACGCCTTACGAGGGTGATGATAGTTTTCTGGTTTCTTCTACTGAGCGCACTAAGAAGGTGTGGAACAAGCTTACAGAGATGTTCAAAGAGGAGCAGGCAAAGGGTGTTTATGATGCCGAGACCAAGCTTCCGCAAGAGATTGATACTTACGGACCGGGATATATTGATAAGGATAATGAGGTGATTGTGGGTTTGCAGACTGATGCGCCGCTGAAAAGGGGTATTTTCCCGAAAGGTGGTATCAGGATGGTGGAGAACTCACTTACTGCTTATGGATACGAACTGGATCCGCTTACTAAGGAGATTTACACAAGATACCGCAAGACTCATAACGAGGGTGTTTTCTCTGCATATAATGATGAGATTCTGGCTGCAAGACGTTCGGGTATTATTACTGGATTGCCTGATGCTTACGGTCGCGGAAGAATTATAGGTGATTACCGCCGTGTGCCTCTTTATGGTACCGCAACTTTGATAAAAGAGAGAAAGGCATTTCAGAAGCAACTGGATATTCAGGAGTTTACTGAAAACGTGGTGAGAAGCCGCGAAGAGGTTACCGACCAGATTAAGGCTCTGCAGAGGTTCGAGAAGATGTGCAAGAGCTACGGTTTTGATGTTTCGCAGCCTGCAACGAACAGTCACGAGGCAGTTCAGTTTCTTTATTTAGCTTATCTGGCTGCAGTGAAGGATCAGGATGGTGCTGCAATGTCGATTGGACGTACATCTACTTTCCTTGATATATATATTGAGAAGGATATTAAAGAGGGACTTATTACAGAAACGGAAGCACAGGAGCTTGTTGATCAGCTGATTATCAAACTGCGTATTGTTCGTTTTCTGCGTACTCCTGATTATAACGATCTGTTCTCGGGTGACCCTGTTTGGGTGACTGAGTCGCTTGGAGGACAGAATATTGAAGGGAAGACTCTGGTTACACGTACCTCTTTCCGCTACCTCCATACGCTATATAACCTGGGACCGGCCCCTGAGCCTAACCTGACTGTTCTCTGGTCGCAGAGTTCTCCTGAAAACTGGAAGAGATTCTGTGCCAAGGTATCGGTGGAAACATCTGCTATTCAGTACGAGAATGATGATCTTATGCGTCCTGATTATGGTGATGATTACGGTATAGCATGCTGTGTGTCGCCAATGAAGATTGGAAAGCAGATGCAGCTGTTTGGCGCTCGTGCCAACCTGGCCAAGTGTCTGCTGTATGCCATTAATGGTGGTGTGGACGAGAAATCGGGTGTGCAGGTGGCTCCTAAGTTTGAGCCTATCACTTCTGAGTATCTTGATTACGATGAAGTTATGGTGAAGTTTGAGCAGTCGATGCGCTGGCTTGCCAAGGTGTATGTGAATGCACTGAAGATTATTCACTATATGCATGATAAGTATGCCTACGAGGCGTTTGAGATGGCTCTGCATGATGGTAATGTTCAGAGAATTATGGCAACGGGTATAGCGGGACTTTCTATCGTAGCAGACTCACTTGCTGCTATACGCGACACAAAAGTGAAGGTGATTCGTGATGAACGAGGTATCGCGGTTGACTTTGAACGTGAGGGTGATTATGTACCTTTCGGAAATAATCATGACCGTACCGACCAGAGAGCGGTCG
>JAAZCE010000058.1 GCA_012513435.1 Clostridiales bacterium
GTTATAATGATATAATTAAAACAATAGTGGGTGATGATATGAAAAAAAGATGTTTTATTATAGCATTATTTTTAATGAGTTTTATTTCAATGAAAATAAATGTAATGGCCGCTGACTCAGTAGAATGTAAATATATTGGAAAAATAAAATCTAAAAGTTATAAAGCAGTGGTAACTATATCTAATGATGGTAAAAAAGCAAAAGCAAGAATGACTACAAGAAAGCAGACTTCTGATGCTAATCCTATTCAGGATGAAAACATACAAAATTGGAATAGTCCAATATTTAAAAAGAAAAATTTAGGTTACGAAGGTAAGTCAGTATTTCAAACAACAAAATCTTGTCCTGATTCATTTATTTATGTTTATACAGGGTATAGTTATGTTGCACTTGTTTCAGATTCTGCAAATGCCAGTAAAATTAAAACTATAATAGAAGGAATATATTCAAGTGAAGATAAAATAATTACTTCTTTAGATACAGAAAAATCAGATGAAGTAGAGAATTCTCCTATTTTTGATGATTTTGATTTTTGTAATGATGAAGGAATAGTTAAAGTATTAAAATTTACAGGTTATATATTATTTGTTATAAAAATATTAGTACCTCTTGCGCTTATATTATTTGGTAGTATAGATTTTATAAAGGCTATAGTATCTTCAGATGTAAGTGCTATTAACAAAAGTGCTGTTTCTTTAACAAAAAGAACTGTGGCAGGAATAATAATATTTTTTATTCCTACGGTTATTTCTTTAGTATTATCTTTGATTGCTACATTTAATACAAACACTAAAGCAGAGTATGATACCTGTTATAAGTGTATTGTTAAACCAGGAGATTGTTAACCATTAAAAAAGAGAGGTTAGAAATATGTTTAGTGTACTTAATATAATTAAAAACGGTTTATATCATTTTGTTTTTCTGTTGGATCAAATAGTATATTCTTTTGTTAATTATATATACCAAATATTTGTAGTAGTATCTAATGGTAAACTTCTTACAGAAGATACTGTTAAAACATTATCTTATAGATTAAATGTAATTATTGGTATTGTTATGCTTTTTGTCGTCTCATTTTCTTTATTAAAAGCACTTTCTAATCCAGATAATTTAACAAAAGGAGAGCAGGCAACATCAAAAATAGTATCAAATATTTTATTAGTTTTAATAATGTTAGCTTTGACTCCTACCGCTTTTAGATTAGCTTACAGTGTTCAAGCTACTATATTAGAAAGCGGAGTAATTGGAAGAGTAATATTAGGTCAGGATACAGGAACTGAAGGTAGTACCGCTATAAAAAATGCGGGTTTTAATATGGCTATTGATACATTTTCAGCATTTATATTTGATACAGATGAAGCAGCAACATATAAACTAAAAGAAGTAAATGCAAGTGATTTAGATTCTGTATGTATTGAGTATCAAAATTTTTATTCTAAAACACATGATGGTGCAATTCTTTCCGGAACACCGGAATTAACTGTTAATGAAGTTAAACAAATGTCTAAAACATGTCAGAAATTTAGTTATTTTTATGAATTAGCAGACGCACTTGCAGAAGATGATAAAACTATACAATATTATTTTTTAGTTTCAACAATTGCTGGAGGATTTCTTGTATATGTTATGTTATCTTTTTGTATAGATTTAGGAGTAAGAGCAGCTAAACTAGCATTTTATCAGTTAATAGCACCAATACCAATTCTTTCAAAAATAATTCCTGGTAAAAAAGACATTTATGATAAGTGGTTTAAAGCTACTATTACTACGTTTTTAGAAGTTTTTCTAAAACTGGCGATTATATCATTTGCTATTTTCTTAATAGTAGCTGTTTTACCTGGAATAACTTTAGAATCAG
This sequence comes from Clostridiales bacterium, assembly GCA_012513435.1. GTDB lineage: Bacteria > Bacillota > Clostridia > Peptostreptococcales > Anaerovoracaceae > Lentihominibacter. The sequence goes on from JAAZCE010000058.1 coordinate 1,859, forward strand.
ATGAGAGTGCTTCGTTTGCAGTAAATACATTTGGTAAAGTGTTTTTAATAATAGGTATTTTAATGATTGCAAAACAAGCACCTAAATTAATAGGAGATTTATTTGGTTTTGATGCATCTAAAATGGGTATTGGAATTAAAAAGAAACTTTCAGAAGGCATTCCAGATTGGGCTAAAGGAACAGCAGGAGGTTTAGCAGCAGGAGCAGGTGCAGCTGGAAGAAATTTTAAGAAAGCAAAAGAAGATGGAAAAAGCTTCAGAAATGCACTTAAATCAGGAGCAGGAGGTCTTGTTGGAGGTACAAGAAGAGGTTACAATGCATCTAAATCTGCAAAAGATTGGAAGGAATTAAAAGCAGGAATGAATAAAGGAGCAGATGATGCTGTAATTGCA
>JAAZCE010000019.1 GCA_012513435.1 Clostridiales bacterium
AAGGTGTACCTTTATTCAAAATAGACAACACACTTTTCGGGCATAATAAGCAGGGAGGTGTGTTTTAATGTGCAAAAATTTTTATGGATATATTCGCGTTTCCTCGGTGGACCAAAACGAGGCGCGACAGGTAATAGAGCTGACACGGTACGGAATAATCGAGAAAAATATTTTTTTGGACAAGCAGTCCGGAAAAGATTTTAATCGGCCTCAATATCAGAGGCTCAAGAAGAAACTGCGAAAGGGCGATGTCCTCATAGTCAAGAGCATTGACCGCTTGGGGCGCAACTACGAAGAAATACAGAATGAATGGCGGCAAATAGTAAAAGAAATAAAAGCGGACATAGTCGTGCTGGATATGCCTATACTGGATACGCGAACCAACAAGGACCTTATAGGCACGCTGATTTCGGATATAGTGCTACAGCTTCTATCCTACGTGGCACAATCGGAAAGGGAAAGCATAAAGCAGCGTCAGGCAGAGGGCATAGCCGCTGCAAAAGCGCGAGGCGTTCATCTTGGCCGGATTGCAGACCCCATTCCAGCGGGATTCCGAACCCTTTACGAGGAATACGAAAAGGGAGCCTTAAACAGAAAGGAAGCATCTGCAAGGCTCGGCGTTTCACTGAATCAATTTGACTGGATGCTGAGAAAATATCGAAAGAAGAAATAGAAGAATCCCTTTAATTTTTGAGCTAATACACGTATACCTTGGGAAGCCTTTGGCCAAAGGCACACACGATCTCATAGTTAATAGTTCCTGTTGCCTTGGCAATATCATCGGCCAAAATCTCGTAGATACCCTCTTTCCCCATGATGGTAACCTCGTCACCGGGGCGTACATAAGGCACATGAGTAACATCTACCATGAACTGGTCCATGCAGATGTTTCCTGCAATAGGAGCCAAGACTCCGTTGACTATGACCTTGCCTACTGAAGAATATGGTCTTGGGAAGCCATCCGCATAGCCCATAGGAATGGTAGCAATAATGCTGTCACGCTGAGCCGTGAATTTACGACCGTAGCTGATGGAGGTTCCGGTAGAAATTTTTTTAAGATGGACTATATTGGCCTTTACAGACATTACCGGTTTAATATCAAGCTGACTCTTGTCCACTTCCTCCGACGGATAGCAACCGTAAAGGATTATTCCCGGTCGGATCATGTCATAGTGAGAGGAAGGTATTTCCATAATGGCGGCGCTGTTTGCCAGTGTTCTGCAAGGAAGGGTTACGCCGGCATTGACAAGGCTCTTGTGGAACACGGCATATCGCTGTTCCTGTACTGAAGAATATGTCTTGTCAAGAGCATCGGCCGTAGCGAAGTGAGAGAAGAGTCCCTGGATTCTAAAATTAGGCAAGTCCTGAATCATCTTCACGTCTTCAATGGATGCAGCGTTGTCGGGATTGTATCCGATTCGACCCATGCCTGTGTCTACGGCAACCAGACCGTTTATCACTATGCCCGCCTTTGTAGCTGCCTTGGAAATGGCCTCTGCATTGTGAAAGTCACAAACGACAGGGGTGAGCCTGTGTTCCACGATGGTTTCAGTGTAAGGGTCAGGAGTAAGGCCTAGTATAATGATTTCTTCAAGAATGAAGCCGGCTTCTCTCAAGCGAACAGCTTCCGTCAAGGTGGCCACTGCAAAGGATTCAACACCGTTTGCTCTGAGGACTGTGGCCATTTTCACTGCTCCGTGCCCGTAGCCGTCAGCCTTAATAACCCCGGTGATTTTTTTGTCGGGTCCGACTTTATTTCGTATCTGTTTGATATTGTAATCAATATTGGTTACGTTGATTTCTGTCCATGCGGCCCTTAGTGCTTCTTTATACATTTTCTTATCCCTCCTTAAGCTCATCGATGATAATATCCAACAGGAACTGAACTCCCGTTATAAGGTCTGCTTTATCTGTATTTTCTTCAGGAACGTGGCTTCGACCATTGATACTGGGTACGAAAATCATTCCTGTATCTGCGAAATTGGCTATCATGCAGGCATCGTGAACAGCACCGCTATCCATGACCTTATAGGCTAGGTTTTGATCATTGGCCTTTGATACCATTTTGTCCATGAGCCTTTTATTAAGCCGCAGAGGAGTTGATTTTGAATGTTCTTTCATTTCACACTTGACATCTCGGCTCTCTGCAATATCAAAAATCAAGCTTTTGATTTCGTCTATGTAGAAGTCTATCTTATTTCTGTCCTTATCCCGAACCTCAAGATAAAATTTCACGGCTTCCGGTATTACGTTGGAGCAATTTGGCTTAACCTCTAGTTTGCCTACGGTGACGACAGTCCGCTTATCCGGGTCGGACCTTACCATATCTTCAGCGGTAGTAATGCATTGAGCCGCTACACTTAGAGCGTCAAAGCGTTCTGTCATGGGAGTGGCTCCTGCGTGGTTGCCTACTCCGGTCAAAATCACTTCGATGACCCTCATGCCGAAGATGGATTCAACGATTCCCAGAGACAGCTTCTGTTGATCCAAAACCGGTCCCTGTTCGATATGAAGCTCAAACATAGATTTGATTCTGTTAAAATCCCAGCGAATGTTGGAAACATCTAGGGAAGATGATCCGTCCACTTTTTTGTTAAAGTCGAGGAGAACATCTCTGAGAGATTCCCCGATATCATTGCGAAGAGAATCCAGAGTGGATTCATCGTAAAACCCTGTAATAAACTTGCTTCCGGTCATAGTGGAGTCAAAATTAGAGCCCTCTTCTTCAGCAAAGATCACCATTTCGTAATTGTTATGAAAGGAAGCGCCGCTTTTTGCAAGAGTCTCAATTACTTCCATAGCACCGCAGACGCCGTATATGCCGTCGAGCCAGCCGCCGTTTTTAACCGTATCTATATGAGAGCCTGCCACAACTGTCTTCTTGTGAGTACTGTTGTCTTTGAGCCCTATGCGAAGATTGTGCAGTGCATCCTCATGTACTGAGCAGCCGGCGGCGGAGACCTTGCTTGCTATATATTCCCTGGCCTTTATATCTTCAGAGCCATAGGAAAAACGAGTCACGCCTTTTCCGGGAGTGTCTGTGAATTTTTTAAGATTGTTTAAATTATCAAGAAGTCTTTTGGCGTTGATTTTCATAGCGCTTACCACTGATAAGCAGCACCAAAAGGTTTACCGTGAACCAGACGGCCTTGACCCTTGTAGCCTATATACTTGGCATGCTCTACTATTTTCTGTCCACGGAGCAAAACAGTTTCGGCTCTGCCCTTCTGTTCAAACCCTTCAAAAGGGCTGTAGTCAACGCCCTCGGAGTTGGTTTCAGCGCTTATGATGCCTTCATAGGTAGGGTCGAAGATAACTATATCCGCATCAAAGCCTATGGCAAGCTGGCCCTTTTTATCAAGGCCGTTAATCTTGGCAGGCGTAGTGGCATACAGGTCTACAAGTCTGCTTCTGGAAAGCTTTCCGGGGCAAACTCCGTAGGTCCATAAGATATTAAGTCTGTTCTGCAAGCTTGGGGCACCGTTAGGAATATCCGCAAAGGAATTGCCTTCTCCGTAGCCCATATGCTTTTGCTGAGCGTAGTCAAAACCGCAGTGGTCTGAACTTATGGCATTGAGCCACTTTCTGTCCACAGCCTCCCAGAGGGCTTCTCTGTGTTCTTCAGTTCTCAGAGCAGGGGAGCATACGTATTTCGCACCTTCAAATCCCGGCTTTGCCAAATCTGACGTATCGAGAACAAGATAGTGAGCGCAAGTTTCGCCGAAGACCTTCTGTCCTCGCGTGTAGGCGGCCTTGACCTCTGCCAGCGCCTCTTTACATGTAACGTGAACTACATAGAGGGGAGCATCAGCAAGCTCGGCCAGATAAATGGCTCTTCTCGTTGCTTCCGCCTCTACTACAGGAGGACGGCTGACCGCATGATAGTAAGGTGCGGTTTTGCCCTCTGTGATGAGCTGCTTTGTCAAGGTGTCTATCATATCGGCGTTTTCGGCGTGGACCATAACCGTAACTCCTGCTTCCTTGCCCTTTTGCAGAGCTTTGAGTATAGCGTCATCATCGGCATGAAAGAACTGACCCTTGTATGCCATGAAAAGCTTCATTGTTGGATATCCAGCTTCCGCCAGCTTAGGTATGCCTTCTATTACTTCATCTGTGGGGTCAGTCATAACGCTGTGAAAAGCATAGTCTACCATGGCTATTCCGTCGGCATCTGTTTTCCTGTAGTCATCGATGGTTTCCACAAGACCTTTGCCTTTTTCCTGATTGATAAATTCTATTACGGTAGTAGTCCCGCCTATTGCCGCAGCGTTGGATGTCTCGAAGCCGCGGGTTTTGCTTCCCTTGTATGTAAAAGAAAAATGAACATGCTGATCTACCCCGCCCGGCAAAATATATTTGCCTGCTGCATCTATTACCTCATCATTGTTTTTTGCCGTAAGGCCTGTACCTATGGCAGAAATGCTTTCGCCGTCTACATATACATCGGCAATGTTTTCGCCTTCAGCAGTTACAACGATACCGTTTTTAATTAAAGTACCCATTTTCGTTACCTCCTTATAATATCTTCACGACCTGGACCGTTGGAAACATAGGTAATCGGAAAGCCTATGAGCTTCTCGATTTCATTGACGTAGTTTTGAGCTTGAACAGGGAGCTTATCAAATTCTCTTATGCCTGTAATATCGCATTTCCATCCGGGTAGCTTCATGAAGACCGGCTTGGCTTTTTCCAGCATTGAAGTGCAAGGGAATCTGTCGGTGACCTTACCGTCTATTTCGTAGCCCACACAAACAGGAATCTCGTCCAGATATCCGAGAGGGTCAAGAACGGTAAAGGCTACCTGGGTAGTTCCCTGAATCATGCAACCGTATTTGGTAGCAACGGCATCAAACCAGCCGACTCTCCGAGGTCTTCCTGTAGTAGCTCCGTATTCTCCTCCATCTCCGCCACGCTTTCTCAGCTCCTCGGCGCTGACAGGGTCCAATATTTCGCTGACAAAGGCACCGCCGCCTACAGCGCTTGAATAAGCCTTGACCACGGTAAGAATATCTTTGATTTCGTAAGGAGGAACTCCGGCACCGATAGCACCGTAAGCAGCAAGTGTGGAAGAAGAAGTAACCATAGGATAGATACCATGGTCAGGGTCCTTCAAAGCACCCAGTTGCCCTTCAAGTAAAATCTCCTTGCCGTTGGTAATAGCCTCATTTAAGAAAAGCGACACATCACATACATAAGGAGCCACCTTTTCCCTGTATTCCGTCAAGGTCTTCATTATTTCTTCCGGGTCCAGCTCCGGCTTGTTGTAAAGGTGCTTCAGTAAGACGTTTTTCTGGGCGCAGACTCTTTGCACCTTGTCAAGCAAAAGGGCCTCGTCCATAAAGAGCTCCTGAACCTGAAAGCCTATTTTGGCATATTTATCCGAATAGAAGGGAGCGATGCCCGACTTGGTGGAGCCAAAGGCCTTTCCTCCCAGACGCTCCTCTTCGTACTGGTCGAAGAGAATGTGGTAGGGCATGAGAATCTGAGCCCTGTCAGAAACAAGAATTTTTGGCATTGGCACGCCTCCGTCTACAATGTCTTGTATTTCGTCAAACATGTAAGGGATGTTTAAAGCCACGCCATTGCCCAGAATACTGGTGGTGTGGTCGTAGAATACCCCCGAAGGCAGCATGTGCAGTGCAAACTTGCCGTAATTGTTTTTTATGGTATGGCCAGCGTTGCTACCTCCCTGGAATCTGATGATAATATCAGCGTCCTTAGCTAGCATATCCGTTATCTTGCCTTTTCCTTCGTCGCCCCAGTTAGCGCCTACGATTGCTCTTATCATTGTAATCTCCTTTATACATTTATTTCGGCAGTAAGACCGAGATCCTTACGGTTATCCTCAAGGACAGGGCCGATTATTTCTTTAAGAAAGGCTTCAGTCTGGCTTTCGGCACAGCCTGTAAAGTTTTCGGGCTTCATCAGCGCCAAAAGCTTCGCCTTTGTCATATGAAAATCCTCATCATCGGCAATGCGGTCAAGGAGGTCGTTCTCTGCGCCATCTTCTTTGACGCGCCTGCCGGCGTCCATGGAATACTGTCTAATTTTTTCATGAAGAACCTGTCTGTCTCCGCCGGCTTTAACGGCGTCCATCATAATATTCTCCGTTGCCATGAAAGGCAGTTCTCCTGCAAGCCTTCCCTCTATGACCTTAGGGTAGACCACAAGGCCGGAGGTAATGTTCATGTAAAGCTCCAAAATGCCGTCGGCAGCGAGAAAGCTTTCCGAAACGCTGAGCCGCTTGTTGGCGGAATCGTCCAGGGTTCTTTCAAACCACTGGGTAGAGGCAGTGATTGCAGGGTTTAACACTCCAGAAATTACGAAATTGGAAAGAGCCGCTATCCTTTCGGAACGCATAGGGTTTCTTTTGTAGGCCATAGCAGAAGAGCCAATTTGATTTTTTTCAAAGGGTTCCTCTATTTCCTTGAGATGCTGCAAAAGCCTGATGTCATTGCTAAACTTGTGGCTGCTCTGGGCGATGCTCGAAAGGACGTTCAGCACCCTGCTGTCGATTTTTCTTGAATACGTTTGGCCGGACACAGGATAGCAGTCGTCAAAGCCCATTTTTTTTGCAATGAGCCCGTCAAGTTCGCGAACCTTTTCTATATCTCCGTCAAAGAGCTCCAGAAAGCTTGCCTGAGTTCCCGTAGTTCCCTTGGAGCCTAGCAGCTTCATGGTATCGAGGACATGGTCAAGGTCTTCAAGGTCTAGCACAAGGTCGTGAAGCCACAGGGTGGCTCTCTTTCCTACGGTGGTTGGCTGAGCCGGCTGGAAATGTGTAAAGCCCAGAGTTGGCAGTCCTTTATATTTTTCAGCGAAAGCAGCCAGATTGGCTATTACGTTGAGAAGTTTCTTTTTTATGAGTTTGAGAGCCTCTGTCATGATGATAAGGTCAGTGTTGTCTCCTACATAGCAGGAGGTGGCTCCTAGATGAATGATGCCCTTCGCCTTAGGACACTTGAGACCGTAGGCGTACACATGGGACATAACATCGTGGCGAACTTCCTTTTCACGTTCCTTGGCTGCATCGTAGTCAATGTCTTCGGCGGCAGCCTTAAGCTCGTCTATCTGTTCCTGTGTAATGGGAAGACCAAGCTCAGCTTCGGTTTCGGCTAGGGCAATCCAAAGTTTTCTCCAGGTTCTGAATTTCATTTCCGGAGAAAAAAGATATTTCATTTCCTTGCTTGGATAGCGCTCGGATAATGAACTGGTATAGCTTTGTGTATTTTGCATAGTTTTGCTCCTTTGAGAATTACCAATACATACACAATAAGTATATCATATTTGGGATGTCGAATACAAGAATTAGGAGTCAGCTTTACTTCCTGATAAGAAATAAGTGATGGCAGCGGCGGCAATTACCAGTCCACAGCCGATAAAGGAGGTGATATCGAGGACTTCATCAAGAAAAAAGTAGCCCAGTATAATGCTGAACACTATGCCCGAGTAGTTGTAGATGCTTATTTCTGCAGCAGCAGCCATGCGGTAGGAATAGGTTAGAGCGATTTGCCCCAGGCCGCCGAATATGCCGATAAGAATAAGTAGGAAAAATTCTTTCAGAGTAGGTATGGTAAAGTCGTAGATTATGAAAGGCAGAGTGGCCAGAACACAGAAGGTGGAGAAGTGCATTATTATGGTCATGGCGTCCACCTTGTTTTTGAAGTAGGCAAGCAAAGTATAGGACACGCTGGAAAATATAGCGCAGAGAAAGGCCATAAAGAGAGGGAAAAGGTTGGAATTAAAGGCAGGGTTGGCGACGAAAGCAGCTCCTGCGAAAGCAATCAGCAGAGCAGGGAGCTGTACCTTTTGTATCTTTTCCTTGAGAAAAATAGCCGCCCATAGGGTGATGAGAAAGGGCGACAGCTTCATCAGCGTGCTTACATCTCCCTGATTGGCGTGAGCGGAGGCGTAGAACATAGCTACGAGACCGAAAAACCCAAAGGAAGAGCGCACAAAAAGAAGGGGCTGGTGCTCCTTGGTTCCAAAAAGCAATCCGCCCGTTCTTTTTATAATTATGAAACTGATGATAAGGCTCACAATGTTTCTAAAGAAAACCTGCTCCATTAGAGGAACCGTGTTTCCCGACATCTTGATGGCTATCTGCATTGAAGAAAACATCAAAGCCGACAGGCACATGAGCAGTGCCCCTTTATTTCTGTTAGTGTCCGTAGTCATATTATGAGATTTTTTCCAAAGGCTCCATTTCTTCCATTCCCGCGGAGCACACAGCGTGCTTGACCCTATCTCTTTCTTCCGCTGATTTGGCATCGTTCCAGTGGTCCATCGTTCCCACTAGATATCCTGTGATTCTTCTTATTCTTTCAAAGGATACGGGCGAGAATTTATAGTTCAAGTCAACGAATTCTCCGTCAATCTGTATATCCAGCTTGTCTAGCTTGCGATTGTATTTTTCCTGAAGATAGTCTACATAAGCCTGAGCTTCCCTGGGGTCTGCGTTTCCTGTAATAATCAATGACATTTTGGTGCCTCCTTGCAAATATTCCGAATAAATAAGATTTCACATCATATAGACATTATTATACATCATTACACTACATTTTGTATATAAAAAAACAAAAAAACATAAAAAAGCAATAAGGCTACTTCGCCTGGATGCATGGAAAAGCCCCTTACAAAACCCATTTACTCTTCTTCGGCCTTCGCTTCTTCGGCCTGTAGCTTTCTTACGCCGCCTATTATTATATTTTCCACCGTATCCATGAGCGCTTTCTCCTCTTGGCGGCTTATGCCTTCCGTAGGAATAGGCGGATGAATTATCATGCCTATATCAGCACCCTTGATACGCCCGTCGTCTTCAAACATGCGATATGTTCCGTTTATGGAAACGGGTACGATAGGAACTCCCGGCTTGGTTGCCAGCTTCAGGGCGCCTTTGAGAAACAGCCCCGGTTCCGGACCTCTGCTTCTTGTCCCTTCTGGGAAGATTACGAGAGAAAACCCGTCTTCTATATATTTGATGCCTTCGTTAATAGCTTTTAAGGAAGCTCTGGCATCATCTCTTTCTATAAACACGCTTCTGATACGGCCGATCCAAGGGCCGTAGAGAGGAATCTTGGACAGCTCTGCTTTTGCAACAAAACCAAACTGGAATTTTTGGAAAGCAACAGAACAGGCGGCTATATCCGCATAGCCCTGATGATTAGATACGATTACCACCGGACCGCTGTCAGGCAGGTTTTCCAGACCGGATATGGACAGATTGCTTCCGAATGCATCCATGAGATGGGGCCCCCATATGCGGGTGGATTTCAGAATGTGTTCCCGTTCGTTTTCGTAATCACCGGCAGCCCTGGCATCTTCGATTATCTTCTTGTTCACGCTCAAGTACTTCAGGCAGGTAATAAGCCTTACAAAGCCGGGCAGATTGGCAAATATTTTCATAAATGTTCCTCCTATGGAATGTAGTCAGCGAATCAATTATATCATACTTTGGCAGAGCCTACCACTATGGCGGCTATTCCCAGGCACCATCCTCCAAGAACGTCTGTAGGGTAATGGACACCTAGATATATGCGGCTGAGACCGATGAATATCATTGGAAGGGCCAAAAGAAGGATAAGAACGTTGGCAAGTTTTCTGTTCTCCACATTCCTGCGCACCAGGTAGATGAGCATGCCGTAGACAAACATACTAATTATGGAATGCCCGCTTGTGAAGGAAAACCCGCCCTCATCTATGAGATGAAGAATATCCTCAGGCCTTGGTCTTGCCACCATGTGTTTGATAACCTTGTTTATAAGGGTTACGAGGGCAGCACCTATGGAAACAGGTATGCCGTAGGTCACCCTCGTAGGCTTGATAATGAGAAGGGCAAGACAAAGCACCCCTATGAACTGCCAGTTGCCCATATAGGTGATTATTTTAACAAAAGGCGTAAGGCTTTCATTTCTCCAGCTGTAAAAAAGCTGTCTTACAGGGTCGTCAAGCCAGCCAGCCTTTGATGCTGTAACCCAATAAAATATTGCGGCAAAGACCGTCAATGCCGCAATAATAATAAACAGTTTACTTTTAGAGGAATTTAACGGCTGTTCCATAAGCAATTATCTCCGCAGTTCCGTCCATAACAGAAGAGGATGTGAAGTTCAAGCCGATAATAGCATCTGCTCCCAGCGCTTCAGCTTCCTTCTCCATTCTAGCAGTAGCGATTTGTCTGGCCTCAGTCATCATTTCTGTGTAGCTTTTGATTTCTCCACCGGCCATTCCCTTAAGTCCCGCCATTAAGTCTCTTCCGATGTTTTTCGCCTGAACAACGTTTCCTTTAACAAGACCGATAGCTTGAATTTCACGTCCAGGAACATCATAAATAGTTAATTTTAACATAATACTTCTCCTTTTATAATTATAAAAATTACTTTAATGTACATAAAAAACCACTAAGAATCAATAAGATTCATTTTAGTGAGTCTGCTATACGAGGACGGCACCTGGATCTCTGTCAAAGAAAATGCTCTTAGAGGAGGTGCTGAGAGGAATTCCAAAGCAAATGTTTACATCGTCTCCAAGAAGATTCATTCTCAGTGCAGCCTTTCCTGCTGAGAAAAGAACGCGGTTATCTATCCTGTTGTCGGCGGCAACGGAAACAGCCGAGCCTATTGCTATACCCATATCGGTAATGTTAAAGGCGCAGTTGGCTCCGGCAGCTATGGTCTGCGCACAGTCCTTAAACCCGCAGAGGCTGCAGTCCTCCAGAAGTATAGGATTATTCTTTACACCTATAACAACTACGCAGTGGCTGTTATCTAGGTTGCCTGCATCTCTTTCAAAAAAATCGGCGCCTGTTTCTCTGGCAATGTCTCTCATGTGCCTCGCCATAACATCCTTCTCTTTACCGTCGATGATACAGGCAGCGATATTGTCTATGCCGCATCCTTTAGGTGCCGTCACGGCAGCAGCTATCATGTTCTGAGCAACTCTCATGGCAACTTCTTTAGCCGTTTTTTCCCTGTCGTAAATCATATAAGCGTCCTCCTTAAATATATTTTTTAAAAAAAGCAAGTTGTCTCTCATAAAGGTCTGAAAAAGCCTGTGTTCTCCTATCCTCGTCTGTGTGATACATAAAGGCATGACACGGGTTCTCAATGGAATTGGCTCCTTGCCAAAGACCTTCTTTCGTCTGGTCGGCGCCAAGGATTATAAGCTTGTATTTTAAAATAATATCCCGTGACATTTCATCCAGCAATACACCATCACTACAGGCGATAACAGCACCGCTCCAGGCAATGCCTGATTCGCTGTCCTCCTCTATACGAAGCAGAGCTTCATATTCTTTATTCCTGTATTCATGCTCTCCCATAATCATGCAGATGTTTCGGACGCTGCGACCATCCGATTTTTGAATCTCATCATCAAGGGAAATGCAAGGGAGCTTTTTTTCAGCGGCCAGGGTACGGGCCATTTTCATAACAGGTGCACCGAAAAACCCTGTAACAAAAGTCAAATCGCTTTTCATGTCAACTTGTTTTCCCCTTCATTAGTATGCTAACATTATACAGTTTTAAATATCATAAAGCAAGAATTTGTACACAGGATATATCAATCATGATATAATCTCTTGAGAAGCAGGAGGTAGACGAAATGAAAACAAAAGACAAGCCGACATTGATAATAATGGCTGCGGGTATGGGTTCAAGATACGGCGGACTGAAACAGGTTGACAAGATTACAGATACAGGAGAGATAATTCTCGACTTTTCTCTTTATGATGCCATGATGGCTGGATTTTCCAGAGCGGTCTTCGTAATAAGGGAGGAGCATAGAGAAATATTTAAGGAGCTGGTGGATGAAAGAGCTGGACGCTTCATGGATATAGAATATGCCTACCAGAGTCTTACGGATATACCAGAAGGTATTGATATACCCAAGGGCAGAGAAAAGCCTTGGGGTACGAGCCATGCAGTACTGGCATGCAGAGATCTTGTGAAAGGTCCCTTTGCAGTAATAAATGCCGACGATTACTACGGGCCCAGTGGATTCATATCAATCTATGAATACCTTACGGCTCATAAGGACGGAGAGAAGTGCGAATTTTGCATGATAGGCTACAAGCTTGAGAACACAGTTACAGAAAACGGCCATGTTGCCAGAGGCGTTTGCGAAACCGATGAAGAAGGCTACCTGAAGCAGGTCACGGAGCGAACGAAAATCATGCACAGACCGGAGGGCATTTCATACACGGAGGACGACGGCAACACTTGGACAAAGCTGCCTGAAGGCTCAATAGTATCTATGAATTTCTGGGGATTTTCACCAAGCATGATGGAGGAGCTTAAAGAAGGTCTTCCTGAATTCTTTGAAAAGGTTATTCCGGGGAATCCTTTGAAGGGCGAGTACCTTCTGCCTAACACAGCCGACAAGCTGATTAAAGAGGGCAAGGCCCGCATCAAGGTGCTGCCAACTCAGGACAAGTGGTGCGGCGTTACATACAAGGAAGATAAGGAAAGCGTAAAGGCATCTTTGCAGTCCATGAAGGACAAGGGCATGTATCCTGAAAAGCTGTGGAAATAGAATAAAAAATGGTTGACTTCAAGTAAGACATTGAGGTTGACCATTTTTATTGGCTGAAAAAGTCTATTAAGACAGGCCGCGAAAATGCAGTTCGCTTTTGCCGGTTTTGTTCTTTTATTTCAGTTTCTCCAGTGCCGCGTTATGATTCTTGCTTATCACCGAATAGTAGTAGGTCATCTTGTTGGCTACCTTATCGTCCCAAGTAGAGCTGGCGGCATATCTCTTGTTAACATCGGAGATTGTCTTGCCGCGGTACAGTCCGCCGCTTGAGCTGAGATAGTCGTGAGCAAGGGATTCCGATACAGTGTCTATACACTCGGCCTTTGAGGAAAAGCTCAGACCGCCGAAACCAAACATGTTGTTGGGAGCATAGCACATGGTGCCGTTAGCGCTTTCTATGGAAGCTATGGCCATAACGAAGAGACAGTTGACACCGTAGTCTGCTTCTCCTTTTGCGAAGGAATCTTCAAGGCCGACTAGGGCACCGGCAGTTACCAGCTTCAGGTCTTCCTCTGTGGCTCCGCTTGGCTGGCTCACATCCATGCTACGAACCTGTGCGTTGGAGTAGGCAGGGATAGCTTCTCTGTCATATACCACATTGACGGTGCTTGTTCTCAAGGCGTTAGCCAAATCCACGTCCTCGGCTACGGAGGTTTTTTCCTTTATGAGCTTGGCGTTGGCTGACTTAGATGCGTCGTTTATTTTATTTACCGCAGCAACAGTTCCCACCGTAAGGAGAAGGAGAGAGAGAGCCACCCCGATGACCACAAGACTCATGGCTCGTCGTGACAATGCAAGGTTGGGTTTTTCTTTAAATATCGATTTAAATCCTTTCATATTAGACCTCTTTTGACACTGTGACTTGAAAAACTCATTGTTTTTATATATTATAGAGAATATACAGTAAAAAAACAACCTTTTATGGAGGTACGTGGAAGCAGTCATGCATTACATTATAAAAATGATAGCTACATTGATGATACCTATTTTCATGCAGACCAGCGTAGTGAACATTGTGGACACCACACCGCGGGAGGCAATAGATGATTTTTTCGCGGGATTGACCACCGGAGACGACCAGGTGACGGAACGGTATATGGACAACACCTATGTCAATCTGCTTGAAAATATCACAGGAGATGAAGAAGTAGTGGACAGGATGTACGCTGCTGTTTTTGATAAGTTTTCCTATAAGGTAGAAAAAATCGTCGAAGAGGATGAGGTTGCCGCTGCTAAGGTCACAGTTACAAGCAGCGATTTCAGCAAGGTATTGGATGCCTACAACGAAGCATCCTATGCCTATGTTATGGACAGCCTCTACACCGATGAGATTGCCGATAAGGAGGCTCTCAACGCTAAGTGTCTGGGGATGTATGTTCAGCAGATAGAAGCCGCCGCCCAAAGTGAGACAACGGTGGAGACCGTCATATACCTTCCTCTTGCAGATGACGGATATTATGGGTGGAGTATACTGCTCACCGACGAACTGATGAAATCTATTGTAGGCAATCTGGCTATGCCTATAGATATAAGCAACTAAAGAAATAAAATGAAGAAGTAAAATAAAGCATCGAGAAAGAGAGGAAAAGCAATGGACTACAAAACATATCTAAGAAATTATCCTGATAAAGACGGAAGATTCGGCCCTTACGGCGGAGCCTACCTGAGCGACGAGCTGAGACCGGCCTTTGAAGAAATAACAGAAGCTTACTACAACATCTGCTATTCATCGAGATTCATAAACGAGCTGAGAAGGATACGCAGGGAATTCCAGGGACGACCTACACCTGTATACCACTGTGAAAAACTTTCCAATCAGTATGGAAAGTGCCAGATATATTTAAAGAGAGAGGATCTGAACCACACAGGAGCTCATAAGCTGAACCACTGCATGGGCGAAGGCCTTCTTGCAAAATTCATGGGCAAGAAACGACTCATAGCGGAGACAGGCGCTGGACAGCACGGTGTTGCTCTTGCAACTGCCGCCGCATATTTCGGAATGGAATGTGAGATACATATGGGTGAGGTGGACATAGCTAAGCAGGCGCCTAACGTAACGAGAATGAAGATACTCGGTGCCAAGGTAGTCCCCGTAAGCCACGGGCTGAAGACTCTGAAGGAGGCCGTTGATTCGGCATTTGAATCATATGCTAAAAACTACAAGGATTCTATATACTGCATAGGTTCGGTTCTCGGACCACATCCTTTCCCCCTTATGGTTAGAGATTTCCAAGCTGTAGTAGGTCACGAGGCAAGAGAACAGTTCATGGAAATGACCGGAGGAATGCCTGACGAGGTTTGTGCATGTGTAGGCGGCGGCAGCAATGCTATGGGGATGTTCATTCCTTTTCTTGATGACCCTGTTGAGATTACTGGAGTGGAGCCTATGGGAAGAGGCTCTACGCTGGGAGACCACGCAGCTTCTATGATGTTCGGAGAAAAGGGCGTTATGCACGGTTTTGAAAGTATTATGCTGAAGGACGAAAGGGGCGAACCTGCGCCGGTATATTCTATAGCTAGCGGTCTTGATTATCCGTCGGTAGGCCCTGAACATGCATTTCTTCACGACCTGCAAAGAGTAAAATATGAGGCCATAGGTGACGAGGAAGCCATGGACGCGTTTTTTAAGCTGTCAAGGCTTGAAGGAATAATCCCTGCTATCGAAAGCTCCCACGCTCTTGCCTATGCAATAAAGCGCGCAAAGGAAAAGAAAAGAGGTTCTATCCTGGTGAATCTAAGCGGACGGGGTGACAAGGACATAGATTACGTTGTTGAGCATTACGGATATGGCGAAGGAAGATAAAAAATTGAAACAGTATACTATCGAACAATATATTGAAATGCTGAAAGAAGCAGAACTGCTTGACAAGTATGAGCTTTGGGGCAGAGGCGGTGAAGTCATTGCCTCTCTTACCTACGATTCAAAGGAGGCAGAGGAAGGCACCTTGTTCATATGCAAAGGCGCGGCCTTCAAGGCAGAGTACCTCCAGGAGGCTGTAAGCAGGGGGGCGTATTGCTATGTGGCGGAGAAAGCCTTTGAGGTTTCGGGTAGCATACCTTTCCTTATTGTAAAGGATATTCGCAAAGCGATGGCTCTTCTCGCCAACAAGTTCTACGACGAGCCATGGAGAGACCTTAAGGTTATAGCCTTTGGCGGAACCAAGGGCAAGTCAACATCGGTCTACTATATGAAATCCATTATTGACGGATATATTAAGACTCTAGGCAAGAAGGAGAGCGCCGTCATTTCTTCCATAGACATATACGACGGGAAGACAAGAGAAGAGTCTCATATTACCACGCCGGAAGCCCTTGAACTTCAAAGATATATTCGCAATGCGGCAGACAGCGGCATAGAATACCTTGGTATGGAGGCCTCGTCTCAGGCATTCAAGTATGGCAGGACTGATGGAATGAGATTCGATATAGCCGCCTTTTTGAACATATCCGAGGACCACATAAGCCCTGTGGAGCATGAGGATTTCGAGGATTATTTTTCATCTAAGCTGAAAATGTTCCAGCAGACGGATACAGCCATAGTCAATCTCGACACCGATCACATCCAAAGGATTCTTGAGGGCGCCAAGGCCGCAGGCGAAGTGGTGACCTTCAGCACGAAGGACGAAAATGCGGATTACTACGCATACGATATTAAGAAGGATGAACACAGCATTAGCTTTAGAGTAAGGTGCAGGGATTTTGACGAAGATTTTATCCTGAACATGCCGGGTCTCTTTAATGTAGAAAACGGTCTGTGTACCATTGCAGCCGCAGGGAAGTTGGGAATCCCCAAGGAATACATTAAGTCGGGGCTTTCCAATGGCAGATCCAAGGGCAGGATGGAGCTTTTCATGAGTCGCGACAGGAACACCTTAGCCATCGTGGATTACGCCCACAATAAGCTGAGCTTTGAGAGACTTTTCGCTGCCATGAAGGAGGAATATCCTCAGTACAGGATAGTGTCCATATTTGGCTGTCCGGGGAAAAAGGCCCTCAACAGAAGAAAAGAGCTGGGGACTATTGCAGGTCGCAATGCCGATTACGTCTATCTGGTGGCGGAGGACCCAGGGCAGGAGCCGGTGGAGAAGATTTCCGGAGAAATAGCCGAATACGTCAAGGCGCAGGGCTGCCCCTACGAAATAATTGAAGACAGAGGCCAGGCCATAAAGAAGGCCATAGATATGGCAAGGGGCAAGACACTGCTTCTGATAACGGGTAAAGGCCAGGAAACGAGGCAGAAGTACGGAACACAGTATCTAGACTATACATCTGACACCGAATACATCGAGAAATATTTGATATAACGAAATAGACAGGCAAAAGGGATAAACTTAACATGCGAGGCTGGATATGGGAATAAAAAAAGCACATACGAAGAAGACCATTATCACAATAACAATGCTTGCTGTTTTTATTATAGCAGGAGGGTGTTGTGCTATTTATTACTATACCACTCAGCTGGCATTATCCCTAAAAGGGTCTGCCAGCGAAACCGTTGGCCGTTATAGCGTATACGAGGATAAAGGTGCAAAGGCAAGGCTTCATGGAAAGGATGCTTCTGACAAAGTCAAGGTCAAGGGCTCCGTAGACACGTCTAAGCCGGGAGATTACACCATCGAATACACCATGGCAAACCTGTCCGTTAAGAGAACAGTCAAGGTAATGAATAAGATGAATCCTGCCATAAACCTTACGGGTCTGGGTACAGTGGAAATGGTTCTGGGGGACAAGTACGAAGAACCTGGGTATGAGGCTATAGATGAAAAAGGAAAGAGCATAACCGACAAGGTGGAGATTTCCGGAGCCGACTTTAAGAAGGCCGGTGAGCAAAAGGTCATATATACGGTAAGCGATAACAAGGGAAACACTACCAGAGTGTCCAGAAGCGTGAATATAGCACCTAATACGGACTATGCTTCGCCGGGAGTTCCTGTGTGCATGTATCATTATGTTTACGATGAAAACAATCCCCCTGATGATTTGAATCAGAGGTTCGGCAACTATATTTCCATGCAGGATTTAGAGGAAGAGCTTAACTGGCTTAACGAAGAGGGCTATTACTACCCTACATGGAAGGAGCTTAGAGACTATGTAGACGGTAAGCAGCTTCTGCCAGAAAAGAGCATAATCATTTCCTTTGACGATGGAGCCATGAGCTTCCTTCAAAACGGTATACCCGTTCTGGAAAAGTGCAAGGTGCCGGCCACCTGCTTCATGATAACCTCCTCAAACGGAGAAAGCAAGATAGCCGAACATAAGAGCAAGTATGTGACGTACCAGTCCCACACTCATAATATGCACAGACCAGGAGGACATATAGGCCACGGAGGAATCTTCACAGCCATATCCAATGAAGAGGGTTTGGCGGACCTTAAGGAATCCATAAGAATATGTGGAACCAGCGATGCTCTGGCGTATCCATATGGTGATTACAACGACAGCAGCATAAAGATGGTAAAGGATGCCGGTTTCCTGTGCGCTGTCACAACGCAGCCGGGAAAGGCCTATCCAGGAGATGACCCTCTGCTTCTGCCGAGAGTCAGGATGGTTATGGGACAGAGTTTGGCTACATTCAAAGATGATGTGAGGCCCTAGACGAGTTAGCAGGGCATTGGAGAGAAGGGATTAGGCATCGGAAAACAGGCAATAAATTTCGCTATGCGGCTTGACTATTTGAATTTCAACGTATATACTATTTAAGCGTGCATTTCGGCACGAAATCCTTGCGATGGCAGGAGGCCATCGCCATTTAGTCCACAGGGAGGTGAAAACATGATAAAATATGAAGTGATGTTCATTCTCGACCCTACATTGGACGACGAGAAAAAAGATGCTACTGTTGAAACAGTAAAGGGCATCATCGCTACTGAAGGCGAAGTCGGCAATGTAGACGTTTGGGGAATGAGAAAGCTTGCGTATCCTATCGAGAAGAAGAACGAAGGATACTATGTTGTCATCGAGTTTAAGGCACAGCCTACACTGCCAAAAGAGCTCGACAGAAGACTTAAGATTTCTGACAACGTTATGAGACATTTAATCGTAAACAAAGATGAGAAATAGAAGAGGTACGCAGTATGAATAATGTTGTACTAATCGGTAGATTGACCAGAGACCCTGAAGTCAGATATGTTTCAGAGAGTCAGATGGCTGTAGCCACCTTTACGGTAGCTATTGACAGACCTGTAAGAGCAGGACAGGAAAAGAAAACGGACTTTCCGCGAGTAACTGTCTTCGGAAGACAGGCTGAGAACTGCGAAAGATTTCTTGCAAAGGGAAGACTTGTTGGTGTGCAGGGAAGAATCCAGACGGGAAGCTATACCAATAAGGACGGACAGACTGTCTATACTACGGACGTGGTTGCGGACAGAGTAGAGTTTTTAGAATGGGGCGACAGAAATGAGAGAGCAGGCGGAGGACGCCCGGCTCCGCAGCAGAGCACCGCTAAGGATGAAGGAATTCCTGACGGCTTTCAGGCTATTGAGGACGACGACATACCATTCTAGGAGAGAGGAGACATTATGGAAAACAATAAAAGACGCGGCGGCATGAGAAGAAAAAAAGTTTGTCAGTTCTGCGCAGATAAAACAGAAACTATAGATTACAAAGACGTTGAAAAACTGAAGAAGTATGTAACCGAAAGAGGCAAGATTTTACCTAAGAGAATAACAGGTACTTGCGCTATCCACCAGAGAGAGGTTACTAGGGCAATCAAGAGAGCAAGAATCGTTGCTTTACTGCCTTACACAGCTGACTAGTATATGATTTAAAAACACGAAACAGAGGGCGCTTGGAAAAGTGTGCTCTGTTTTTTCTTAGGTATTGCCATTAAGAAAGTAGTATAAAATGATACAAGATATAAGCCCCTATACACTGGATAATCACTACAAGAACATAAGCCCTGATCCGAAATCAAAGGTTTTGTTTATCAAAGACAATTCCCTGCTCTTAAAAATACATGAGGGAACTATTGAGTTCCCCTGCTTTGAGCAAATGGCAGACTGCGAAATAGATATGATATATTTGTTCAGCATAAGCGGTCAGATATTTTTTCTTGCAAATGCCAACGAAGCCCAATATTGTCAGGTATCCCAGAAGCTGGCGATGGTCGGCTACGCTTTACACGGAATAAAGAGCATGACAGCTCGAAAGCCCAAGTGGCTCAGCTTTGCAGCAATGGTAGGGTATCAGATTGGTAAGTGGTATGATGGTAACAAATATTGCGGAAAGTGCGGGAATAAACTTTATCCTTCGCAAAATGAGAGGGCAATGTGCTGTCAGGCCTGCGGCAATATTATATATCCTAAGATTTGCCCCGTTGTTATAGTAGCTGTTGTAAATGGAGACAGGGTATTGTTGACAAAATATGCTGATAGAGGTCATTATGATAAGTATGCCCTAGTGGCAGGATTTACCGAAGTAGGTGAAACCATTGAAGAGACTGTACAGCGTGAGGTAATGGAAGAAACAGGAGTCAAGGTGAAGAATATAAGATATTACAAATGTCAGCCTTGGCCTTTTTCGGATTCCTTGCTATTTGGATTTTTCTGCGACCTTGACGGTTCCGATGAAATCGTTATGGATCCAGGAGAATTATCGGTGGCTCAGTGGGTTTGCAGAGACGAGATGCAAGTTGAGAAAGAGGATATAAGCCTGACCAATGAGATGATGGTCAAGTTCAAAAATGGATTAGAAGTGAACTAATGGTGATGCGGGGGCCGCTGGAAATCAGTCCCATTTGCAGGTCTTTAGGTCTACGTGAAAATCTCCCTTCATTTTGTTACTCCGCAATTTTAATAGGATGTTTTAGCAGACCATTTTAGCTCTGATTAAAACAAAGGCCTCCCAAGGGACGGCAAGGAGACCTCTATACACTAACATGCTACGGTTTTGGGTGTGCCACCGCTGAAAACAAGCCTCATCATCAAGTCATATCATCCCGAAGGGCTTCGATAATGTTTTCCTTTTTAATCTTGCTGACGGCGTACATCATGGTGACAAATATTACAAGGAGCACACTGAACACGCTGATTCCAATGCTGGCCCACGGGAAGACGAAGTCGATATTGTCGGCTCCGCCTATGAACATTCCCTTATATATCAGCCAGGAGAATGCTGCCGCTATCGGAAGGCCGAAGAGCAAAGCTTTCATGCCGTAAAAGGCACATTCAAAACGCATCATCTTATTGAAAGAGCGGTCGGACATTCCTACAGAGCGAAGCATGGCAAGCTCTCGCCGACGCAGTTTAATATTCGTAGATATGGTGTTGAACACATTGGCAACCGCTATTAGTGAAATCATAATGATAAAGGTATAAGCGAACACATTGGCAATGAAGATGTAATTGCGGCTCTCGTCCAGCATTTTCCCCATATCGTATACGGAACAGTCGGTGGTGAGCCCTTCAGTGTCGATGATATCCTTCATATCCGCAGTTGTCTGGGTGGAGGTATCAGAGCTGAAGGTCAGCCCCTGACTGACCACAGGAGTGTCAGGGGTCATAATTGTTTTCTTGAGGGAATAAGGCGCTATCACCTGAAAAATGTATGACTGTTCATTGGCTTTTGTGGTTTCTGAAGTTTCCGTTAAAACCGGCAGACTATCCGGCGCTATGAATTTGGCAAAGGTCAGGCTTACATTCCGACTTTTTTCTGATGATGACCTATCGTCGGCTTCAGGCGTAATGAAAAGCTCCCCATGGGAATCTGCGAAGAGACTCTCAAAGTCCTCCAGCATCATGGTCCTATCGCTTTTACCCTGCATTACCGCGCCGGCGACAAGTTTTGCGTTTGCTCCCGTATATTCCTCAGCAGGCAAATTCAGGTTGTCGATGATTCCCAGATAAGCCTCGTCGTCAAGAAACTGCAGCTGCAAATACAGCTTAACAGGGTCATCCGGTGAAAGGGACTGCTGGCTTTGCCGGAAAGCATCGGAAAGTTCTCCTGCGTTGACTGTGCTGGTATAGTTCGCCAGCGTTTGATAGGAGCTTTCGGTAACTCCGACGACGGTTTTAAGCTTATCGTAGAGCTGTATCATTTCACTGTCGTCCATACCCTGGGTAGTGACACCGATGTCATAGGTTGTAAACACCGTTGCCCGTTCCGATGCCTGCTGTAAATCTGTTACAAACGCACTGGTGGATATGAACAGGACTACGCTTAAAACAAGCGACAGTATAATGCTGCGGTATCGCTTCTTGTTTCTCTTGAAATTCTTCAGTGCAAAAGTTCCCTCCAGGCCGCAAATACGTTGTGACAGAGCTGAAGTTTTCATCTTCTTTGAGTCCACCTTTATCTCACTTGTCTGGCGGATACAGGCCATTACCGGTGTGTTGGCGGCCTTTTTGGCCGGAATATATGCTGAAATCAAAATTGTAATCATGCTGACCACCGCCGCAACCAGAATTGCAGGGATAGACACTGTCAGAACCAAAGGGACATTATGGTATAGAAGATTTACGAAATTTTTGGCCACGACGGAAATCACAAGTTTGGTACTGCCTATACCAACGAGTACACCAATGGGGATACCGACGGCACCGATACAAAGTCCCTCAAACAGCACGGAATTTCGCAGCTGTTTTGCAGTAGAACCTACCGACGAGAGAATTCCGAACTGGTGCTTGCGCTCGCTCAAGGAGATGTTGAAGGAATTGTATATTAGGAATATGGAGCCAATCATGATGATGGCAATTACAATACCGCCCACCGAGTACATAAGCATACTGAACAGCTTATCACCCGAAGAGCCGGAAAGACCCAGAAAGCGCAGTACAGAATTATTCAAAACGTAAGAATGGCTGCCGGCAGTGTTTTTTGCGTAAGAAGAAACCTGGCGAGGATTTTTTAGCTTAACGAACAGGCTGAGGTCACCGGTGGCGGACGCCCTATCGGAAGCCGTGATTACGGTGTATCCCGGTGCTAAATCATTCTCGAAGCGAGGGGATTGGCAGATACCGACCACCGTGTAGCTCCTCTTACTTTCAGAGGCAAGGGTCTCATGGTCTGAGGTATACGGGTCACACTGACCTAGCTTCTCACTTCCTTCCATGCGGCGACCTACATCGAGGGTAAGCGTATCGCCCACTGCCATTGGGACGCCGCCTTTTGTTGCAATACGTCCTGAAACGACAATCTCCCCGCTGTTTTCAGGCAGCCTGCCCGAAAGCAGGTTGAGGGGCAAGGTATCGAAGGTCTCTTTGCTGAATCCGGCTATAAAGAGATAGGGCTTGCTTGGGTCCTTGCCACCGTCAAGCTTCGCATAGCCGATATTTTCAAATGTTGTGGTATTGGCAACCCTTTCGTCGCAGGCTTGTTCCTGTGCGAAAGATGAATTGACATCGGAAAACGCCACGTGCCAGTCGCCGTATTTTTGAGCCGCGCCGTTTGCCATATAGTGCAGTAGAGAAACACCGAAGGTAGCAACTGCCGTAATCATGGCGGCTGACAGAATAACGCCAATAATCGTTACGACCGTTCGGGTCTTGCTCTTTCTTAGTCCCTGCAAGGCAACTTTATTAAGGATGTTCATTACCGTCCCACCTGCCTCTCATCACGCACCACTTTTCCGTCGGCTATGCAGATAATGCGGTCAGCCTGCAAGGCAATGTTTTCGTCATGGGTGACAAGTAGCAGAGTCTGTCCATATTTTCTGTTGCTTTCCTTCAAAAGCTTGATGATTTCCTGCCCGTTGCGGCTGTCCAAGCTGCCGGTAGGCTCGTCAGCAAGCATGACTGACGGAGCGTTCATCAAGGCACGGCCTATAGCAACACGCTGTTGCTGGCCGCCTGAAAGCTGATTGGGCAGATGGGTTTTGCGATCATGAAGTCCGAGCATTTCCAGCAGGTCCTTAAGCCGCCGTTCGTTGACCCTTCTTTTGTCCATCAGAATGGGCAGGGTGATGTTTTCGACTACATTGAGAGTAGGGATTAGATTGTGAAACTGGTAGATAAGCCCCACCTGGCGTCTGCGAAAAATAGCCAGCTTTTCATTGCCTTGGGCATATACATCCTGCCCCTCCAAATACACTTTACCGCTTGTGGGCATATCAACGCCGCCGATGATGTGAAGCAAAGTGGATTTACCGGAACCGGAGGAGCCGATTATAGCGGTAAATTCTCCCTTTTCGATGGTAAGGGAAACATGGTCAAGGGCGGTAACCTGGTTTTCGCTCTTGCCGTAGGTTTTACATAGATTTTCGATTTTTAAAAACTCCATTATGTGAGTCTCCTTTCTGATGGTTTACCCATATAATAGAACCTTTAACTTACATCTTCGTGACTTTAAAGTGAGAGATCTGTCACTTTGGAAAGCGTATGGCAAACACTGCGCCGCCGTGAGGGTGATTCTTTGCCGTAACAGTTCCTCCCTGCCGGGTTATTATGGTTTTGCAAAGGGCAAGCCCTATGCCGTACCCCGAAGCGCCTTCGTTTTTTCCGCGGTAGAATCGGTCGAAGATATGAGGCAAGTCATCTTTTTCAAAGCCCTTGCCGTTATCGTGAAAGGTGATTTCGGTGAAAAGGGGAGTGTCCTGGCAGAGTATTTCGATTCTGCCATTATCCCCGGTGCTTTCAATGCAGTTTTTGAGAATGTTTTGAACAGCCTCCGAAAGCCAGCTTGAATCCCCTGAAATCCTTACATTCTCCGGAGCATCTATGTGCAGGTCAATATTGTGAAGCTCCATTGAAATCAGCAAAGGACGAAGGGAGGTATTTATCAGCTCCTTCACGTCTGTCTGTACGCTTTGGAAGGTAACAATGCCCGCATCTAAACGGGACAGCTTCAGAAGAGAATTAAGGAGCCATTCCATTTGTGCAAACAATCCTTCCGTTTCACGTATTAATTCCTTCCGCTGATTTTCATCGTCGCTGTTTTCCAGCAATGAAAGAATAAGGTTGGCGGCGGTTAGAGGCGTGCGGAGCTGGTGAGCTATGTCTGCCAAAGAGTCTGCAAGGTGTTCTTTTTCCCTTTTCAGTGCATCGTTTTTCTCCCGAATGCGGAGAGTCATTTTTTTTATCTCGCTTTGGAGTATGGAAAGCTCACCCTCGTCGGCTTCGCCGATATAGAGATGGTCGGCGTTGTGAAGGACCAGGTCTATTTCCTCGGAAATACGCGCAATGCTTCTGTATCGAGCTCCGGTGAAGACAAAAAAAGTAACCCCAAAGGCAGCCGCAAAAGCTAGGACAAGAATTCCGGCTTTCGTATCTATTGTGAATCCCAGTATTGCGGCGGCAATGGTTATCAGGGAAAGGATAAGCGCCAGCTGCCGAAGTTCGCGATTTCTAAACATGACCGCCTCCCAATCGATATCCCGTCCCGCGAACGGTAAAGATAATCTGAGGGTCGGCGGGGTTGTCTTCGATTTTTTCCCGCAGCCGCTTGATATATACGGTCAATGTATTGTTATTGACAAATTCGCCTGCCGCGTCCCATAATTCGTCAAGCAGTTTGGCCCGTGTAATTATGATTTTAGGGTTATTGATAAATACCAGCAGAAGACGGTATTCCAAAGCGGAGAGAAAAATTTCCTTGCCGTCTTTCTTTACGATACCGCTTGCCGTGTCCACGTGAAGCCCGCGGATTTCAAAGTCCGATTCGGAGGAGCCGCTCTTTCGCAGGGCAGTTCCGATTCGTGCAATCAGCTCTCGTGGGCGAAAAGGCTTGGTGATATAGTCGTTTGCTCCCATGTTGAGCCCGGTAACAACGCTGGATTCATCGCCGGAAGCGGTAAGGAAAATGAGGGGAATATCCTGATTCTCTTTGATTTCCGTGCAGACAGCGAAGCCGTTCCCGTCGGGAAGGGAAATATCCACCAGTGCCAAGTCAAATCGGTTATCGGCAATCATGGCAACAGCCTCTCTTTGAGTGGGGGCGTGGGTAACGGCAAACCCTTGAGATTGAAGCAAAAGCGTAAGATTCTTGGCGATTTCCTTGTCATCCTCAACTAAAAATATACGTTTCATTGGTTTTCTCCGTCCTTTGTCATCGTATAAGTCGTGTAAAACTCTCCTACGCCACACTATACTTCTTTTTAAAAAAATATGCAAGGCAGGTGCGAGAATGTAAAAAGAGGTCGTACCTCAGAGAGTATTGTCTCTTGGCGTGTCGACCTCTTTTTATTTCCTTTTTTTGTGGTCTAGGGTTATTTTTGATCTTCTTCCTTGGTGTTTTCTTTAGTAGCGTCTTGCTTGTCAGCACCTTCTTTTGTAGGCTCTTTACCGTTCATCTCTTCTACAGAATCTTCCGCAGATTGACTTTCATTTGAAGAGTTCTCGGCCTTTCCCGGTTTTTCATCTGACTTTTCCGTGGAGGAATAATCCTTCGTTGCAGTAAGCTCCGTCTGTTTTGGCCCTCGTCCCTGCAGAAGCCCCAGACACTTTGTTATGCCGAAGATGATGGTGGCGTATGCAAGCCAACTAAAGGAATTGAGAAGGATGTACTGGATGCTGTCTCCCATCATATCCGAAACGGAGACACCGTAGGAGGCGGCGTAGTTAACGATGTACATTATCGAAGAATAGAGGGCGTAAACGAAGAGAGCTGCCATAACAGCAGATACGACGTATAACAGGGTTACCAGCCCCGACCTGCCGGTGTTTGAAATATTGGATTTTTTGCGCATAAATATTACCTTATATAATACCTTTCTTAAATTTGTTTATCTCCACTATATTATTGACTATAAATATGTTTGTTTCATGGTAATAATTTCAAGTAATGTATAGATTCTGTGGAGTTTTGGAGATGGGAAGCATTATTATATACTTGCAACGGAAGATTTTGTAAGAGAAGGGGAATGTGATAAGAAAGAAGACAAGAATATCATAATATGATATAATAAATGCGTATACCCATAAACCGGAAGGGTCATTTTGACAGGAGAGAGATATGTATGTTGGAAGAATAGAAAGACTGTTGGCACATTACTCGCCTTTGCCTATGTGTATAATAAACGCACAGGGGAAGGTAACTAGAGCCAGCAGCAAGATAGATGAAGTATTTAAGTATGACGGCATTGTCGATGGTGATATTTTCGCGTTGACAGGAATTAAACTGTGCGAAATCACAAAAGCCGCTTCGGAAGGAACGGCCCTGTATCTGAAGAGGAACGATAAGAGCTTCAAGGTACTTGCCGATTCCATAGGTGGAGATGACGTTTCGTCTATCATGCTCCACTTTATAGATATGACGGCATACGATAATTTGAAGGATTTGTATAATAACGATAAGCTCTGCATAGCCCTGGTCAACGTAGACAATTTTGACGAGTTGACATCCAGCGCGGGGGAAGACAGAGAAATGAAGCTTTCGGGAGAAATTGACAGACTCATCAGAGATTGGGCACACAGCATGGAAGCCGGTGTTTCCAGATACAGAGATCATCTTTATGAGATAGTGCTGACCAATAAAAACTATAAATGGCTTGTGAGCAACAAGTTTTCCATATTGGACGAAGCCAGAGAGATAGAAACGGAAGCTGATTTTCCGGTGACCCTGAGCATAGGCATAGGATTATACGGAAAAACTCCCGCGGAAAGCGAAGCCTACGCCCAGGATGCCTTGGATCTTGCTTTGGGGCGAGGTGGAGACCAGGCTGTGGTAAAGAATGTAAAGAACTTTGAGTACTACGGGGGCAAGACCCATAGCGTGGAAAAAAGTAATAAGGGCAAGTCCAGAATAATAGCTCATGCTCTCAAGCTTCTTATGAGCCAGGCATCAAAGGTATTCATTATGGGTCATAAGAATCCCGACATGGATTGCTTCGGAGCATCTTTGGGGATACACAGGCTGGCTGCCAGCATAGGCAAGGAAACATATATAGTAATAGATTCCTATAATGATGCGCTTACTAGCATATACGAGGACGCTAAGGATTCGGGAGAGTACGACTTTATATCAAGCGAAAGGTCCTTGAGCCTGCTTGACGGCAACTCTATGGTAGTAGTTCTTGACACTCACAGACCGGTTCTTGCAGCCTGTCTGGAGCTTGTGGAAAGGGCTGAAAAAACCGTAGTCATAGACCACCACAGGAAGGCGGAGGACGCCTTTACGGGAACTATACTTTCGTACATGGAATCCTATGCGTCATCTACCTCGGAGCTGGTTACGGAGGTGATACAGTATGCCTGCGAGAAAAAAGCTCTCAGTAAGATGGAGGCGGATGCACTTCTTGCCGGAATAATGGTGGATACCAACAGGTTTGCCGTCAAGGCAGGAGTGAGGACCTT
This sequence comes from Clostridiales bacterium, assembly GCA_012513435.1. GTDB lineage: Bacteria > Bacillota > Clostridia > Peptostreptococcales > Anaerovoracaceae > Lentihominibacter. The sequence continues at coordinate 27,753 of JAAZCE010000019.1, forward strand.
CGAGGCAGCATCTTGGCTTAGGAGAAACGGTGCAGATCTTGAGAAGGTCAGACGGTATTTTCAGGCTGATTCCAACAGCTTTAAGATGAGAGCTAACTGCATAGCCAACGCCGGATTTTATGAAGGCGGTATTGCAATGTCCATATGCACAGGCCTAAACCCTAATTCACAGATAATAAATTCTCAAGTGGCCGACGAGCTTCTTACAATCAAGGGCATCAAGGCCAGCTTCGTAGCAGGGCAGAACGAATGTGGCAGAACGGTTGTCAGCGCCAGGTCTCTAGGAGATATAAACGTACAACTGATAATGGAAAAATTTGGCGGAGGTGGCCATTTTAACACGGCAGGCGCTCAGAGCGACCTTTCGCCGGAGGATATTTTAAAGCAAATTTCTTTAGAACTTCACACAAGGAGGATAAAATCATGATAGTTATACTTACTAAAGACGTAAAGGGAACGGGCAAGGCAGGAGAAGTGGTAAAGGTTAACGATGGATACGCCAGAAACATGCTTCTTCCCAAGGGGCTTGCAAAGGAAGCAACAGAGGGGAATGTAAGAAGCCTTGAAAAGCAAAAAAACATAGCTGCCGAGAAGATTGAAGAGCAGAAGGAAGCGGCAAAGGAGCTGGCTAAGAAAATGGAAGCCATGAATCTTCAGATAATTTCAAAAGGCGGAGAAAGCGGTAAACTTTTTGGTTCTATAACATCCAAGGACATCGCTGAAGCCCTTGAAAAGCAGGGTGGAATCAAGGTGGATAAAAAGAAGATTGAGCTTGCGGGTCCTATCAAGCAGACGGGAACCACACATGTAACGGTAAAGCTGTTTCCCGAAGTATCGACAAAATTAAAGGTAACGGTTACAGTATAGTTATATCAGCGGGAGAGTAAACATGGAACAAAGAATTCCTCCTCATAGCATTGAAGCGGAAAAATCTGTTTTGGGAGCAGCCCTGCTTTCTAAGGATGCTCTTTTTGACGTTATAGAAGTGGTTAGAGCCAATGATTTTTATGACCAGAATCACAAGGAAATATTCCAGACCATATTGGAGCTGAATAAGAGAAACGCTCCTGTTGACTTCCTGACGGTCTGCGAAGAGCTGAAGAAGAGAAACAGCCTCAATATGGTGGGAGGCAGAGCATATGTGGCTTCCCTTTCTTCCGGAACCCCGACTACATCCAACGCTACGGAGTATGCCAAGATAGTTGCAGAAAAAGCCTCCCTGCGCAGACTTATCAGCATGGCTGATGATATTGTGGTTAAAGGATACGAGGACAATATGGGAGCCGAGCAGATGCTGGATTACGCGGAGAGCGGTGTCTTTGAAATATCTCAGGCCCGCCAAAAGGGGCAGTACACTCACATCAAGGATGTGCTACTGCAGAATATTGAAATAATTGATAAAGCATCACAGATGGACGGGGGCCTTACGGGAATAACCACGGGGTTCAAGGATCTCGATGAGAAAACATCGGGATTGCAAAAGTCGGATTTAATAATTCTTGCGGCCAGGCCGGCTATGGGCAAGACGGCTTTTGCCCTCTCACTGGCTCTCAGCACAGCTATAAAAGGAAAAGCATCGGTCATGGTTTTTAGCATGGAAATGTCCAAGGAACAGCTTGGGCAGAGACTGCTCTCCATGGAATCCAAGGTTCCTATGCAGAGCTTGAAGACAGGCAGACTTGAAAGGAGAGACTGGGACGATATCAACATTGCCCTGGACAATCTTTCCAAAACAAAGATACATATAGATGATACAGCAGGCGTAGGCATAATGGAAATGAAGAGCAAGTGCAGAAGGCTCAAGGCGGAAGAAGGGCTTGACCTTGTGATAATAGACTATCTTCAGCTTATGAATCCTGAGGGACGGGCCGACTCCAGGAACCAGGAGATTTCTGTGATTTCAAGAAACCTCAAGCTTCTGGCAAGGGAGCTTGACTGCCCTGTAATCGTTCTATCCCAGCTTTCCCGAGCACCTGAGACCAGAACGGACCACAGACCTATGCTCTCCGACCTCAGAGAATCCGGCTCCATAGAGCAGGATGCGGACATAGTGCTGTTTTTGTATCGTGATGAATACTACAACGAGGATACGGAGTTTCCGGGACAATGTGAAGTAATTGTCGCCAAACAGAGAAGCGGTCCGACAGGAAAATTCAATGTTACATGGCTTGAAAAGATGACTAAATTCGTAGACAGCGCTGCAGGAGGCAGTGTCGGTGGTATGTAAAACCGGAGGAAATGATGAACTTTAAGAAAGAGAATATCAGAGATTATTTCCTGCTGGATACCGGCGTGGAAAATATTTTTATAAATGAATATATGGTGACTGCCCCCGGTGATTTTATCAAAGTGTATCTGTTTGCTTCCATGTATGCCAACTTGGAAACAGATGTTAACAACGAGGATATTGCCAAGCATCTGTCCCTCGAATACGAGGACGTTTTGAAGGCTTGGAACTACTGGGAACGTTTGGGGGCAATAAGAAAGATAAAGAAGGACCCAGATGATAAATTTCTCTACGATGTTGAATTTGTTTCTCTCAAGGAACAGCTTTACGGGGAGAAGAACAGGAAGAAGACCTATTCTCAGGATCAGAGCGTTCAGGATTTCATGGCAGATAAAGAGATACAGGGAATGTTCAGTACCATAGAGAAAATAGCCGGACGGGTTATCAACGGAACGGAAATCATGGAGATATTGTCCTGGATAAGCGATTTTAACGCCACACCAGAGATAATCGTCTACGGATATTCCTACTGTGTTCAGAGGAAAAAGAAAAATCTCAAGTACATCGGGGCCGTTATCAACAACTGGGTAAAGGAAGGCCTCTATGATGTTATTTCTGTGGAAAAGTATTTGAGCGAAAATGATAAGAAGCAGCATTTGTACACAAGGGTTTTTCAGGCTCTTGGCTTCAGCAGGCAGGCAACGGAGGAGGAAAAGCGCATAATGGATTCATGGTTTGAGACCATGGAGTTTTCATTAAGTAAGGTTCTTGAGGCGTGCAGCAAGACTTCAGGAATATCCAACCCCAATATCAATTACGTTAACAAGGTCCTGGTAAACTGGTATGAAGAACATAATCACATCGGCGGCAAGAAGAGCGGTGACTTGACAACAGGGGATATTATGGGATATTATGAGACCTTGCAGAGCATGGAAGAAGGGGAGGCCGAAGAGCGAAGGCGAAAAGTCTACGATGCGGTTCCCAGGATAAAAGCCATAGAGGAAGAATTAAATTCGCAGAGTGCAGGGCTTTCTAAGATAATTATTTCGGATACTATCGACAAAGGTGAAGCGATGAAGCGGATTAAGGCCAGAATAGAAGAGCTCAACAGGGAAAAAGCATTTCTGTTGACGGATAATGGCTTTGAACTTGATTATATGGATATAAAATACAGATGTCCTAAATGTAAGGACACAGGAATGTTAGAAACAGGAGAAAGATGTCAATGCTTTGGAGAAATAACAAAGGAAAAAATAAACCTGACAACCAAACAGAAAACAGAATAGCTCCCGAAACCGATGTCAACGACTACGTCAATGAGACTGTCAGCGATGATATCGATGATAAAGAAAGGCTTTTAGAAGAAAACGAAGATGCTAAGAGAATGTATGAGGAGATACAGGCTTTGCGTCAGAGTATTGCTGCATTAAAAACGCCGGAGGAAGAAATCCCGCTGGCTGAAGCAAAAACACCGGAAGGGGCTAAGGCTTCCCAGGCTGTAAGCACGGAGGATACAGGGGAGTTATTCAAAGAGACCGAGGAGATAAGACTGGCCAAGCAGGCTATAATGGAGCAGGCTCGGAAGGACGAAGTGGAAAAGGCTAGACAGGCAAAGGAAGCAAGGCTAAGGGAAATCCAGGTACAGAAGCAGCAGCAGGAGGCTTTGGAAGCTCAGAGAAGGGTTGCCGCCGTGCAGCAGGAGGCTGAGCGAAAGAGATGGGAAGCCGAGGAAGCGGAAAGACGCATGAGAGAGGTTTCCATAAGAAATGTTGTAAAGGAAACCCAGGAGCAGACTGAGCAGGCTAAGCTAAGAGCAGAGCGGGAAGCCTTTTTCATGGAAGAAAAAAAGGGAATAGAAGAATTCGCTGCCAGGAAGAAATCAGACGAGGAAAAGGACAGAGACCTTACCGAAGCCAAGGCCGAGCTTCTTTCTATACAGAAAGAGCAACGAACGACCAACAGGGAAATTGAGGCACGGAAAAAACGAGAAAACAAAGTTAGGAGAGCTGCGGAAAAAGCAGAAAAAGAAGAGATAAAAAGAGCGAAAAAAGCGGCTGCCATCAGTGAAAAGGAACGGCTTGCAGCAGAGCGCAAGGCCGCCGCCGAATTAGGTGCCGGTATTGTAAACATCAAAGGCGTCAAGGTGACCACAGAGCTTAACGAGGAGCCTACGGTTTCATGGAAGGATTTCTTCGGTATAAAGGGCAGAGAAGAAAGAAAAGCGATAAAAGAGGCAAGCAAAGAAGAAAAAATGGCCCTTGAAAGAGAGCGTGAGGCCAGGAAAGAGGAAGCAAGACTCAAGGCCGAGATGCTCAGCAAGCAGAGGCAGGAGAAGTATAGAAGCAGCAGACACGGGATACTGATGGGTAGATTCAAGAGGTACTGCGATAAGCATAAAGTTGCCTTGCTTACGGTTTTTGGAGTCGTACTCATAGTTGCCGTAGGCACAGCGGGGATATTTAATTATTGCACAGCCTACGAATATTCATACAACGGCAAAGCTCTGGGGTACGTTAAGGAAAAGGATGAGGTCCTTAGAATCACGGACCTTGTTCAGGGCGCTTTGACAGAGGACAAGAAGGTAGACGTTGTCATAGATGCCAAGGACGATATTGAGTTCAAGAGAGTTCCCGCCATGGGACAAATTGATATTGACACATCAGATGACGTGCTGAAAAGATTGTCCTACATGGGTGATGTGAATGTCAAGGCCATGGGGATATACATAAATGGAGAAAAGATCGGAGCGGTAGACAACAAGAGCACTGCCGCAAAGGTTCTGGAGCATATTAAAGAAGAGTACTCCTGTAAGGAGGACGGAGCGAAGACAGAGGAAGCTGTATTTATTGAAAACGTTGAAATAAAACGTAGCAATACTTCTCTTCAGGACATTTCTTCGGAGAAGGAAATGGTGGATGTTCTCTGCACCAGCGGAGAAAAGGAATCCATACATAAGGTTGTGGTGGGAGAGACTCTGGCAGATATAGCCAAGCTCTATTCCATGGCAGAGGATGATATTCTGAAGGACAACACGGATATAGATCCTAAGAAGCTGGAGGTGGGGACATCCCTGGTAATAAGACAAAACGCACCTATCCTTACGGTGAAGATTACATATGTCATTACTCACGATAAAGTAATCGAGCATAAGGTCAACAAGAAGGATGCGCCTGACATATATGAAGGATATACAAAAACCCAGCAGGCAGGTAAGGATGGTCTTAACGAAGTTACGGAAAGGGTAACCACCGTAAACGGAGAATCCATAGAGGCTAAGGCCTTGTCTACCACCATCAAGGAAGAGCCTGTAACAGAGGTTATCCTCATAGGAACTAAGGAGAGACCGCCTACGGTAGGTTCAGGCAAGTATATATGGCCAATTTCAAGCGGATATACTCTTACCTCTGAATTTGGGTATAGATGGGGCAGCCTTCACGAAGGAATAGACCTTGGCGTACCTACTGGGACGACCGTTAAAGCTGCCGACGGTGGCACGGTAGTATCATCCGGCTATGAAGGGGCCTATGGATACTGTGTCATAATAGACCATCAGAATGGTATGAAGACAAGGTATGCACATAATAGTCGGAACCTGGTAAGCGTTGGAGAAAAGGTCTTCCAGGGACAGGAAATAGCCTTATCGGGAAATACAGGACGAAGCACGGGACCACATCTTCACTTTGAGGTAATAGTCGGAGGAGAACCACAGAATCCACTCAACTACTTGCCGTAGTAAATTATTCGCCATAGGCGAAAGAACAATGTAAGCATAACAGGAAAGTCCATATAGACTTTCCTGTTTTTGTTCTATAGGAGATCTTCTCTCAATATAATTACAAAAAGAGGAGGAGAACCTATGGCTAATCATACAGTTACCATAGATAACAGAGAGAAGCTGACCATAACGGAAATCGCAGATGTGGACAGCTTTGATGAAGAAGAGATAAGAGCTACTCTTTTGAAGGGCGCCATGGTCATTAGAGGAGAGAAGCTGCACATTCAAATGTTGGACCTGAAAGAAGGAAGTGCGGTGATAACGGGAACGGTTAACTCCATAATGTACGTGAAAGTTCGCCAAAAGGGAGAGGGCGGATTTCTAGCTAAAATAATAAAATAGTCATGGAGGTAACGGAACTCATTTTTCAGCAGGGAAAAACCTTCTGCGTCATGTTGGCGGCAGGGATTTTGACGGAAAGCCTTTGGCACATAAAAAAGCGTTGGAGTTTCCCCATGGCAATAGGAGAAATATTGTACTGGGCAATGGTGGCTGTAATAGTAACGATGTTTTTGTATTACAGCTCCTTCGGTCAGGTATCCTTTCACGGAATGCTAGGGTTTTTCACAGGGCTATTATTGTGGAAAAAGATATGCTGTGATATAATTTCTCCATGGGTAAAAACAGGAGAAGCAAAGAGTACAAAAGCAGCAGCCGCGTCATCGGCATGGAGGAAGCCAGGAAGAGGCGGCTTGAAAAAAGACGGTCGGAAAAGCTTAAGGAAGAGGAGCGCGCGCGTTACGCTGCAAGCCAGCAGACCAGAGGAAAAAGAGCCATTAGAAAAAGCCAAAACAGACGGCGGCTGATAATAGCTCTCGTTGTCGTCCTTATAATAGTTTTGCTGGGAGCTACTATTTTCAAAATTGTTTCCCTGAACAAAGAAAAAATTGACACCCAGAAGCACCAGGCAGAGTTGATAGAGGAAAAGAAGACCCTTCAGAAGCAGCTTGATAAAATAAACGACCCCAAGAATTTGGAGGAACAGGCAAGAGATCAGCTGAGGCTTATAAAACCGGGAGAGGTTCTTTATATGTTTCCGGAGGAAATGACAGGAGACTGATGATAGTAAAAGAAGTAATAATAGTAGAAGGCAGAGACGATACCAATGCGGTCAAAAAAAGTGTGGATGCCGTCACAATAGAAACACATGGATATGGTATAACCAAGGAGACCTGGCAGCTTATAGACAAGGCCTACCAAGGCCCGGGAATTATTGTCTTCACTGATCCAGACCATGCGGGAGAGCAGATACGGAGAAGGATAACAGAGAAATTCCCCAATGCTAATCAAGCATTTCTTGACAGAACATGCGCTACAAAGGCCGGAGATATAGGCATAGAAAATGCTGCCCCGGATGCTATCAGGGAAGCACTGAGCAAGGCTAAGTGTTCCTTTGAAGAATCCTCAGAGGCCGTTTTTGCTGTGGAGGATTTGCTTGTCGCCGGACTGGTAGGGCAGGCCAATTCCGCGGAAAAAAGGCATAAGCTGGGCAAGATATTGGGCATAGGATACGGCAATGGCAAAACTCTGGTTCAGAGACTCAATAAATATGGAATAGATATAGAGGACTTCAAAAAAGCCCTTAAGGAGCTATAGATGAAATTATATTCACCTACAACGATTTCGGACATTAAAGCACGACATGACTTTAAGCTCTCCAAAAGTCTTGGACAAAACTTCATAACGGACAGAAACGTAATAGAGAAAATAGTGGAAGGAGCGCAGATAGGACCGGAAGACATGGTTATCGAAATCGGGCCCGGAATCGGCGTGCTTACAGCAGAGGCGGCAGAATCAGCTGCCAAGGTTGTAGCGGTGGAAATAGACAAGAAGCTCATTCCTATTTTGGGAGAGACTCTTAGAGAATACGACAATGTGCAAATAATCAATCAGGATATACTTAAAACTGATTTGAACGAAATAATAAGAGAGCGACGAAAGGCACAAGATTTTACGGGAGAGGTTAAGATAATAGGAAATCTCCCCTACTATATCACTACCCCTATCGTCATGGATATTCTTGAAAAGGGTGTTGAAGCCGAGAGCATTACCATCATGATGCAGAAGGAAGTGGCTGATAGAATAAGCTCCCCGCCGGGAGGGAGGATATACGGAGCTATTTCCGTTGCCGTCCAGTATTACTGTCAGGTGGAAAAGATAATCAACGTATCCAAGGAGGTTTTCATACCACGACCCAAGGTGGATTCCACCGTATTAAGGCTTTTGCTGAGAAAGGAAAAGCCCGTGGAGCTTAGGGATGAAAAGACCTTTTTCGCGTGTATCAAGCACGGCTTCGGTCAGAGGAGAAAGACTCTCCTCAACTCACTGACGGGAGTAAATGGACTGGATAAGGACGGCGTGAAGGAAGCGCTGACGGATGCGGGAATAGATTGGATGAGAAGGGCCGAGACCCTGAATATAAATGAATTTGCCGACATAGCGAATCAAGTGGCAAAAAAGACATTGGCACAGGAGTAGAATGGAATGAGCAAGTTAAAGGCATTTTTTGAAAAAGATTTGAAGCATTATGTGTTGCTGGTATTTATTGCATCTGTATTGCTGGATTTGATAATTGAAACATTGGGCAGACATTCACTAATTGGGAGCATTGGGTTCATGGTTCAGCATCCTCTCGTTTTTTTCTGTAATGTGATGCTGGTTTTTGCGGTGCTGTCCCTTTCACTGCTTTTCAGGAAGAGAATATTCATGATGTGTGTCTTCGGAATGGCGTGGCTGGTAGTAGGCATCATCAACGGAGTAATACTTTTTAACAGGATGACGCCTTTTACCGTAAAAGACCTTAGCAACCTGGAGGACGGACTTTCCATAGTTACCACTTATTTTTCCGTAAAGACTTTGATTTTCGTCATTATAGGTGCGGCGCTTCTGGTGGTAGGCCTTATTCTCCTTTACAGAAAAACCCCTAAAATACAGGAAAAAATCAACTTTAAGAAAACCATTGCTGTTATCATAATAATCTTCCTGGCTACCATCGGTGCCATTCAGGGAGCCATGAAGGTAGGTATTCTAGATACATTTTTCGGCAACCTGGCCTATGCGTACAGAGACAACGGCGTTACATACAGCTTTTTTATTACATGGGTCAAGGAAGGTGTAGATAAGCCCGATAATTATTCAAAGGCAGAGATTGAAGGCATCTTTACTGGTGGCGAGTTGGGAGACGATAACGTATACACGCCGGGAACCGATGATGATACGGACGTGGATAGTACGCCTAATATACTATTTTTGCAGCTTGAATCATTTGTTGACCCTACCATGATGGAGGGCGTGGAATATTCCAAGGACCCTATACCTAATTATAGGAAGCTGCTGGAGAATTATTCATCGGGATATCTGATGGTACCTGCGGTAGGTGCCGGTACAGCTAACGTTGAATTTGAAGTGATGACAGGTATCAGCGTTAAGTTTTTCGGGCCGGGAGAATATCCTTACAAGAGCGTTTTGAGAGATGTGACCTGTGAAAGCTCGGCTTATGATGTTAAGCAGATGGGATATACAGCTCACGCTATCCACAACCACAGAGGAGCATTTTACGGAAGAAACAAGGTCTTTGCGGACTTGGGATTCGATACATTCACAAGTCTTGAATACATGAACAACGTGACTAAGACTCCGAAGAACTGGGCTAAGGATGGTATACTGACGGAAGAAATACTGGCGGCCCTTCAAAGCACAGAGGGGCAGGATTACATTTATACCATATCCGTGCAGGGGCACGGTAAATATCCGACGGAGCAGGAGATAGAAAATCCTGCAATAACAGTAACCAAGGCTGCCTCTGATGAGGAAAAATGGACCCATGAGTACTATGCAAATCAGGTCTACGAAATGGACCTCTTTGTAAAGGAGCTGACGGACACTTTGTCAAACTACGATGAAGATGTGATACTTGTTATGTACGGCGACCATCTGCCGGCTCTCGATATGACAGAGGAAACCATGAAGAGCGGCTCCCTGTATGAGACACAGTACATCATTTGGGATAACTTCGGAATGAAGAAGCAGGATAAGGATGTGGCTACTTACCAGTTGAACGCGGAGGTTTTCAAGCGTCTCGGATTTACCGCTGGGATGATGAACAAATATCATCAGAACTACAGTGGTACGCCGGGGTATATGTCTAACCTTAAGATGCTGGCATACGATATGCTCTACGGAGACAAATACATTTACGCTGAAAAGAATCCTTTTCAACAAACAAAGCTTAAGATGGGCGTAAAGGAGATCAAGATAAATGAAGTCGTTCAGATAGGCGAGGATTACTATATCAAGGGCGAAAACTTTACTGAATTCAGCAAGATATCACTAGACGGCAAGGTTCTTAAGACTGTATATTTGGGGCCAACCATACTTGCCCTCAACGAGGAAGTTGACCCTGAGGATGTATCCCGTATGAAGGTCAGTCAGGTGGAAAAGAATAAGGAAGTATTGAGCACGACAGAATAACTCTCTGAATCATTTTGCAAGGAGATTCCTGTATGGAAAAGAATAACGTTCCGACTCTGGAAACAGAAAGACTTATATTGAGGATGTGGAGCCGGAAGGACGCGGAAGCCCTTTACAATTATGCCAAGAATCCCAACGTGGGACCTCATGCAGGATGGAAGCCCCATGAGAGCGTGGCTGAATCCAGGCTTGTAATAAAAACTTTGTTTTTTCCCAACATGGTGTGGGCTATGGTTGATAAAGAGACGGGGAGCATTATAGGCAGCATAGGACTTGACCTTGATAGTATAAGGCCGGATGTGGCCAGCAAGGAGCTGGGCTATTCCCTTGATGAGAGCTATTGGGGCAGGGGACTGATGACCGAAGCGGCCAAACGCCTGATATGTTACGCCTTTGAGGAGCTGAAGCTGACTGTTTTAATGATAAGAACAAGTGACAGCAACAGGAGAAGCCAGAGGATCATAGAAAAATGCGGATTTTTTTATGAAGGAACCTTCAGGAGAGCCTACAAGACCTATGATGGAGGCGTGAGAGAAATGCGCTGCTATTCCATGCTGAGGGAAGAATATGAGAGGCAGCTTGCAAACTTGACATAGTACGTGATATGATATAGACTAATTGAGTACAGTATATAGAAATAGTGGGAAGACAGGGGCACATATGAGTTTAGTCAGAAAGATGATATTGGTCATAAGTTTAATAGTATTTGTAGGAGCTGCAGGGGTGCTTCTTGACTACTTTCTCGACGGAATGAAGGAGCAAGGAGACCTTGATGATGTATCTAAGATGAAGACGGAACGTGAGGATCTTGTTACTGATAAGGGAACCGTTGTCGGCAAATATGTGGATATGTATTTAGCCAATAAGGATATAATCGGCTGGATAAAGATAAAGGATACAAAAATTGATTATCCTGTAATGCAGACACAGGATAATCCTGAATATTATATACACAGAAATTTTAAAAAGGAAGTTACTGATGCAGGTACGCCTTTTATGGATGGGGTCAGCGATATATTCATACCGACCTCCAATTTCATGATATACGGACATAACATGAAAAACGGGACCATGTTCCATGACTTGCTTCAATATAAGGACAAGAGCTTTTTTAAGCAACATAAGACCTTTAAGTTCGATACCATATACAAGGGAGGACAAGGTAAGTATGCGGTGGTAGCCGCCGGGTATTCTCAGATATACTCCGCCGATTCCACCAAGTTCAAATATTATCAACACGCAGGCATGACCTCGGAGTCCGACTTCAATGAATTCATAAGGGGCGTCAAGTCCCTGTCGGAATATGACACGGGAGTTACCACCGAGTACGGCGATCAGCTGGTCACATTATCCACCTGTGCATACCATGTAAAAAACGGAAGGTTCTTCGTGGTAGCTAAACGTATAGATGCGAAACAGGTAAAGCCACAGTAAAGAAAAGAGAGTCGTAGTATGAAGGAAAACAAAAGAAGACCTTTGCTTGCAATATTCGCAGTCAATTTTATCTGGGGATTTGATTTTGTTGCAATAGATTATATGATGGATTACGTCACGCCCATTGTGTTTACCATGTCAAGACTTGTCATCGGGTGTGGGCTCTTGCTTATATTATCCTTTGTCAAGAACAAGGGCGTGCATATTAAAAAAGAGGATTTGCTCAGGGTGCTTATATGCGGCGGACTGGGTATGGGTATATATTTTTCTATAGAAAACTGGGGAGTTGGGCTTACATCGGCATCATTTTCATCCCTGATAATGGCTACTTTGCCTATTTTCGGGATGATTGCAGACAGATTGTTTTTTGGAAACAAGATAACCCCTGTCAAGGTGGTATGCGTTATCTTCTCCGTTTTGGGAGTATATCTTCTCGTTTCGGGGGAACCTTTGGGGATGAATCTGAAGGGGCTTTTTGTAATGATACTGGCTGCTGTTATATGGACGGTTTACATGGTAATGGTAAAGCCTCTCTATGAAAAGTACGACCTGCTTACCCTGCTTACTGGGTTGTTTATTGCGGGGCTTATTGTGGAAACTCCCATACTCTTGTTGAGCAATCCTACGGGACTTGAGATAACAGGCATTGGAATAATCATTACAGTAGCTACTACCTTGGTGTGTTTTGTACTGGGAGAGCTGGCGTATACCTATGCCTTAGGCAAGCTGTCAGTAACGGTGGTTGCATCCTTTGAAAATGTGCTGCCTATAGTGGCCTGCGTACTGTCTTTTATTATATTCGGAACAATGCTGACGGGAATGCAGATTATAGGCGGACTTATTATCATGACTGCAGTGACTACCATTGCATTTAAGGGGTAAGCAAGAGGAGGTGAGCCCTGTTTTAATCATTAAGGAAGTTGAATACGCGATAAGGATAATAGAAGAACTTAATAGAGAAGCTCCATTGTCGGCTGCCAGGCTTTCTGATAGACAGGACATACCGTCCCCCTTTATCTACAGGATATTGAAGAAGCTGGAGTCAGGCGGGATAGTGGAAATAAAAAGAGGTGCTAAGGGAGGCTATAGGCTAAAGGTTCAATGCAGTCATCTTACCTTGTATGATGTAATCTGCGCCTTTGAAAATACCTTTCTTGTCATCGAATGTATGAAATCAGGATATGACTGCGAGAACATCAAGGACATCGATTGCTGTATGCACAAGGAGTTCGCGCGAGTGCAGAGTCTGTTGAAGACGGAATTCAAGAGAAACAGCCTGGAAAAACTTTTAGAAAAGCGCCCCTAGAACAAGGGACGCTTTTTAAATGTGTCTGATCTTATAGAGAGTGGCTAGTTCTTATTAAGCAGTTTAATAAGTTTCCATCTCAGCTCTAGCCTTTGGTCCTCCGACAGGTTGCTGCTCACAGCTGTGTTATTTTTGTCTGAGTCTGTCATTTCGCAACCTTCCTCAAGAAGACACAGAGGTGGGAACAACACACACCACCAGTTTTCTCCTTCACCGTCGCCGATGGTGACGTTTAACGCTTCATAGTTTCCGGCAGGAAAGGTAATCTCTCCGTAGTTCTTTTCAGGAATATACCTGACTCCCAAGGTGACGCCCGCCGGGTAGTTGTAGCCTTCGGAGGCTATGACTCCTTCGGCTATCTTTTCAAACCTCTCCGTATTATCCTTCAGATATTCCTCTGTTTCAGCCGCAGTAACGGTCTGAGCATTTTTTTCCATGTGTTTTATTATTGCATCCCGCACCTTGAGCTTGAGAGCCTGATCGCCTACGGTGTTGCTGTTGGCAATTACATGGAGCCTTATTATGCCTTCGTGGTCGTTTTGCCCTTCGTCATCGGCATATGTATAGAATAACAGTACACCCATGAGGATGACAAGGGCAAAGCATATTATGCATTTTTTTTCATCAGAAATATTTTTCATTTTTTCCTCCCCTAATTTCTTGGTGTAAAGCAAGTCTTATCAAGAAGAGGAAATATTATACACTTTACAGGAAATTTTTTAGCTTCGCATAACCAGAAGCTTCATGCCCTCCATCAGCGCAGAGTCCGGGCTGATGTCGTTTAGTTCGGCTATGGTCTTGCAGTCGCTCTTGTATTTCTTGGCAATATCCCAGAGAGTATCGCCCTGACTTACAACGTACAGAGCCAGAGGAATCCTCTTACTTGTAGTTTCCTGTTGAACAAAGCACAGATTTTCAGGAGTTTTAAAAGATAAGGTGTTTACTATCCAGACGTTAATGCTCACTCCGGCATTTATTTCTATCTGATGGCCGTTGATTTCGTCAAACCAGAAATCTCTTACGCATCCCGACATATCTATGGAGGTTTCGCCCTCTAAGGAATCAATAGCTTTTTGGGATTCCAGAGAACCTCTCAAAGGTATTTTGCGGCTTATTACGAAAGGCGATCCCGACATATCTTCGGCAAGAATTTTTGCGTGCAAAAGGCCCTCTATGGATATTCGGCCCTTTTCCGAGGAACCCTTGAGCCCGAGGATATGGCAGGAGCCGCAGAGCAGGGTGACGGAATCTGTGTTAAATGCCTCCAGGCTGACCGTCTCTCTGGCAGATATTTCTCCACATATAACGTCGCCTGCAAAGGAAAGGGGCTGCTCTTCCATGACAAAGGAAATATCACGCCCCTTGTGATAGATGTCCGAAACCATTTGGAGCTCTCTGTTTTCGTAGACACAGATGAGAGTGCGGACGTGTCCTTCAAGCATGAATTTATCGTTCTCTGCAATGGTAACCTTCAAATCATCACAGCTGAAGTAGGTGCTTATCAGATCCACGTCAGCGTTTTCCGTCAAGGGGATAAACTGAGTAAAGTCCGTTTTGTTGCTGACACAGCAGACCTTAGTTTCACCCTCCAGCTCGCCCTTATACAGAATGCTGGAATGTATGGTACCGTTGATAACCAGCTTGCCGGAGGTTATCTGTTTGTGATTTTCCACCACTCGAATATCCTCTTTCAAAATTCTCTGAGGGAGAGGGCTTCCCTCCTTTACATTTATCTCCTGAGATATTTCCGTAGATTCTTCCTTTTCAAAGCTGAGGTTTGTAACGGATACAGGAGTTTGGGATACTACGAAGTCAGGGTCCTCCACCCCCTTAAAAACCTTAAGCTCGTGCTTTAATATTTCCGTGAAGCAAATAGATAGCTCGACCTTTGCAATGAATTTTCTTTCATTGAGAAGCTCGCAGTCAATGTTTTTGAGCCGCACTGCAGCCTTAAAGGAATCACAGGAAGAATCGCCCCAGCATTTATCCGTTCTAAATGGAATGGTGGATTTTATAATATCGATATTACTTTTTGATTCCGGTTTATATACTGTATAGAGAGTGATGTCGCCGGAAAGGCTGTCGCCCTTTTCGTAACTGAGCTTACAGCCTTGAGAAAGGTTGACCTTTCCTTCTGCAAAAAGTATTTCCGAAATATCGGCCATGGTATCAGGCACAAGGAGGGTTTCCTCGAAGGAGAGAGTAAAATCTCTTTTGCCATAGCGGTTTTTTAAGGAAAGCTTAGTGTACTGGGCGGGCTTGGGCAAAGGTTCTGTTTTAGCAGGGGAGGATATTTCCCTTCGGGCTTCGGGCTTTGCAGGCTCAAAAGCAGGCTGCGGGGTCTTCTGGGAAAGCTTCTCCGGTTCCTTGGCGGACTTTAAGGGCGCCTGGGCATATTCCTGAGCAGGCGCTTCAGCAGAAATACTGCCTGGATCATTTGCAGGTATTTCTGCGGTAGCGATGTCCGAAGCCTTTGCTGACGTTTCGGCAGAGATGCCCGCGGGAGCGTTGGCAGAGGCATCTGGGGAAGCATTATCAGCCATGCTTGCGGATGTTTCAACCAGGTCCTCCATAGGTACTTCAACGTATTCCAAAGGTTTAGGTTCCCGGCCTTTTACGGGGAGATTATCATAAGGCGATACAGTCATATTACAGCCTCCTATTCTATTATCCTTATATTCTTCGTATATATTATTCAGTTCAAGAATCATTTATGATATAATAAGAAATCATATTTGTTAGTTCACAAAAAAGAAACATGAGGTGAAAACTATGCTAAAAGCTTTTACAAGGAATTATGAGGATAATTCCACGGAAGCCGGATACCAGTTTACATTTTACTGCGACATTTGTGGAGACGGATTTAAGTCGACATTTATAGAATCCACCACCTATAAGAAGGGTGAAAGCGTACGCAGGCTGACAAGAGGCGTAAGGGTACTTGGAGATGTTTTTGGCGGTGCGGCAGGAAATTTAGGATGGAATATGGAGCGCGGAGGAGATGTTATATCTGAGCGTTTTGATGGTAGAAGCCCGGAATGGCAGAAGGAACATGAGAGAGCTTTTAATATGGCTCAGGAAGAAGTTCAGCAGCATTTTTACAAGTGCCACGGCTGTCAGAAATGGGTATGTGACAATGATTACAACGAACAGGAGGGTATGTGTATAGAATGCGCCCCTAGGCAGGATGTTTATGTTGCCAAAGCTAGAGCAGAGGCTATGAAGAGAAATATAGACGAAGCCGGGGAATCGGCTACGGTTTGGCAAGGAAATATAGAAAGCAAGACTACCGTATGCCCGGTTTGTGGTAAGCCTACCGGTAATGGCAAGTTCTGCAACAACTGCGGAGCCAATCTTGAACTTAATGTATGCCCTAACTGCGGAGCCAAGAATTCTCAGGAAGTGAAGTTTTGTAGCAACTGCGGAACTCCTTTGGGAGGCAGTGAGCCTGTAGCGATGACGGCCTTTTGTCCGAGTTGCGGTAGTAAACTGGAGCCGGGAATGAAATTCTGCGGTAAGTGCGGTACCAAGATATGAGCTTGGAATACAAGGGGACGATAAAGTCGAATTTTTTTAAGGGTGAAGCCCAGCTCTTTGTAGAGGAGGACAGCCTTCGCATGGACTGGCTCTTTGACAATGAGGTTATTCCGTACAATCACATAAATGAAATATATCTTAATGATTATAAGGTTGTCTTGGACTGCAGAGAGGGTAATATAGAAATATCTCGTTTGGGACATTCTTGTGACTGGTTTTTTAAGGAATTGGGAGAGGTTTATAACAAGAAAACCCTTACCGCCATGTCTGTGAAGGAAGAGCCTTTATTCAGAGGCAGGGGTAACTATGCCTATGAAGGCAAAAATGGTAGCTGTGTTCTTGAGATTTTTGAGGATGCTTTTTGCATTTTGTCGGAGGATGCTGGCGGAAGGCGCGTACCCTTTGTATTTATCAATGGTATGGTAAATCAAGATTATAGCCTGACCTTTACTCTCAGTACAGGGGAGAGTTATAGGCTTTTCATGATGGGGCGTGACTTTGACCCCTTTGAAAGGGAGATAAAATCAGGAATCAGAGAGCTTCAGGTTAGAAATAAAGCCTTTGTCAAGGATCTTTGCAACGATCTTTTAGGTCAGGAGCTGGAAATGTGCGGCAGGCTTTTGCCTGATGGAATAGCCGTTTCTTTACAGGAGATTGAAGAAAAAATCCCTGCTCTTTCTACGGTGCTTAAGGGCAAGATAGGAAACAGTAAAATGAAGGAAACCTTCAGAGTCATGATGGGGGTCTGCGACGGAAGCCAGACTGCGGTAGGGATAAACAGGCTTTCGGAGGAGGATTTTAATAAGCTGGTGGAAAGCCTTGAAAATGAACGAGCAGAGAATGCGCAGGCGGAGGGCGTTCAGGGTGCAGGCGAAGGGGCAATAGAGCTTACGGAAGAAGAGCTAGATGCTCTTAGGTGGAAAATATGGGCGGCCGTACCGTCAAAGGACGGATCTAAGGCCATTGTGGAGTTTGCTTTTCCAGATGAAGCGGCGGCTACCTACGTATTTGAAGTCAAGGAGACCTGGAATAGTTTTCTTACAGTTCTTAACAGAGGTATGGAAGCTGTCAGCCTGGCTCGTGAAGTCATATCTCTTTCCGATGAAGAGCTTGCAGGCGAAAAGTACGCCAACTATCAGATAGCCATTAGCAGAACACCGGCACTTGCACAGCTGAGAAGTGCCTACGAAGGGAAAATAATACACCGCTCACTTCAGAGCTGGCAGGAAGGGTTGCTGAAGACATTGGGGTGAGTAAATAGCAAAAACACACCCCCTCCATAAGTTTTTTGGCTCTCACTGGCCAAAAGAATCGGGTTATGGGGCAAGGGATAGGTTTTATTGGCGATTAGAAGGGTTAATACTGAGTTTTTAGTTGTTGCTCTAAAAAAGCACCGGTTCACAGAGCGTGACCGGTGCTTTTGATGACCATTCGTTAGAAAAGTCAGTGTTTGCACTCAAACGGGGTATCCATATTGAAAATAATGATAATTATGCGGTGTTTTCTTGGCGTATCTTTAAAAAAACTCAGTGTGCAGTTATTGGAGGGTTAATACTTGCCATCCAATATCTGTTACTCGTACTTTATTATAGTTTTAACATCGTAGCGGCTTTTTATCTCGCTCAGTTTAATGAAATGGCCGAGGGTCGCATGGTGCGCTTGAGCTGACTTGTCAACCCACCTTTCAAGAAGAAAAAGCTCGTTATCCACATCAGCAGGGAGGTAATAATCGTAGCTGATATTGCCTTCTTCGGCCCTGGATGCGTCAATTATGCCAGATTTTTCAACTTCTTTATAGAAGTTTTCTGCAGTTATTTTATCTTTAGCAATATAAGTAACAAAAATAGTAAACATATTGGTTCTCACCTTTCTTAATAACTACAGAAACATCCCTATATGTATAAAGGTTGTGTCGCAATATAACTAATTATATGTGCTTCTGGGTTACACCTTCTCCTATTACAAGTTCCTTGAGCCTGTCGATGTGGACATCTGCCATTTTTCTGGCAGCATCCGTATCTCTGCTTTCGATGGCCTGGAGTATGCGAAGATGCTCTTCAGGCATATTTTCCGCTCTGCGAAAGTTATCATAGTATATGTAACGGAATCTAAGTACAAGCTCCTGAAGCTGTTCAATCATCTGCACCAGAATCTTATTATTGCAGGATTCTACTATGATGCGGTGAAATCTGGTGTCATACTTTATCATGTTTTCCATGCTTCCCTCAGATACAGCCTTATTGTACTTGTTTGATACGTCCTTAAGCTCGCTCATCTGCTGAGGGGTCATTCTGGAAGCTGCAAAATAGGCGGCAAGGCCCTCCATGTTCTGGCGCACTTCAAGTATTTCCACCATATCTTCTGTAGAAATCTGAGAAGCGTAGGCTCCGCGCCGAGGCTCTATTACTACCAAACCTTCCTTTTCCAGCTTTCTTATGGCCTCTCGTATAGGAGTCCTGCTAACACCCATTTCATCAGCCAGCTCAACTTCCATCATTCTCGTGCCGGGAACTATGGCTCCGGTCAATATCTGCATTTTTAATTCTTCATAAACCATTTCACGAAGTGGTCTGTGGTTTTGTATGTCAAAATTCAACATAGTTTTCTGCCTCTCTTTGTTAGATTGTGCTACCATGTGGTTCTGGTCCAATAGCTTTCTTTGTTATCCTTAAGCATCTGTTTGCATATATATTTTGCTTCCTTCATACTGTCACAGAGACCAAATACTGTAGGGCCGCTTCCGCTCATGAGCACACAACCTGATTTGCATAAATATTGTATTTTGTTCTTTGTATACACTATCATAGGATAACTCTTTAACGTGAAATTTTCAAGTACATTGACCATATTTTTTTTAATAGTTTCTCTATGATTTATTTCCAGGGCATCAAGGAGGGCATCATTGTCGGGATGGGCGGGAATCTCTACCGTATCAATACCCTTGTAGACCTGAGCCGTAGATACGGCAATGGGAGGCTTGGAAAGAACCAGATGGCTTTTCAGACCCTTTATAGGCCGAAGCTCCGTTCCTGTTCCCGTAGCTAAAGCACAATGACAGGCCAAAGGGTCATCCTTATAGCCTGTCATTAAATTATGGTTTGCTGCGGCCTGCCCCATTATGCAGAACGGGACATCTGAGCCTAGCTTTGCACCTAAAATACAAAGTTCACTTATCGAAAGGTTCAGATTCCAGAGCCTGTTAAGTGCATGGAGCACAGCTGCGCCGTCGCTGCTGCCCCCGGCAAGACCGGCGGCAACGGGGATACGCTTTTTAATATCAATTTTTACAGTGCCGCCAGAAACCCAGGCAGCACCATCTGAACCGCTGAATTCATCACCCATAAGTAGGGCGGCCTTGTAAGCGAGATTGCGAGCATCCTTTGGCAGATAATATTTGTTTGTGGACAAAAGAATGTCGATGCCACTTTTGTACTCAGAAGGTGCCCAGCACACAGAAACATCATCGCACAGAAGTATCTGCTGCATTACCATTTCTACCTTGTGAAAGCCGTTATCCAGAAGTCCTTGGACATCTAGACTAAGATTAATCTTAGCAAAGGCTTTGAGCTCAATTTGCTTCGGATTCATTATTTCTTAGTACTCTTCTTTTTTGAATTCTTTTGTTTGCCGGTCTGGTTCTTAGGGTTGGTCGTATTTTTCTTTTCGGTAGCCTTAGAAGTTGATTTTTTAACCTTGACCTTATAGGTGCTTCCTGCCTTGGAAATAGGCTTTGCGGAGGAAACCCTCTTGTTGAGTGCTTTTTTCTTCTCCTCTGCTATTAAGGCGTCGTACTCTGCGTCCTTGGCTCGCTTCTTGGCAGCTAGCTCGGCTTCTTTAATCTTCCTCTGTTCATCACGCTTAACAATTTCTTCCACGGATTTACCTGTCTTCTTGGCCTCCTTATAAGGGTTTACGGTCTCCGTCTTGCCGGTTCCCTGTCTTTCCTTTTCGGCTGCCTTCTTGGCACTTCTGGTTGTGAAGAATATCATGCCGACTATCATAACGCCCATCATAACCATATATACAGTCGTGGATTTTGACTGGTCAAGAGTCTTAAAGGAAATATTCTCCTTGCTACCCAGTTTAGAACCATCACTTGCCTGCAAATTACCGCCTATGGTAAGTTTGTAATCGGTAGCACCCTCAATTTTAATGTCCTTGCCAACGATATCGGAAACTACCATCATGAGGCCTTTTTCCTTGTGGCTGTAGTACACTTTAATAGGGATTTTCTTGCCCTTTGAGTTTGTAAGTTTGAACTGCTTCGCGTTTGCTTCTCTGATAGCCTTAGAATCGGAATCAGGAAGCATATCTGTGCTGAAATAAAGTTTAACACTGAGGTTTTCAACAGATACTCCGTCAGCTCCGTTCTGCGGAGTAGAAGATACTATGTTGAAATTACCCTTGGTGGCTGTAGTGGAATCGTTTTCGTTAGCGGCGAAGCACGCCGGTGCCAGCACGGATACCACCATAATCATAAGGCAAACAAATACACCTATTCTTTTCATTACTGTTTTTCCTCCAACTTCCTATTTCTTAGTTGCTTAAAGAATTCTTTCATTAGGCTGCTGCATTCTTCTTGCATAAGCCCGGATTCTATTTCTACATAATGGTTCAGCTTGCGCTCCTGAGGGATGTTGAATATCGAACCGCAGGCACCTGCCTTTGGGTCCATGGTTCCTATGTAAAGCTTCTTGATTCTGGACCATACGATAGCCCCTGCACACATGCTGCAAGGTTCGGCGGTAACAAACATACAGCAGTCGGTAAGCCTCCAGCCACCCAGAGCTTTTGCCGCCTGTCTGATGGCTAAAATCTCCGCATGGGCGGTAGGGTCCTTGCGAGTCTCGGTTTCGTTGTGAGCACTGCTGATGATAATGCCGTCTTTTGTTATTACTGCGCCTACGGGAATTTCACCTGCCTCCGCAGCCTTTTGGGCCTCATTGAGAGCCGCTTGCATGTACTTTCTCATATACCTTACAATGTTATCATAGTTTTAATTGTCTATCAAGGAAAAAACATATTATTTGTGAGGCTCTTGCGTTTTAATTATAAGTAATATTCACTACAAAATCATAGTGCTAAACATAAAGGAGGACTATTACTATGAAAATGGTAAATGTTTATGACGAATCCACAAACAAAGTCGTTGGTTCCGTTACAAAGTATGATGAAAAAGAAATTGCAGAAATGGTAGATAGAGCATACGCTATGCAGCCTGCAATTCTTGACAATGCAAGCAGGGATATTGATATCGCAAGCGATATGGAAGTGTTTGGACTTATTATTCCAATCATTTTATTTGATACTGATGAAGAAGCGGTTGAAATAGCCCAATAGAGGCTTCCGTCGTATGGATTAATGACACAAGCGCACTTCGCCATGATGACCAGCCTTTTGAGTTGTTTCCCCTAAGAAAAGTCTTGCCGGAGAAACGCTTAATATTTATGAAACAATAGGAATTGGCAAGCAAATGGCTGATGTAGAAAAGCTTTTAAAAGATCAGTAGCTCCATAACATATAGCTGTACCGTGCAAATTGTTTTAAAAAATCACGAATTTTTTACAGGCGTTTGACTAAGACAGGAGAAAAGTCCCGATTCTCAAAATACAGAAAATCGGGATTTTTGCGTCTCGAAAAAAACATATAATATTTTTGACTTAAATCAATTTAAAGCAGAAAAGACTTGCAAAGATTAGAAGTATCTGATAACATGATGATGAAAATATTTTCATAAGGCAAAATCAAGTAATTTCAACCTTCATATTTAATAAATTGTTTTAAAAAGAAAACATAAATGAAAATATTTTCTGATATTATACCTTTTATAAGAATAGGAGAAAACTATGGGAGACACAAATTTAGAAAAGAAAAAAGTAGTAGACCAAGATTACCCCTTGGACCATGTGCCTAGAAGCGCAAGACGCAGTCTTTTGTCAATAAGTTGCGTGTTAATCGGCTTCACGTTCTTCACGCCGACCATGGCATCAGGAGCTTCACTGGGAGCAGCATTCACATTTGACCAGCTCATACTGATAATAACTGCCGGAAGTTTGATTTTGGGAGTATATGTAGCGGCTATGTGCTGGATTGGAGCAAGAACGGGATTGACTGCAGTACTTCAGTCCAAGTACACCTTTGGTAAAGTAGGCGCTAAGTGGTCAGATATAATACTGGGAGGTACTCAGGTATTTTGGTATGCTATAACCGGAGAATACATGGGAAGCCTTTTCGCTATGGCTTTAGGGCTTGATTCCTTCGGCTGGAAGGTATTCTTCATATTGCTTTGGGGCCTCATTATGGGTATAACTGCATTGTACGGAGTTAAGGCGATGACCATCGTATCATACGTTGCTATCCCTCTTATGGCAGTACTTATGATTATGGTAATAGTTATGGCAGTAAATAAAGCAGGAAGCCTTGATGCTATCAGAGATATTGTACCGACATCAGAGATGACGGTCGCATCTGCGATTACAGTTATTGTAGGAACCTTCGCTTCCGGCGGAACTCAGGCAGGAAACTGGGCAAGGTTTGCCAGAACGGGAAAGACTGCATTTATCGCAGGACTTCTGGGATTCCTTGTAGGAAATGGTGTTATGATTTTCTCGGGAATGTTAGGCGGACTGGTATTCGCAACGGGCGATTTGATTGAGCTTATGATTTCCATGGGAATCGTATTTTGGGCATTGATTATATTGACTCTTAACATCTGGACAACCAATAACGCAACTGCATATGCCTTTGGTATGGCAGGTGCCGAATTCTTTGGCAAGAATAACAAGAAGCCTTTCATCATTGGAGGGATAATCATAGCGTTGATTATGGCGGTTTGTGGCATTTCAAGCTACTTTATCCCAATGCTAAACTTACTGGGAACATTCGTTCCACCTCTTGGAGGGGCTATTATAGGGGACTATTTATTCGTATCCAAAGGCAGGATTCCTATGCTGCAGTATGTACATTTCAAGAACTGGAGAATAGCTCCGGTAATATCATATATCCTGGGATGTGCGGCAGCGTATTTCGGAGGAATGTTCAACATAGGCATATCTTCCTTACAGGGAATATTAATAGCCATGATACTTATGCCGGTTGTGAACGCTATATTGACTAAGTGCGGTATAGACGACAGCCATAAGGTAGATGAGGATGCAGAGTATGTGTAGATATTAGGAGGTATTGATGAGTACATTATTGATTAAAAATGCAAAATTAAGATATGAAGAAGGACTGAAGGATATCTTAATAGAAAACGGGAAGTTCAAAGAGATTGCAAAGGCGATATCTGAAAAACCCGGAACGGAAGTAATTGACGCCGCAGGCAGTCTGGTTACTCCTCCTATAGTCGACCCTCATGTACATCTGGATGCAGTTTTGGTGTCAGGGCTGCTTACGCGAAAGAACGAAACGGGAACCCTGCTTGAGGCCATAGATATCTGGAGTGATTGGAAGGTGGGCTTGACCAAGAAAATGCTTAAAGAAAACGCCAGAAGAGTAATCGACTGGTACATAGCAAACGGAGTTTTGAGAGTAAGGACTCACGCCGACTGTACGGACCCTACTCTTCTTACGGTTGAAAGCCTCCTTGAGTTTAAGGAGGATGTCAAGGACCTTATAGACATTCAGGTGGTGGCATTCCCTCAAAACGGAATACTTACGGACCCTCAAAACATTGATTTATTAAAAAAATCAATTGAAATGGGCGTTGATGTTATCGGAGGCGCTCCTCACATAGAATATACACGAGAGGATGGAGTAAAAGACGTTGAGATGGTATATGATTTGGCTGAGAAACACGACAAGCTAATTGATATCCACATTGATGAAACGGGAGACCCTCATTCGAGATTTGTTGAAGTGATGGCTAAGGAAAGCATCAACAGAAATATGGGCGAAAGGTCAACTGCAAGCCATACGACGGCCATGCATAACTACAACAATGACTATGCATATAAGCTTATAGGGAATATTGCGAAAGCAAAGCTGAACATGATTACTAATCCTTTTGATAACGCTGTCCTGCAAAACAGGATGGATGGATATCCGAGAAAGCGCGGTCTCACCAGGGTAGATGAAATGCTGGCAAGAGGTATAAACGTATCCATAGGACACGATTCCATAATGGACCCGTGGTATTCAATGGGAAAAGGGAGCATGGTTCAGGCGGCATTTCTCCTGCTTCATATGGGACAGCTAAACGGAGCCACGCAGGTTCAGCAGCTCTTCGATATGATTACTCATAGCTCTGCCAAAACAATGAATTTGGATGACTATGGGATAAAAGAAGGCAATACGGCTGATATGGTTATCTTTGATGCCAAAACGGAAGATGATATAATAAGACTGCAATCAGAATGTACCCATGTAATAAGGAAGGGCAAAGTGATATGCAGAACAACGCCTGCAAAGCGACAACTTGAATATGACACCGGTAAACACGTTGACTTTAAGATATAACACCGGAACAAAAGGGTTTGTGTGTGTACAAACCCTTTTGTTTAATGTTATAATCAAACAAAAAGCAATGGGGGCATCAGGTGAATATAAAAGAAATTGCCAAAAAATCAGAAGTTTCGATTACAACAGTATCCAGAGTATTAAACAATCCTGAAATGGTTTCCGAAGAAACAAAGAATAGAGTATTAACCGTAATAGAGGAATTAAATTACACGCCTAATTGGTTTGCAAGAAATCTACAGAATTCAAAAACCAATTTAATAGGTATGCTTGTTCCGGATATGCTTGAGGCTTCAAATATGGAAATGGCCAAGGGCGTTGAAAAAATCGCCCGAAGTAAGAAAAACAGCGTTATTCTCTGTGATACGGATTTTGATAAAAATACAGAACTTGAATATATAAACACCCTAATCGACAGAAAAATCGACGGACTGATACTGGCCTCCTCTCAGATAGATGAGAAGGACGCGATAAAGCTTAAGGAGAGAGAGGTTCCCTTTGTTTTGATAGGCAAGTCCGCCTTTTGCCAGCAGGAGAACATAGTATATACCAATTACGACACAGCGGCAGAAGAGGCCGTGGATTACCTTATCAAAACCGGGAGAAAAAGGATAGCCCTTATATTGACCCAGTATCCCGTTCTCGACAGTCAAGAGAAGCTGGAGGGCTATAAAAGAGCTTTACATAAAAATATGATGAAAGTTGACCTGGATATAATTTTTAAAACTGGGAACAACATAGAAGGTGGATTTGAAGCGGCAAGCAAGCTGTTGGAATCAAAGGAAGTGCCCGACGCCTTTTTTATCGCCACAGATACTATGGCATTTGGAGCAATAGAAAGAATTAAACAGAGCGGACTGACCCCGGACAAGCTTGCGGTCATAGGCTTTGATGACCTTCCTGCAGGAGCGGTCATGGAGCCTAAGCTCACCACTGTGACCAAGCCATCCTATAGAATGGGGCTGACTGCCGCAAGGCTTCTTTTTGACATAATTGAAGAGCCTGATTTGAATAAGGAGGCTCAGGCAATCATGCTGCAATCCAGGCTCAAGATAAGAAAATCATGTGGCAACAAAGAGAGACTAAAAGAGATCTGGTAAGGAGGAATTATGCTTAAGACCAATATTATGGGAATCCCTGTTGACAATCCTGTAGTCATAGCCTCAGGGCCCTGGACAAGAGGAGTAAAAAAACTTCGCAAGGCGCTGGACAGCGGAGCAGGAGCCGTAATAACGGAAACCATAGTCGGGGAAATTTTTCCGGACGCCTGCCCTCAATACACATATAATAAAACTAGCAGAGGGCTGCAGAATATTCGGCTTTATACAGGACATGAGTTTGAAAATTGGATACAGGACTTATATGAGATAAATAAATGCAAGGAAGAAAAATCCAATTGTAAACTTATAGCGTCCATCATGGGCTCCACTGCCTCCGA
Source organism: Clostridiales bacterium (assembly GCA_012513435.1). Classification (GTDB taxonomy): domain Bacteria; phylum Bacillota; class Clostridia; order Peptostreptococcales; family Anaerovoracaceae; genus Lentihominibacter. Next base: position 54,400 of record JAAZCE010000019.1, read on the forward strand.
GCTTTGTTATATTGCCAAGAAAGTAGAGAAAACAGGAATAGATGGTATCGAAATCGGGCTTGCCTGTCCAATGGGCGAAGGCGTGGAGATAATAGCAAGCAATCATGAGAAGGTATATGAATACACCAAATGCGTGGTGGATACCGTTAACGTGCCAGTTGCCGTGAAGCTCAGTGGTACTATTGGGAATCTGCCTCTGGTAGTGAATGCGGCAGAAAGAGCAGGAGCTGCCGGAATAACGGGAATCGATACCATCAGATGTGTATTGAATGTAGATATCGAGGAGAGAAGACCAACTCTGCCAACATACGGCGGTTATTCAGGTTCTCCCATTCGTCCCATAGCTCTGGCAACGGTGGCGGGGATAGTTCAGAGTACCGGCCTTCCCGTTATTGGCATGGGCGGCATCGAAAACTACAGTAACCTCATTGAGTTTATTATGCTGGGAGCTTCAGCCGGAGGAATAGGAACGGGGATATTGCTGAACGGATATCCTGTAGTCAAGGATATATTAGACGGACTGAAGCAATGGATGCAGGAGCATGAGATAGGCTCCATAGAAGAGATACGAGGCCAGGCACTGGATGAACTTAGGGCATATAAGGAAATCAAGATAAAGAACAAAAAAGCCCATATGATTCAGGCCTGCGGAGATGTGAATTGCGGAATGTGCGCCAACTGTTGCATAGAAGATGCCATAGTCATTGAAGACGGGCTTTTTAAGCTGCATGATGATATGTGTACAGGTTGCGGAATATGCGTAGATGTCTGCCCTAAGGAAAAGATTAAGCTTACTTGGAGATAAATTCTGGGGAAAACTCTCAAGGTAAATACAGACAATAAAAAACTACAACACTCTAAAAGGATATGCTGTAGTTTTTTTAAATAGAGGAGCATATATCCATACATTTTAAACAATTTGACTGCACAGAAAAAGTATGATAAGATGAAATCCGTAGTTTGGTGAAACTAGTTACATGCGTTAGAACACAGGGAAGTCTAGTTACATACGTTAGAGAATCAGAAAGCAGCCAAATTTTACAAACCTTTATTTGTTGCACGCAATTTTAGTTTGGCATAAGGAGGTAGTAAAATGACTAATAACAATAAAATGGCAACAAAACCGATGCTTCCGTTGATAATCAGTATGGCATTACCTCCGCTGTGCTCCATGTTTATGCAGTATACATACAATTTTGTGGACTGTATTTTTGTTTCATGGATTAGTGAGGATGCCCTCACTGCCGTATCTTTATCATTTCCTATCACGACGCTTATGATCGCATTGTCCATATGGCTGGGAGTAGGTATAAATGTATTGATTGCCAAAGCACTTGGAGCAGGTAAACCGTATTTGGCTGACAGTGTGGTAACCCATGGACTTATTATTTCTTCAGTGGTGGGAACAGCTCTAATTATTATTTTGCTTATCATAATTAAACCGTATTTCCTGACCTTCGTAGATGATCCGATAATTTACGATTCTTGTCTTGAGTACATGTATATATGTGCATTTTTTCAACTTCCCAATATGGTGCATATTGCTATCCAAAAAATTATTCAAGGTACAGGCAATATGCTGTCCCCTATGTTGTTCCAGATGGCTGGAGTTGTGCTGAATTTTATACTCGATCCTATTCTTATTTTTGGCATAGGATTTTTTCCGGAAATGGGTGTAAAGGGTGCTGCTGTTTCAACACTTGCGGGATATACTTTTTCTATGCTTCTTGCATTTTACGTACTGCTTTGTACAAAGCAGAAAGTCAAAATAAAAACCAAAGGATTTAAAATCGATTGGGAGACCTTCAGAGATATTATAGTCATAGGCCTGCCTTCCTTTATAATGAATGCCTTGGGAGCCTTTATGGTAACCTTTGCAAACATATTCCTCATTGGTTATTCGACTACGGCAGTGGCATTTTTTGGCGCTTATTTCAAAGCCCAACAGATGATTGTTATGACAGTCAATGGACTGATACAAGGGTGCATTCCTATTATGAGCTTTAACTATGGTGCAAAAGATAAGAACAGGCTGCAGCAGGCTTTTAATTATGGGACTACTATTGCAGTAGTAATAATGGGATTTGGAGCATTGCTTCTTTGGGTGTTTCCTGAAGTTATATTGAGGATATTTATGGCATCACAGGAAATGATATCCTTTGGTGTGCCTGCAATGCGAATAATGGCAATCAGCTATGTGTTTAATGGAATCGCTACTATGGTAGCTTCTTATATGCAGTCTTGTGGGATGGTCAGATACAGCATTATTATCAATATCCTTCGTCAACTCGGATTGCTGCTACCTGCCATGTGGATTTTGACATCATTGATGGGAATGAGCGGTGTGTGGTATGCGTTTATTGTAGCGGAAGTGCTGACTTGCATATATTGTGCTTATGTATATAAAAAGAATCATATTTAATTACTTCCATTTACAAACGAAAGCAGACCATTGATTAGTGTATTCTGTACTTTGCACCATTGTTGTGAACGGTTTTAAAAGGAGAAGTTTTATTGTTTTCGATACAGTGCTGTAATCGTCGTCCTTTATTTCAAATGTTATAAAATCATCTTCGTTCGATGTAGCAATTATTTCTTCTAATATTGCTCTTAGATGTTCAAGTGTATTGGGAATTTTGAACAGCACCTCTATTACATTCAGCGGAATATGCGTGGATGTCTGCCCTGAGGAAAAGATTAAGCTTACCTGGAGATAATTCCTGAGTATAAATATAGCTGATAATAAAAACTACAACACGTTAGGGAGTCATGTTGTAGTTTTTTGTTGCAGGATATGTCGGAGATTTCTCATATTGCGAGACCCTAAAATCTCCCGGCCTAAGTCAACACCTCCTCTATGCGGCCGTTGTATCGGTTTATTGCGGCTATCCAATAGCCGTAAGTATTCTTTCGTCTTTCTTCAATGGGTAGGGCGGTATCGTCCTCCCTATCCTCCATACCCGCAATAGGCTGCCAGTACACGAAGCCTGAGGTTCCCTTGTCAGGCTGCTCTTTTTGGAGGAATCTGCCCGGTATACCGATGAAATAATAGGAATCGTTCCATCCGAATATGAAATGGCCGTACTCGGTCATGGCCTCCTTGGAGCCGGGGGATATCATAGGCAGAATGGTACAGTCGGTAATTTTTTTCCATTGGGCCTCGGTAAAATCCTTTTTAAAAGGAAATATGTCTACGAAATCCTTTTGCATTTTGGCTATTGATACGCAGCTGTCCAAGACGAATTTGTTGTAAAAGGGACTGTAATCCTTGGCTGTGGCCTGAATTTTCTTGCCCTTTTCGGGGGATATAGAAAAGTTTCCCTTGAGAACAGGATGCAGGGATTCCTTGGGGTTGACAGTTGAGACGGCGGCGATTATTGCCGTCGAAAAATCCCAGAGTGCCATGCCGTGTCCGTCCAGGTCGTGAGAGTTGACTCTGAAGCTGCCCTCACCCTTGCCGTAGGCGGACAGAGAGATATTGCCTACCATGTGATACTGCCTTTTTTCGTTTTTTGTTCCGGCGAAAATCAGTTTATATACATATTCTCCCTTCGGAAAAAACTTTACATTATCCACGATGACCACTATAAGACCTTTGTCATCGTCCTTTTCCATTTTTGCATAGCCGCGCATCTGCCTGCCGGGGTCCATTGCAAATTGTCTGTTTTCTTCTTTCAGTAAGACAGGACTCTTTTCAACATTTGAGTAATCCATTTATGGGCCTCCTTATGATTTGATATTTTATAGAATATATGAAAATATGCTATTGGCTATTCATAGAGCAGGAATTTTGGCGGCCTGCCGAGAATAGAATATGTATGGACATGAAACAACGGTCGTTCATATATGAAAGGAGAGAGCATTGAAGGTAGGAATATTAGGCAAGGGCGCAATGGGAAAGGCCCTTTGCGAGATTATCGCCTGGAGAGACGATGTTACGCTGGTGGGATGTATAGAGCCTTTGGCGTCAAAGGGGCCAGAGGAACTGATAAAGGCGGAGGTAATAATTGATTTCAGCCATCCCGACAACCTTTGCAAGCTGGTCGAATTTTGCAAAAAAAACTGCAGCGCCGCAGTTATCGCCACCACAGGCTACAGTCAGGCTCAGACTGAAGAAATAAAGAGACTGGGAGAGTTTGTGCCGGTTGTGTTTTCCGCCAATTATTCCAGGGGAATAAACGTTATGAACCATATAGTAGCCGACATAACTCCTGTTCTAAGGGACAGCTTCGATATGGAAATAGTCGAAAAGCATCACAACAGGAAGCTGGATTCCCCAAGCGGAACAGCCGTAGCTCTTATAGATGCCGTTGACAGGAAAAACGAGTACAAAAAAATTTATGGTCGAAAGGGTAACGGCAGGAGAGAAAAGGAAATAGGCATACATTCCATAAGGGGAGGAACTATTGCCGGGGAGCATACTATCATATATGCTGGAGGAGAAGAAGTCCTTGAGATTACTCACAGAGCTGCTTCGAAGAAGGTCTTCGCAGAAGGGGCTCTGAGGGCGGCAAAGTTTGCAGTCCAAGCACCTGCGGGATTTTATACTATGGACGATGTGCTGTTTAACAGTACCTACATGGGAGCCTGCATTAGGTGATCGGGAAGAAATCGAAGAATTCCCTTTGACTTCTTTTAATTTACATAAAAATAATATATAATATCCCATTATGATAAGAATACTGTGGAGAATAGTAAACATAATAGTCTTAGCTGCAGTTCTGATTATAGGAGGCAGCATTTTTGTGGTGGCAAGGACATCGGACCAAATTGCCGCTACCTTTGATTCCACTGATTACCAGCTGAGCGGCGAGGAAGCCGCCGACTTAAAAACCATTGAGCCTGAATGTATTATGGTACTGGGAGCCTCTGTCAAATCTGATGGAACGCCCAGCAGCATATTGCAGGACAGGCTGGATGTTGCCCTTTCCCTGTATAAGGAAGGAATCGCGCCTAAGATTCTCCTGACGGGAGACAACGGGCAGGTTGAGTACAACGAGGTTAATGTAATGCGCAGCTACATGGAGGGAAAGGGAGTTCCTCCTGAGGACATTTTTCTAGACCATGCCGGATTCTCCACCTATGAATCGGTTTACAGGGCCGGATATATATTTGAAATTAAGAAAATGATAGTAGTCACCCAGAAATACCATCTCTACAGAAGTCTGTACGGCTGTGAAAGCATGGGAATAGAAGCTCTTGGCGTGGCATCGGACCAGAAGAGTTATGAGGACGCCGCCGGCAGAGAGATAAGGGAGATATTGGCTCGCGACAAGGATATGGTCAAGTGGATTATCAAGCCTGAACCTACCTATCTGGGTGGAGCATTCCCCATAAACGGCAACGGTATCACAACACATTAGACAGGAGAGGAAATGAATATAGGCTCTAAGGTTGCGCTTGTTTCTTGCGACAGCTATGATTATGATAAGGTAAAGGAAGCAGTTGACAAAGCCTTCGATTTGCTTGGAGGTCTTAACCACCTTTTGAATATGCCTAAGGAAAGCAGTCTGCTGCTAAAGCCTAATCTTCTTGCAAAGGTAGGAAGGGAAAAGGCATGCACCACAGACCCAGCAGTCTTCGCTGCCGTGGGAGAGGCTTTGCAGGAGAGCGGATACAAAAACCTGACCTATGGAGATTCTCCTGGAAACCCTATGGTGCCAGGAGAAAAAGTAGCTGAGGAGTGCGGCATAAAGGACGCAGCACACAGGCTCCGTATTCCCGTAGGACAATTTGACGAAGGTCTGCAAGTGGATTTTCCCCAAGGGAGAGTAGAAAATAAATTCATCCTTTGCAGGGAAGTGACAGAAACAGACGGAATAATAAATATATGCAAGATGAAGACCCACCAGCTTGAGAGGATAACGGGAGCAGTCAAGAATACCTTTGGGTGCGTGTACGGCCTTAACAAGAGCGCCGCCCATGCCCGTTACGCCACGGCAGAGGTATTCGGCAAGATGATAGCGGACCTGAACAGGCTGCTAAAGCCTAAGCTCCACATAATGGACGGTATCGTGGCAATGGAGGGAAACGGCCCTCAGTCGGGAACGCCCAAGGCTATGAACCTGGTTCTTGTATCCAAGGACCCGGTGGCGCTGGACGGATTATTTTGCCATCTGGTAAGCCTTAACCCTGAGCTTGTTCCCACCAATGTAAGTGCTATGGAGCAGAGCGTGGGAACATACCGGGACATCCAGGTGGTTACTGAGGAAGGAATCCTTACCGCCAGTGAAGCAGGAGCAAAATACGGAGACAAATCCTTCGATGTTCAGAGAAGCTCAGGATACAGAGGAACTTTGGCACCGCTTAAGCTGCTGGCTCCCCTCCTTGAGAAAAAGCCTATTGTAAAGAAAGCGCTTTGCATAGGCTGCGGAATATGCGTAAGCAGCTGTCCACTGAAGAAGAAGGCTATAGAGATATCAGAGGGCAAGGCTGTCTATGATTACAGCCGGTGCATCAAGTGCTACTGCTGTCAGGAAATGTGTCCGGAGGAAGCCATAACTGTGAAGAAATCCCTTATAGCTAGAATAGCAGACAGAAACTGGATGCTGTAGCACCAGGCTTTGAATTAAGACGGACTATGTGACTTTCACCTGAAACTATGTATAAACATATTATGATATAGGCATTTTGCCTGTATCATTTTTTTATTATGAAATTTGGAGGAACGTATATGATTTACCTGGATAACGGAGCCACATCCTACCCCAAGCCGCCGGAGGTAATAGAGAGCTTCATGGATGTAATGATGAACTACTGCGCTAATCCCGGAAGAGCAGGGCATTTCATGGCAGCCAGAACTTCTCAGGAAATATTCAAGACAAGACTGGTCCTCGCCCGGCTCTTTAACATCGACACGCCGGGACAGATAGTCTTCACCAAGAACTGCACCGAAGGGCTCAACATGGCCTTTAAGGGGATACTTAGGGAGGGGGAGCATGTGGTGACTACCTCTATGGAGCACAATTCTGTAGTGCGTCCTCTCAAAGCTCTTGAGAAGAAGGATATTACAACCACCATAGTTCCGTGCAGCAAGACAGGAGAGCTGTCTGTTGAGGCAGTCAGAAAGGCCATACGCCCCAACACGCGAATCATTGCAGTCACCGCCGCCTCCAATGTGACGGGAACTAAGATGCCTCTTGAAGAAATAGGCAGACTGGCGCTACGACTTGGAATACTGATGATGGTAGACGGAGCCCAAGGGGCGGGACATATGGAGATAGATGTAAAAAAGCATCGCATAGACATATTGGCAGTTCCCGGCCATAAGGGATTGATGGGGCCTCAGGGAACAGGGCTGCTCTACGTGCGAGAGGGGATTCCCGTCAGACCACTGCTGGAGGGCGGAACGGGCAGCAGATCCAACCAGCTTGACCCGGAGCTTACTTTTCCCGAAAGCTATGAAGCTGGGACAGTCAATGCACCGGGAATAATAGCTCTCGGAGAGGCCGCAAGAGTGTTAAACAAGATAGGGGTTGGCGCAATAGAGAATCATGAAAGAAAGCTGACGGAAAAACTTCAGGAGGGCATAAAGGACATTGCCGGAGTGACGCTTTATGGTCCGAAGAATTACAAGAAGAAGACAGCCGTAGTGGCAATGAACATAGATGATATGGATTGTGAAAAAGTTGCATCGCTGTTAAACGATAAGTATGGAATTGCAGTAAGAGCAGGGTTCCATTGTAGCGGACTTGCACATAAGACCATGGGAACGGAGAGAACAGGCTGCGTGAGAATGTGTCCTGGATTTTATACCTCCGAAAAAGAGATAAACGATACCATAAAAGCAATAAAGGATATTGCCCTGTCGGAGAAGTAAAGCCGTTTGTGATTTTCACCAATATGTTGTATTATATAACCATAGACGAGGAGGTGGTCATATGCCATTGAATTCAGGTGGTTTTGAAGGACGACGAGGACAAAAAAGACTGCGGGAAATAGAGAATCAAATAGAGGCGTTCAGAGCCGAAATCAACTGCGCCTACGATGATACTCCGGAGATGATTTTTTTACAGGAGCAGGTGCTTTGGGAAGAAAGAGCTAAGCTCCATTTCACCATAGCCTTGAAGGACGTTCATACTCAGTGGGACGCAGTGAGGGACTACGGATTTATCAGGCTCAGTGTGAAATGGATAAAGGACAGGAAGCAGCAAGCCGTAATGCAGGGTGATGTCATTGCCATGGTGAAGGATATTTTGCCGGCCGCCTTTGCAGAAGAAATCGAAGAAGAAATAGACGCACTTGAAATATACTAGGAGGGCACTATGAATTTCAATTTAACGATAGATAAGCAGCTCCAGGCGGTCATACATAGGAAACAATGCATCAACTGCGGGAAATGCGAGGACATTTGCCCTACGGGAGCCATCGCCGAGTTCCAGAAGACCTTATCCTGTAGCGAATACTTTACGGAGGACAAGAGGGTTTCTTTGGATTTCGCCTGCTCTGCAGGGTGCCCTTTGGGGATAGTTCCCCAGGCTGTATCGTCTCTTGTAAAAATGGGGAACCAGGAGGGCGCTTTAGAGCTTCTCTACAGCAAGAATCCTATGCCTTGGACAGCCTCTCAGGTCTGTGAGGAAAGCTGCATGAACCAGTGCAAGAGGGGCGAGCTGCTGGATGAAGGGCTTAACATGGGGGCCTTGGAGAGATATATACTTCATGATTTGAAGTCGAGACAATACAAATTTATCAAGAAGTATCACCAGAGGATAGCAATCATAGGAGGCGGCCCTGCCGGGCTTGGCGCAGCCTTCCAGCTGTCCAAGATGGGATACGGTGTTACTATATTTGAAAAGGATAAAGGCTTAGGCGGTGCCATGAGATGGGGCATACCTGAATTCAGACTGGACAGGACCAAAATGAACGAGGAAATTGACAGCATTATATCCGCAGGTGTGGAGATGCGCACAGGCATAGAGATAGGCAAGGATATTTTTATGGAAAACATTTGGGAGGAGGGTTTTGCCGCGTGTCTCATTGCCGCAGGATCCTCTCATGGGGAAATGCCGGCTCTGCCGGGGTCTGAGGGCGCTATGGTATATGACATGGTTACCGTAATGAGATATTTAAACCACGCCATGAGCCATGATGAAACCGTGCCTGTAATAGGCAACAAGGTGGTTATTTCAGGGAGGGAAGGTCTGGCCCTTGACGCTGCAAGAAGCATGGTACGGCGGGGAACGGAGGTCAGCCTCATAACTCCATATACCCCTGAGGAACTACCTATTTCATTGGAGGACAAGGAGACAGCACTGGCTGAAGGAGTCAAGTTAAAAACGGGAGTTTTCCTGAGTCAGATAATAAGAGAGGGAGATGTTGTGAAGGCTGTGGAGCTTGTTACGGAAGACGGAGAAAAAACCAACTTCTTCTGTGACACGGTGATTTTAGTGGAGGAACAGGTAAGCAGGCCTACGGACATAATAAATGCAGAGACTTATCCCGACGGGAAGATAAAGATAAACGACCAATACAGCACCAACAAGGAAATGGTATTCGCTTGCGGCGATATTACAGGGGAAAGCGATTCCGTAGTGGGAGCCTTGGACCAGGGAATGAGAGCGGCAAAGCATATGGACAATGTACTTCAAGGGCGAGTGCTGGCTCAGAGAACTCACCGCATATACAGCGCTCCTCCTGAGGAAACGCTTTACTGCAGCAACATTCCTATGTTCTATCCACAGAAGGATACGAGAGTTGTAGGCAGGGGCCTTGAGGCTAAGGAGTACGCCGAGGAGGTTATTCCTATGCTGAGAACTGCCGGAATAGAGAAAAAAATGCCTTCCTTTGTAGGAAGAGAGCTGGAGAGAGGAAAAAAGGTAGCTGTTGTAGGCGGTGGCATAAGCGGAATAACCGCCGCAATAGCACTCGCAAAAAAAGGATATGAGCCTGTCATATTTGAAAAAACCTGTAAGCTGGGCGGCAGATATACATGGCTGTCAACGGAAAAGAGGATAGATAAGGAGCTTCTGGCTGAAGAGCTTGCCAAGGTTGAAAAGTCAGGCATCAAGGTAATATATAATACCTCGGCGGGAATTTTTCCTACCTTTGAGGAGATGTTCAGGAAGGGCTTTGACGCCATACTTCTGGCAATGGGGGAGACTGTTGGCAGGAAGCCGGGTATGCCTAATGCCCAGGGCAGGAATGTCCATGATGTGGTTTCTCTTATGAGCAGTCTGGCTCACGAGGAGATAGTAGACAGCTTAGGCAGGAAGGTCATGGTCACAGGCCGCGATGAAATGAGCATAGATATGGCGAGAAAGCTGAAGGAGCATTGTGATAATGTGACCCTGCTAGCACCTTGTAGCAAGGGCGGCCTTGGCATTATGGCATCCTATGTGGATAGACTTTTGCAGGAGGGAATCAACATAGTAACAGGCATAGAGCTTATGTCTATCAACGAGGAGGACGGAGCGCTTAAGAGCATAGACTGCAAGATACTGGAAAAGAATCTTACCATCAATATCCCTTGCGATACCCTTGTTTTGGGGGGAACTCAGGTGCCGGATACGGAGGTCATGAGCATAAGGAACCTGGAGATAGACATGGACGAGGAGGGGTATCCCCTTATAGATGACAAGTTGGCCACTTCGGTAAAGGGAGTGTTTGCCATCGGCAACTTCGATATGAGCTCCCCTGATGCCGGCAAAGCAGGAGCCGCGGCCCTGGACAATTATTTGTCCGGCGTGGGTATGCACATAACCATTCTTCCCGCCAAGGAGAAGGAAATGTCCGTGACCCATGAAATAATGGAAGGGCAGAAGGCCAAGGGCAAGAGACTTGAAAAAGAGCGTGTGGTCTTCAGCAGGAATCAGGCATTGACCGAAGCCTCAAGATGTATGGGCTGCGGATACCACAAGGAAAACATAAACAGATGTATAGGCTGCGGGATTTGCATGAAGACATGTCCTGTAAGAGCCATAGATATGCTGGCACTCAAGGATAGCCAGTAGGGGAGGTGAATATGATGCAGCAAAAGGAAAGAGGAGCCATAATTGTAGGAGGAGGGCCTGCAGGAGCTATATGCGCGGCATACTTGGCCAAAGAGGGGGTCGACGTTCTGCTTCTGGACAAGGATAGATTCCCAAGGCAGAAGCCCTGCGGAGATTTAGTTGGTGAGGGCATAACCTCACATATTGAGAAACTTGAAATAATTCACGAGCTTGACGAGATAAGCACCTTTATCAAACGTATCAAGATAATAACAGGCAGCGGTCGGGAGGCTATTATGCCTTTTGAATGCTACAGCCTTGCGAGAGCAGACCTGGATATGCTGCTGCTGGATACGGCGGCCAAGTGGGGTGCCGAGGTTTGGCAGGGCTGTCAAGTTACGGATGTAATAGAGGAAGAAGGCTTCGCAAGAGGCGTTAAGATAAGGTATCGTGGGTGTGAAACGGAAGTGAGAAGCAAGCTTGTCATAGGCGCTGACGGCGCGACATCTCAGGTTGCCAAATCTCTCGGCGTAATGAAGGAAAAGTCCTCAGGCAGGGGCTACGGTCAAAGGGCCTATTTCAAAGGCGTAAAGCTGAGCAAGGTTCTTGCCCCCGGGCAGTATGATGCCTACGGTGTCTTCTGCTTTGACGAGTTAGTCAAGCCATGCTATTTTTGGGCGGTTCCCGTGGGAAGGACGGGAGTGGAGGAGGGGTACTGCAACGTTGGAATGATGGTTTACGACAGAGAGACCTTCAGAGGAATGAGCCTGGAAGAAAGCTTTAATCAATGGGTCAAGAGGAATCCGATCATAGCAGAGATGTTTGAGGATGCCAAGCAGATTGAGCCTTGGCTTGGAGGAGACATTACGGATGCCTCTCAGCGGATGGAGCATTTTGGCAATGGGTTCATACTCATAGGAGATGCGGCGGCTCTCATGATGCCTTTGAAGAAGGACGGGCTTTCCAAGGCGGCAGATTCGGCTGCGGCTGCGGCTAAAGCTGCTGTTCTCGCCTTGAGGAAGAAAAACTGTTCAAGGGAATTTTTTGAAGAAGTGATAAAGGAAGAGCCTCAGGAAGACAAGCTGAAGGAAGATATTCTGATGATTCAATCCCTCTACGATTCAAAATTGATGGACAGGATCATAATGAACTTATTAAATAACGGATAAAGGAGACAATAAGATATGGCGTTAAAATTCTGCTCCTTTGCAAGCGGGAGCAGCGGTAATTGTTACATGATAAGAAATGAACAAACAGCGATACTGATAGATGCGGGAACTACAGGCAAGAGGATATTTGAAGGTATAGAATACACGGAAACTCCATACGAAGACGTAGCCGCCATACTTGTGACCCACGAGCATAACGACCACATAAGGAACCTGCCCATGGTGACCAAAAAAATGATGAATTCTCAGGTATATGCCAACAAAAAAACCTGGGAGGCTATGGATTCCGTAAGAGTTGAACGGGAGCGAAGGAAGGTTTTTGTAACAGGAAAGACCTTTGACATAGGGCATTTTTCCGTAAAGCCATTTGACGTGCCTCACGATGCGGCGGAGCCTGTAGGATATTCCCTGTTCGGGGAAGGCAAACAGATAAGCGTCTTAACGGATGTAGGATACATAACGGACAGCATATTTGAAGAGATAGTAGAGGCGGACCTGCTGGTTCTTGAGGCAAACCACGAAAGGGAGATGCTCCTGATGGGCCGCTATCCTTACCTTACTAAGAGAAGGATACTGGGAGAAAAGGGACACCTTTCCAACGTTTCCGCCGGGGAATGTCTGTGCCAGATCGTGAACACCAAAAAAAAGCCCAGACAGGTGCTTCTTGGACATATGAGCAACGAGAACAACGACCCTGCTGTAGCAATGCTGGCAGTCAAGAACGAGCTTATGGGACATAATATAATAGTGGGAAAGGATCTGAGAATAGATGTGCTGCTTCGTAAGTGTAGAAGCTGTGTCTATGAGGTATGATGGATGATGAATATTACCGTAATAGCTGTAGGCAAGCTAAAGGAAAAGTATTGGCAGGATGCTGTAGGGGAGTATTCCAAGCGTTTGGGAAAATACTGCGGATTTTTCGTGAAGGAACTTAAAGAGGTGCCCCTTCCGGCTAATGCATCCTCTGCCGATGAGGAGGCCGTCAAAGAAGCCGAAGGGAGGGAAATCCTCGCCGCCGTCAGGAGGGCGGACTACGTTATTACCTTGGAAATAAAGGGAAGATCACTTTCCTCGGAGGCTCTTGCAGACCATATGAAAAATATGGCTCTGGATGGAAAGAGCAACTTGACCTTCGTCATAGGAGGTTCTTTAGGTCTGTCGGCTGACGTAAGCCGCAGAGCGGACTACAAACTTTCCTTTTCCCAAATGACCTTTACACACCAGATGATGAGGGTCATTCTGCTGGAGCAGATTTACAGAAGTTTTAAGATAAATAGGAACGAAACTTACCACAAATAGTTAAGTCATGTTATAATATAGCCAATACTTTTGGCGGCTCTCAAATGGTGCAGCCCCAACGACATAGGAGGAATAGCCATGGATAAAAGGATAATAACAATAAGCAGAGAATTTGGAAGTGGCGGAAGGCTTATAGGCAGAGCTATTGCCGAGAAACTCGGCATCGCCTATTACGATAAGGAATTATTGGACAGAATTGCCGAAGAATCGGGATTTTGCAGAGAAATGATAGAAGATGCGGAGAAAAAAGCCAGGAACAGCTTTCTTTACAGTTTGGCATCGGCTATGGGAGCAGGAGATTCCGGTCCGGAAAGCCTTTCTCTCAACGAAAGATTTTTTCTTGCACAGTTTGACACAATAAGGGAAATAGCAGATGAGGGCTCCTGTGTAATAGTAGGCCGCTGTGCCGACTATATACTTCGTGGAATTCCTGAGGCTACTAACGTATTCATATACGCAGAGGAAGCCGACAAGATTAAGAGAGCCGTTGAGAAGTACGCAGTACCGGAGGATTCGGTGAAAAAGCTTATGAAGGATACGGATAAAGGCAGAGCCAATTACTATGCATATCACACCGGCAGGAAATGGGGAGAACATGTTAACTATAATCTTTCCTTGGACAGCGGGTATATAGAAATAGAGGATATTGCAGATTTGATTATCATGTACACGGAGAAAAAACTGTACAAATAAGGAGCGTGGTTGTTTATGGAAAGAAGAGTTAGAGCTATGTATTTCAGCGGAACGGGCACTACCGCCAAGGTAGTCACCGCTGTAGCGTATGAAATGTGGGAGGCTCTGCATGAAAACGATGGGAATGTTAAATACACCAAGGCCCCTAATATTAACTTTACCCCGAAGACTGCTCGGCAGAAGCAATACGAGTTTGATGAGAATGATATAGTAGTATTCGGAACGCCAGTAATAGCAGGTCGTGTTCCTAATGTACTGCTCAAGTTCCTTGATACCCTCAGGGGCGACGGGGCTATGGCTATTCCTGTTGTCGTATATGGCAACAGAGATTTTGACGATGCCCTTATAGAACTGAGAAACATTTTGGAGGACAAGGGATTTCACACGATTGCGGCGGCGGCCTTTATAGGAGAACATTCCTTCTCCCAGACTCTTGCCGAAGGAAGACCTGACGGAGAGGATATGGAGCTGGCAAGTAATTTTGCCGAGAAGTGTGCAGATAAGATAATATCGGTACCGGATTTGACTTTGGCTGTCAAGGTGGACGGCAATGAGCCACTACGACCTTACTATCAGCCGACAGACAGGAAGGGTGTTCATATTGATATTTTGAAGGTGAAACCTAAGCTGGATGAAACCAAATGCAATCAATGTGGCATGTGCGTGGAGCTTTGTCCGATGGGCTCCATAAAAAAAGAGACACCGGGCCACGTGGAAGGCATTTGTATAAAATGCTGCGGCTGCGTGAAAAAATGTCCGCAGCAGGCTCTGTATTTTGACGACCCCGGATACCTGTATCACAAGGAGGAGCTGGAGCTGGGGTATGCTGAGAGAAAGAGTCCCAAGCTGTTTCTTGACTAATGGACAAGTCACCTAGATTTGACAGCTCACTGAATTGGACAACTTACCGAGAAAGGAAAAATATGTAAAATGGCAGAGAACAAAGGAAAATACTATATTTCAACACCAATCTACTATCCGAGCTCCAATCTTCATATCGGGCACACTTACTGCACGGTTATGGCTGATGCTATGGCTCGCTTCAAGAGATTGCAGGGCTACGATGTTATGTTCCTTACGGGAACTGACGAGCATGGACAGAAGATACAGACCCTAGCAGATGCTAAGCATATATCGCCTCAGGATTACGTTGACGAAGTCGTTGCGGGAATCAAGGATTTGTGGAAGACCATGGAGATTTCCTATGATGACTTCATCAGAACTACGGAAGAAAGACACGTTAAGAGAGTACAGGCTCTTTTCATGAAAATGTATGAAAAGGGTGATATCTATAAGGGGGAATATGAAGGCTGGTACTGCACGCCTTGCGAATCCTTCTGGACCGAGAATCAGCTAGTCGACGGCAAGTGCCCTGACTGCGGCAGACCTGTGACGAAGGCAAAGGAAGAAGCCTACTTCTTTAAAATGTCCAAGTACGCAGATAAGCTTCTGGAAAATTTCGAGAAAAACCCTCAGTTTCTTCAGCCGGATACGAGAAGAAATGAGATGATGGCCTTTATAAATCAGGGTCTTGAGGACCTTTGTATTTCAAGATCCACCTTCAACTGGGGTATTCCTGTTCCTCTCGATGAAAAGCATGTTATCTATGTGTGGCTTGATGCTCTTTCAAACTACATTACGGCTCTGGGATGGCCTGACGAGCCTGAGAAGTACGACAAGTACTGGCCTGCCGATGTTCATCTTGTAGGCAAGGAGATAGTGCGTTTTCACTCAATAATTTGGCCTGCAATGCTCATGAGTGCCGATTTGCCTCTGCCTAAGCAGGTATTGGGACACGGGTGGCTTCTACTTGAGGGTGGCAAGATGTCCAAGTCAAAGGGCAACGTTGTGGACCCTGTAATGCTCATAGACAGGTACGGCATTGATGCACTGAAATATTTCTTGCTGAGAGAATACACCTTTGGTCAGGATGGTATCTTCACCAACGAAGTAATGCTTAAGAGAATGAACTACGATTTGGCAAACGATTTGGGAAATCTTGTTTCAAGAACGGTTTCCATGATAGAAAAATATAACGGCGGCTATGTGCCTGAGCTTACAGATTCAAGAGAGGCTGTAGACGAAGAGCTGAAGCAGGTGTCCATAGGTGCGGCAAGCAAGGTTGAGAGCAATATGGATAAGTTCGCCTTCAACATGGCTCTTGAAGAGATATGGGTAGTGGTAAGACGTGCCAACAAGTACATCGACGAGACTGCGCCGTGGATACTGGCAAAGGAAGAAGCGACTAAGCCAAGGCTGGATAATGTGCTTCACAATCTGGCAGAAGCTATAAGGATCGTTTCCATACTCATTCATCCGTTTATGCACACTACTTCAGATGAAATAAGAAAGCAGATGGGCTTGTGGTACGCAGATGTTGCTTGGGAGGATGCCTTTGAATTTGAAATGATGCAGGGCGAACAGGTTAAGAAGGGCAATGCCATATTCCCTAGACTGGATATAGAGAAGGAGCTGAATGAGCTGGAAGCGCTCAACAAAAGTGAATGCGGTGCTAATACCCCGCTTGAATTAAAGTCTGAGATAGAGTACGAAGATTTTGATAAAATAGATTTCAGAGTGGGAACTATATTATCTGCAGAGAAGCACCCTAAGGCCGATAAGCTTCTAGTGTTTCAGGTAAAGATGGGAACGGAGACAAGACAGGTGGTTTCTGGTGTTGCCGAAGATTTTAAGCCTGAGGAATGTGTGGGCAAGAAGGTAGTAGTGGTCGCAAATCTCAAGCCAAGAAAGCTGAGAGGTCTTGAATCCAAAGGTATGCTGCTCTTTTCCGATAACACCGTAGACGGTAAGGAACGCTGTGAATTTGTAACGACCATTGCAGACGACGGCAATTCGGTTACGTAAAGATATAGTCAGTAGAAACCCAGTTAGATATGGAGAAATAAAAGTGTGGGATGCTCATTACTATGGGCATCCCGTTTTTTTGTGCCATTGCCAGGCTGTGGCAAGCATATCTTCGATTTTGGTATATCGGGGTGACCAAGATAGAATATCAAAGGCCTTTTTATTGGAGGCTATTAAAATCGCTGGGTCGCCTTCTCGTCTGCCAAAAAACTGCTTTTCAAAGGGTTTGCCCGTAAGGGATCCGACTGTTTTTATGATTTCCAGAATTGAGAAGCCCTGTCCCGTTCCCAGATTTATAATTTCTCCGGACACTTGACCATCTGATGTATTTGCCGTGTTAGAACACAAAAGCTTCAGGGCCTGTAAATGAGCCGAGGCTATGTCCTCAACGTGTATATAATCTCTTACACACGTACCATCGGCAGTAGGATAGTCGCTGCCGTAGATTTGGCAGCGTGGAGTCGCATCCGCAGCCGAGAGAAGAAGTCTGGGGATAAGGTGGGTTTCCGGTTTATGGCTTTCTCCAAGAGAAGAATCCGCAGCGGCGCCGCAGGCATTAAAATATCTCAGAGCAACGAAATTCAATTTATAGTCTTCCTCGGTGTTTTTTGAGGCAAACTCCCAGAGCATTTTTTCGATGAAGGCTTTAGCTTCGCCGTAAGGACTTACCGGTGAAATCGGGGAGTCCTCTGTTATGGGAACGCTTTGAGGCCTACCGTATACCGCAGCCGAAGAAGAGAAAACAAGCTTGTATATGCTGTGTTTCTTCATCATATCGACAAGATTTCTCGTCAGCTGTATATCTTGGTAATATTTTTCGGGGTTTTTGAGGCTTTCGGAGACAAGAGAGGAGGCCGCCAGATGTATAACTGCATCGGTCTGGTTTGTTTTAAAAATTTCTTCTATAAGCTTCTTATCGCCGTAGCATCCTCGATAAAATGAAAAGAGAGCTTTACAATTGATACAGGCTGACTTTCCTTTACTATTTGCCAAATGGCGCAGAGCATCAAGGGCAAAGGAATTCCCTGTGCTCAGATTGTCTATTATAGATACTCTATGGCCACATTCCAACGCAGCCTTTGTGAAATGAGAGCCGATATATCCGGCGCCTCCTGTAACAAGCAGATTCATAGTTCACCTGTTCTAAATCATTAAATTGATATTTATTAGTGTTTATTTCAAAGGCTTTATGATAAAAAACAAATGCCTAAAGCCATCTCTTACTGTTCGCAGATGAGGCTTGCCGTCTCTGCCGTCAGGTCTGAGAATAACAGGAACTTGAGTGATTTTCAAGCCTGAGTCACAAGCCTTGCCAATAATTTCCGTGGCAAATTCCATTCCTGGTGCAGTAAGCTTCAGGGCATTAAGAGCCTCCCTGCGGCAGCCCCTCAGGCCACAGTGAAAATCCTTGATATGGCAGTGATATCTAAGTCTTCCTGCCCATGAGAGAAAGGGAACGCCTAATCTATGGGAGAAGGGCATCGCATCACGTGCAGGGGTCTTTGCGAAGCGGTTGCCTATCACAAGGTCATATCCTGATTTGAGCCTATGATGCATTTCTTCAATGTGAAAAAAATCATAGGACATGTCGCAGTCGCCGAATATTACGTAGCGGCCATAGGCTTTTTTTAGCCCGAATCGCAAGGCATTGCCGTAGCCCTTCTCATGGCATACTGCAATGCGGGCTCCGTGCTGCCTAGCAACGGAAAGTGAATTATCACTACTGCCGTTATCTGCAATGAGGACTTCACCCCTGCATCCTGCCTTATCAAGATAAGCCATGGCTTCATCGATGCAGGAGCCTAGGGTTTTTTCTTCATTAAGGCAAGGCATAAGGATAGTAAGCTCCACCCCATTGTATTTGTGCTGTTTGATTGTTTGCATTTCCTCGGTCATATGATATCATTTCCTGCTGTGATGATTAATTTAAAACAGGGATTTGAGAGCTTATCTCCGAAATCCCTGTTAAATAATTCTTTGTATATTCTTGTGTATTCTTATACTATTTCTGAACTGCTCTTCTTCTTATGGCCGCCATACCAATCCCCGCAGTACCAATCATCATAAGCACCAAAACACCTATGTTCATCGGGTCAGTTGTAGCAGGTGAAGCATCAATGTCCTTGTACTGGGCGTACAGTGTGATAACATGATCCTCGTTGGCAAGGTCTATTACAGCATCGGGAATATCAGCACCCAGAGCATAGTTCGTACCGCTGCCGTCGGCCTTAATATTCCAACGTTTCACATTCATGCCATCCTTCGTCAATCCGTTGCCGTCAGAAAACTTGTAAGCACCTTTCACATCAAAGCTGCTGTTATCAACGCTGCCGGTTCCGCCATTGGCGTTGTATTGGATGGTGTATGGTATTGGGATTTCACTTAGGGTAATATCCAAACCCTTAAGACCGCCACCTTCGGTATAATATTGAGAAGTACTAGCTGTACCTTGCCAGCCATAGTAGCCTTCGGTGTTGGCAGAAATTGTATAATTCATGTTAAAGTCGTTAAAGTATATATCCGGAGCATTGTTGGTTATATCCTGATCCGTATATCCTGGTTTACTGGTCGGGTCCTTTGGCGAGACAATCGTATTATTTACAAAGATTCTGTAATCTCCTCCCGAGGATCCTTTAGAAATCGTATCTCCGGGAAGCAGTTCTTGCGTTTGTCCATTTGATTTACCATCCACTCTCCAATTAGTAGCTGCTGACGCTACCGCCGTTGTTCCTACCAATGCCATTGCTGCTACAATACATAAGGCCAACAGGCCTCGTAAACGTTTTTTCATTTGTGCCTCCTAAAATAGTCTGCTAAATTAGCTTTTATAGTAAATTTGAATCTTTCAAATATTACATTACAATCAATAAAGTATATCATAAAATAAAAGTAAATTGCAATAATTTTAAAGCTATTTTCATTTTTGTTTTTTCCCGGTCTTGCCGGCTTTATTGTTTTTACCTAAGACATAAGAAGGGCTTAAGCTGAAGACGAGAATAGAGAATATGACCATGACCGTCGCCATCTGTGCCCTGTATGTGAAAAAGTAATGAATGTATGCGTGATTTGACAGACACAGGAACCTCAAATAAGGAATCAAGCCTATAAGGAGCAGCAGCCCAATGAATTTTCCATCAGTAGGCTCTTTCCTAAAAAGATAGAAGACGGCCCCCAGCACAGCCAAAGTCCCTAATGCCAGTCCGAAAACCATAGAGGAAGTGACATGGGAGCCTACAGGGAAAAGACAGGCCAAATTTCTCAAAATAACCCCTGAGAGCCTCTGCCACAGGTTGACAGCCTCTCCAAGACCAAGCCCATCTACCGTTACGGTGCCTTCTATACGAAAGGCGGCGTTTTGCAGCGCATTGATAAAGGCGGACTTTCCCAGGACGGCGTAGACCAAAAGCCACTTGGCAGAGAACATCAGCCCGTAGGAAATAAGCCAGGCAAGGCCATATTTAATTATTTTCGAAATCTCGCTCTTAAAAGAACCGAGAGCCTCGTATTTACTGCGTATAACGAGGAGCAATATAACAGGAACCGTGAAAGTAAGAGTTTCACAGGTAAGAAAATCTAAAAAACAGGTCACCATGCCTGTGGCAATAAATATATAAGTGGCGCGCTTCTTGGCATATACTACAGCAATACAGGCGCCTGTCATCACGAGAAAGCTCATAACGTATTCCAGAGAAAAAGCTGTCATCCAGATTTCTACCAGCAGCATGGAGATAAAATATATGGCGGCGGCAGAGTATAGCTTCCTCTTGACCAACAATGCAGCAAGCCAGATATTCAATGCCAGCAAAAGCCCGAATATCACAAGTCGTATTCCTTCTATTGATGTAATAGTAAGCAGAGGCCTGATGAAAACTTGCGAGCCATGCCAGTATCTTGAATATTCATTGTTGGGATTTTTGCCGTTGAAGACAGCATCCTCGTAGTCATCGCTTGCATCCTCACCGTCATGTCTGTAGTAGGAATCAGCAATAATGGCCTTGAAGCTGTTATCCGAATCCATATTGTATATAACATTAAGAAGCACGCAGTCAGCATAATTGTCGCTGCGGCTGTTTATTTTATCTCCTATTAACAATGGGAAGCCCTCATGGCCGGAAAAATACTCGGCAGATTTCTTGCTGTTTTTTTGAATTGCACTTTGAGGTATTTGGCATACCAGCAGCAAGGTACCTACACAGACTATGAAGGTTATTAAAAACACAAGTATATTTTTGAGGCAGTCTTTCATTGGGCTGTTCATTGTGGAATACTCCTTAGAATTGATAATACAAGTTTATTTCCTTGAGAGCGGATTTGCAAGATTTTTTTATCCTAATATTGTGGGACGGTTTAATGATGTGCTGTTAATGGTAAAAAATAAAGGCAAAATTTTGCTTTGCAAACACGCATACCCCCTCAATGAGTTTTTGTCGTTGTTTCTCTCAAAAAGCTCGGTTGATCACCAATATTTTCCTAAAATAGCCCCAACTATAACCCCCTCAATGAGTTTTTATTATGGTTGTGCTCAAAACCACCGGAGAAAGCAGGCATACTGGTTGTTTAGAAATATTATTTCGTAAAAACTCAGTGTTGCCGCTGTTCGGGAGTGAGTAGTGAAGTAAATGTTAACTTTGCTTTTATTTCTTTGAATCGATTATCTTAACATGGTATACTCATGATAATGACGAGGATAAACAACAGATATTAAATCAAAACACAGGAAGGGAACCGAAAATGCTATTTGATTCACACGCGCACATTAACGATGCGGACACATCCGACCAGGTTCGTGAGGCTGTGATTGCGGCCATAGAAAAGTCGGAGATGATAGATTACGTTGCAGATATAGGCTGTGATTTAGCCACCTCCAAGATGGCTGTAGACCACAGTAACAAATATTCGTGGTGCTTTGCCGTAGTAGGCTGCCATCCCCACGAAGCGAAGGATATGGATGATATGCAGTTGGCTATGATAAAAGGCCTTGCAAAAAAGGACAAGGCAGTCGCTATAGGCGAAATTGGTCTTGACTTTCACTATGACTTTTCTCCCAGAGATGTTCAGAGAGAATGGTTCAGAAGGCAGATACGTCTTGCCAACGAGTTGAAAATGCCTATAGTGGTACATTCACGTGAAGCTGATCAGGAGGTCATGGATATATTAAAGGAAGAGGGAGCTTTTTCTCTTGAGAGAAAAAGCTGGTTCTCGAAACGACCGGATCCTACGGGCTATGTAAATGGTAGCGTAGATGCTTTAAGCCAAGAAAGCATACCGTCTTCGGGCAAAATCAGTGACGCTGAAGCCGAGACTTGCGATGATGCCAGAGTGCTGCTTCACTGCTTTTCCGGCAGCAGAGAGCTGGCAAGGCAGTATGTCAAGCTGGGGGCTACGGTTTCTATAGCAGGCCCTGTAACATATAAGAATAATAAAAAAACTGTAGGGGTTGTGGAAGAGATTCCCTTTGATTTCCTTTTGGTGGAGACCGATTCGCCCTACCTTACACCTGAACCGTTCCGAGGCAAGCGAAATACACCTCTCATGGTGGAGCATACGGTTCGCAAATTGGCGGAAATAAAGGGTATGAACTTTGAAGATGTGGCAGATAGAACAAAAGTTAACGCAATGAGGTTTTATGGGGTGAAAAGATGAAAAAGCTTATCACATTGATTCTGTCACTTATTATGATCCTGGTGTTTACCGCCTGCGGCGATATGGGTGCCGATGATAGTGATTACAACGATTCAGTTGAAACCTTGACCGTGGAGCTTGATGCGAATCCTACCACTGGATATACTTGGGGGTACAATAAATCCTCGGAAGGCATAATCAAAATCACAGAGAATTATGTCAAGGGTAGAGATGATGAAGAAGTCGTAGGAGCTTGCGGGAAATCTGTATTTACCATTACCGGCATTAAAGAAGGGGATGTAACCGTTATCTTCAGCTACGGACCGCAATGGGAAGGCTGGACAAAGGATGCTGAGGTGAAGACCTACGAGCTTCACGTTGACAGCGATTTGGCCATATCCGTCGTCAGCAAGTCTGAGGTTGAGAATGTAGACTAAGATGACTAGGTAAGACATAGGCTCTAAGTGAAAACGTTTACCCACAAATCTTCGCCTTAAATGTCCGGCTCACAGGAACTTCGACAAACTTCGTTTGAGACAAGTTGTATAATGACTCCATAGCAAAATTAAAATTTAGAAATCAAAGAGTGAGTTTGGAGATTGGGAAATGGAGCATACGAGAAAAATAAACACCTTTGGAAGAGCCAAGGCGGCAATGGGGAAGATTGTGGTTTATGTTTTGCTGGCCTTTCTCGTTGGCAGGGTATCTTTGATAGACGGGTGTTTTCCGGCGGCGGTAGCCTTTATCGCTTTCATGGTTTCGAGAAATACGGTTAATATTTACCTGATAATACCGGCAGCAGCGGGAATGGTTCCCCAAATAATGCTGGGCCACGATGGGCTGGGGGATGTAATTGCCGCGGCAGTTTGCGGATTACTTTTTGTTGCTACCCGCAAGATGAAGGCCGAGCTGTGGCACAAAGCGCTGCTGGCGGCCTCTACTTATATCATATGCCTGAGTATCTTTAGAATAATTACTAAAACTGTATATAAGATGGATTTGAGCGATCTGATACTACAAGGTGCACTGGTAGTCTGTTTCATGTATATTTTTGACGAGTTTTTTAACGTGGTGCAAAATCGCAGAGCAGGCGGTTTGCCGGAGCTTGCCATAGCAGCTTTTACTATTGTGTGCCTTATGGTGGTATGCGGAGTAGGTTTGGGGTTTTTTATTTGGCCAATGATTATTTTCATTGGGCTTTGGGCTTTGGTCTATGGAGATATAGGCGGGGCTGCACTAGTTATTATTGCAGCGGGAGCCTTTGCAGCCTTGGCGGGGCAAGGGCAGTGGGGCATTGCAGTTACTGTGATAGCCGGTCTTGTGGCGGCGTCTTTTGCAAAAAAATATGGAAAGGTTTTTACCGTCTGCATCTTTACGGCCGCCTGCTTTTTTCTCGGAAAGGTGGAAAGCGGCGTAGTTTTGGGTGTAGAGAACCTCTGCCTTTTTCCGGCAGCATTCTTGTTTCTCCTGGGAGTATGGAGGTTCGATAAGGGCCTAAGGGCTGTAAGCGATCTGTTTTTTCAGGGTAAATCAGAAGAAAAAACAGGGGAAGGAGACTTGGACAGTCTCCTTGAGGACAGGGCAGATGAAATGGTTCAGCTTGCCAATATGTATTCTACATATCTGGACAGCAGAGCCGTGTTGTCCAGCCAGTTCTATATAATGGAGCAGATGATAAGCGACCTCAAACAGAAGGTCAGGGAGGCCGAGAAGGGGGTTCGCAGGACGAAGCAGGAGAAGTATTCCGTAGGCATCGGAGTTTCACAGTGTGCTGCCAAGGGGACCATAAACGGAGACCACTGCGGCTGGCAGGATATAGGCAACGGCCGGATAGCCATGATTATCAGTGACGGAATGGGCAAGGGAAAGAAGGCCGCAACCGAAAGTCTTATGGTCACCAGGACTATCCTTGCCTTTCTTAGACTGGGAGTTTCCGTGGATATGACATTGAAGATGATAAACACTATAATGCTTATGAAGGACGGGGAGGATTCCTTTGCCACGGTGGACCTTATCTTAGTAAATAAGCACAGTGGAAGGACAAAGTTTTATAAAATAGGTGCGGCGCCTACCCTCCTCAGGCGAAAGAACAACGTGGAGGAAGTGAAGCTGTCGGCGGTTCCTCTTGGTATAGTCAACGGACTTAAGGTCAATTATGTGGAGGCCACCCTGCGAAAGGGAGACTGGATAATAATGATGTCCGATGGAATAAGCGACGGTGGTGACAGGAGAGGATTCCTGGAAGAAATAAAGGATACGGCAGTGAATATTCGCTCCGAAAGCCCCCAGACCATGTGTGATTTAATATTAAACCGGGCGGCAGACAGCTATATAGGAAGAGAACGGGATGACTTGACGGTGTTGGCGGCTAAAATAGAGTAGGCTGTTTGGGAATGTGGAAAAACCCTTCCATTGTATTTCAAAGGCCGGTCGTGGTATAATACACCTATGGTATTAAAAACAGTAAAAAATACTATTGAAAAACATAGTCTAATTTCTAAAAACCAACACATTGTAATAGGCCTTTCAGGAGGGCCTGATTCAGTGTGTCTTTTTAATGTGCTTCTTGAGCTTAAGGAAGAGCTGGGGCTCACCATACATCCAGTTCATGTGAATCACAAGTTCAGGCCGGGGGCCGCGGAAAGGGACCAGCAGTATGTGGAAGACCTATGCAAAGCTAAAGGCCTTAAGTGTCACAGCTTCGTGATGGATTGCAACAGGCTGGCCACAGAAGAAGGAATGACCAGCGAGGAGGCAGGTCGGAAGGCCAGATACGATGCCTTTTACAGCGAGGCTTGTCAGGCAGAGAAGGAATTTACAACCGAGGAAAGGGCTGAAGGCACCCAGGTGAAGATTGCTGTCGCTCAGAACGCCGATGACCAGGCAGAGACTATCCTCTTTCGACTGCTTAGAGGAACTGGAACCGACGGCCTAGCAGGAATCGCATACAGCAGGCAGGAGCGAGAGTTCACGGTAATAAGACCCTTGCTGGATGTAAGCAGAGATAAAATAGAAGCATACTGCGAAAAAAACAGGCTGAAGCCTGTAACAGACCATACAAACCAGGAGACTCTTTATACGAGAAACAAAATAAGACTGGAGCTTCTCCCCTACATGGAAAGAGAATTTAACGAAAACATTAAGGACACCTTGAATAGATTGGGCAAGATAGCCAGAGAGGATAAGGATTACATTTGGCAGCAGGTGGAAGTGGCTTACAAGGAGTTGAAAACCCAGGCGAAATTCAGGTCGGAAGCGGGAAAAACCGTGGTGCTTGACAGAGAAGGTCTGAACGCTCTGCATAAAGCCGTAAGGCACAGGGTGATACTAAAGGCATTGGGGCAGATAGGACTTACTCAGGACGTAACCGAAGAAAGGCTAAGGGCTGCCGATAAGGTCATAGAGATGTCAAGGGAGCCGAAGATAGTTGAGTTTCCTCACGGATATCACATGGAAGTAACACATAAACAGGTGAAATTCAGATAGGAAGGTGAAAAATATGTCTCAAAACATTAAAAACGCGCTTCAACTATTGAAAAAAATTATGTATTATGCTAAAATGTAGTGCAAAATTTGTTATAGAACAACAAAAAACTTTAGGTATAGATGATTACTGGGAGGATAAGCATTGAAGAAAGTAACAAAAAATATTGGAATCTATGTAGCTATATTCGTAATCGTTCTGGCTATGGTGTGGGTATACAACAGTGACTCTCCCTCAGAGGAGAAGGAAGTGAAAACTTCCACAGTGGTAAAACACCTTAAGCAGGATGAGGTAGAGAGCATAAATGTTACGGATACTAAGCTCACAGCCAAGCTGAACTCGGGAGAAACCGTATACGCATATGTTAATGGAGCTGTGGATTTGAGCTTCATATATGATAGATATATCATGCCTCAGGTTGAGGACGGAACGCTGAAACTTGAAAGCGATGAACCTAAGAAGGAATCCATCTTCTTATCACTGCTTCCTACCTTCCTCATGATAGGCATAATGGTATTCTTCTTTATATTCATTATGAATCAAAGCGGCGGAGGTGGTAAGGCCATGTCATTTGGCAAGAGCAAGGCCAAGCTGCAGAAGGATAGTGACCTGAGGAAGATAACATTCAGAGATGTTGCCGGTCTTAAGGAGGAAAAAGAGGAGCTTGAAGAGATAGTTGATTTTTTGAGGCATCCTGTCAAATACAATAGCTTAGGAGCCAGAATCCCTAAGGGGATTTTGCTTGTAGGGCCTCCGGGAACAGGTAAGACCTACATTTCCAAGGCTACAGCGGGAGAAGCGGGAGTGCCTTTCTTTACAATAAGCGGCTCGGATTTTGTTGAGATGTTCGTAGGTGTAGGTGCGTCCAGAGTTAGAGACCTGTTTGAGCAGGCTAAGAAGAACGCTCCTTGCATAGTCTTCATAGACGAAATAGATGCTGTTGGACGTAAAAGAGGCGCAGGCCTTGGCGGCGGCCATGATGAAAGAGAGCAGACCTTGAATCAGCTTCTAGTTGAGATGGATGGATTCGCAGACAATGCAGGGATAATAATCCTAGCAGCCACCAACAGGCCTGACGTGCTTGACCCAGCACTCCTTAGACCGGGAAGGTTTGACAGACAGATAGTAATAGGAATTCCTGACATAATAGGCAGAGAGGAAATTTTTAGAATACATTCCAGGAACAAGCCTCTCGACAAGACTGTGAACCCTAAGGTTCTCGCAAGAAGAACTCCGGGATTCACTCCTGCCGATATTGAAAATATGCTTAATGAGGCGGCACTTTTGGCTGCCAGAAGAAACGGACTTAAGATAAGGATGGAGGAAGTGGAAGAGGCGATTACCAAGGTAATTGCAGGCCCTGAGAAGAAGAGCCGCGTAATAAGCGAAGAGGAAAGAAAGCTGACGGCCTACCATGAGGCTGGACATGCCGTGGTGGCTCACGTGTTGCCTAAGACAGACCCTGTTCATCAGATAACGATTATTCCTAGAGGCAGAGCCGGAGGATTCACCATGATACTGCCTAAGGAAGATAAATATTACGGAACTAAGGAAACTATGAGAGAGCAGATAATACATCTGCTGGGAGGCAGGGTTGCAGAGCAGCTGACCCTTGATGATATAAGCACGGGAGCCAGTAACGATATTATGCGCGCAACGGATATTGCCAAGGAAATGGTTACCAAGTACGGCTTCAGCAAGAAACTGGGTCCTGTAAACTACAGTTCCTCCGATGAAGTATTCCTGGGCAAGGATTTCTCCACGAGAAAGAATTATTCGGAAGAGACCGCATCGGAAATAGACGAAGAAGTTAAGGCATTGATAGAGGAAGCCTACGATACGGCCACCCGTATCCTTTCGGAAAATATAGAACAGCTCAAAACCGTTGCAGAGGGTTTGCTTGCAGTAGAGACTCTTGACAACGATCAGTTTGAGAGACTTTACAGCGGGCAGACTACACCTGAGGAGCTAGCTGATGAGCTGAGGGTCCAGATGGAAGAGAAGCGGGAAAAGGATAAGGCCGAGGCCGCAGAAGCAACTAAGATAAGAAAGCGAGAGGCGGCTCTTGAAAGAAAAAGGCTTGAAGAAGCCGCCAGGGCTATAGAAGAACAGGGCAAGAATGCCAAGTTCAAGCCTAAAGTGATGACCTACAATGACGTGACGAAGACAGCAGAGCCGGTAAAAGAAAAGCCCCCTGTGGAGGATATCGACCTTGATAACATGGATGATTTTGACGAATACGATGATGATATCCCTAGTGAAGAAGAGCTGGCTGTCTATGATACTGATTATCTAAAGGACGACGAAGACAGTTCAGATGAAGAAGGCTTTGAAGAAGAAAGTCTCAGTGAAGAAGATGCTGAAAAGGATGAAGGAAAGGGTGACAAGTAATGAAGGTCACAGTTGCGGATTGCCTGGAATTGGAAGCATTTAAGAATGCAGAAATTGCAGCGGGGAAAAAGTATCTGACAAACGATGTAAAGAACATTTCTGTACTGGATGTATCCTCCGTCACTGATATTCAGTTTTATAAGGGCAATAAGACTCATATGCTTATGACGGGATTTCTAGGCGCGAGAGATAACGTTGAAGCCCAGTCAAAGATGGTTCATGATGCAGCAAAACGCGGATGCGCTGCTTTGATAGTGTATTATGTAGGCAAGGCCGTGAAAAAGCTTGTGCCTGCAGTTGCAGAGATGGCTGAGACGGAAAGGCTCCCGCTTATTGTTATGCCTTGGGACGCAGAGCCTTCTCAGGCTATAACGGAGATTATGGATATAGTTCTCTACGGAGATAATTTTAGAAACAGCCTTATTAGCAATACAGTATTTCACCTTCTCAATTTCGAAAAGCACGGCAACTTCCAATCGGCATTGAGGGAGGCCGCCATAAACAACGATTTTCAGATGATACTCATGAGCGAGGACTTCAATCCTATTCTCACGGTAGAGACAAGATACAAGGCGACCATTGAAGATGCCATTAAGCTGGGGAAGGAAAGAAACGTAGAGAACAACACCAAAGCATACACCATGATTGACGTCAACGGCGTTCTCACATATTGGGGACCGGTTAGCATCCAGAGCGATAAGTACTATATGTTCATAGTTGACAATGAAGATTCCTATACAGCAGGAGAAATAACTAAGCTGGCTGAAATAATCGAGCTTGCTATGGGCATGTGGAAGTATACGCCTGAAAGAGACGCCAAGGCTGAGTTTATCAAGGCTCTCATGCGGGGAAACAAGAGTCTTGCCTATACCTTGAAGGATGAGGCGAAGATAGAGGCGGAGAAGATACAGTGCGTTTTCTTTTCCAAGGGAATCAACGCCGAGACCGAGAGCAAGGTATTCACCCAGTTTGAGGATGAAGAAAACCTGAATATAATGAAAATAACAGAGGGAGACGAAACCTACGGAATGATATTGACCCGTGGAGAGGATGACCAGGAGGTCAGCGCAAAGAGCAGCTGTGTTCAGCTTTTTAACAAGCTGAAGATAAACAAGAGCGCAAGGATTTTTCACGTTACGGGCTTAAATGGCATAGAGGGAGCAGGGGACGGATACAGGCTCATAAGCGAAAGCTGGGCCGTAGTGCAGAACGTATTCCCTTACAAACGTGTCTTTACAAAATACGAGCTTACTTTGGTGAGCAACTGTATCAACATACAGATACAGGGAGGATTCGTAAAGAAAAATTATACGGAGCTTCTTGAACCCTTCAAGGAGGCCGGGGAAAGCAAGGGAAAGCAGCTTTTGGAAACTCTGGAGACCTTCGTTCTTGATGCAGGCATGAACAGCGTCAAGACCTCTGAAATAATGGGTATCCACGCCAATACCGTTCAGTACAGGCTCAAGAAAATCAACGAGATGCTGGGTGTTGAAATTACAGGAAACAGAGTCATACCGGGACTTACTATGGCGCTTGCTCTGAAGAGACTTGAAAGAGCGGTAAATTAAGTGCAGGAGCATTTAAAATAAATAATTAATGTGTGATAAAGGAGAAAAAAATGTATTTTAACTATCTGGAAAAAGCAGATCCCGAAATTGCCGCATCAATGAAAAGGGAAATCAATCGCCAGGAAACTAAAATCGAAATGATAGCATCCGAAAACTTTGTTAATTACGAGATAATGGAAGCTATGGGTAGCGCTTTGACCAACAAATACGCAGAAGGATATCCAGGCAAGAGATACTACGGAGGCTGTGAATTCGTGGATGAAGTGGAAACTTTGGCAATTGAACGTGCGAAGAAGATATTCGGCGCCGACCATGCTAATGTGCAGGCACATTCCGGAGCTAATGCCAATACAGCTGTTTATCAGGCAGTCCTGAATTATGGTGATACGGTTTTGGGCATGGATCTTTCAAACGGCGGGCATCTTTCACACGGATCCCCTGTAAACATTTCCGGTAAATCATATAACTTCGTTTCATACGGATTGAATCAGGAGACAGAGAAAATAGACTTTGGCAACGTAAGGGAGCTGGCTCACAAGCATAAGCCTAAGCTTATCGTTGCGGGGGCTTCCGCATATCCTAGAACTATCGAATCAGACAAATTCAAGGAAATCGCAGACGAAGTGGGAGCTATCCTTATGGTGGATATGGCTCACGTTGCAGGACTTGTTGCGGCAGGCCTCCACCCAAATCCAATGGACTATGCAGACATCGTTACCAGCACTACGCATAAGACCCTTAGAGGTCCGAGGGGCGGACTGATTCTCTGTAAGGAAGAATATAAGAAGGCTATTAATTCAGCTATATTCCCAGGAACTCAGGGCGGTCCTCTCATGCATGTGATTGCTGCCAAGGCTGTTTGCTTCAAGGAAGCTATGGAGCCTGAATTCAAGGTTTATCAGCAGCAGGTTATCGACAATGCGCAGTCTCTTGCAAAGGCGCTTCTTGCAAAGGACTTCGAGCTAGTATCAGCAGGAACGGACAATCATCTGGTTCTCGTAAAATTACTTAACAAGCACATCACAGGCAAGCTGGCAGAAAACCTTCTCGATGATGCTAATATTACAACCAACAAAAACGCCATTCCTAACGACCCTGAGAAGCCTTTCGTAACAAGCGGTCTGAGGCTTGGAACTCCTGCCATGACAAGCAGAGGCTTTAAGGAGGAGGATGTTGCCAGAACGGTAGACGCTATTGCTCTGGTAATAGACAATCCTGAAGATGCGTCAGCTAAGGATAAGGCGCGAGCTATTGTCAAGGAGCTTACCGATAAGTATCCTCTTCACAAAGAATTTGGCAAATTCTAACCTATATATAAGGGATTGAATAAAAAGGGAGGAAAAGGAGCCTCTTTCAGGCTCTTTTTTTCGTTTATTGAATAATGTATACAACCAAAAATCAGTTGCAAATCAGGGGTGGTTACTGTATAGTGAGAGAGGTATGTTATATACCTATATATCTAACAAACCATCCAAAATACTTTAAGGAGGAAGCATAAATGAATAAGCTTGAAGAACTCCGCAGCAAAAAAGAAAAATTCGCACAAGGCGGAGGCGAAAAAAGAATTGAAGCACAGCATGCCAAGGGAAAGCTTACGGCAAGAGAAAGGCTTGATATTCTTTTTGATGAAGATAGCTTTGTGGAAATCGATGTTTTCGTTAAACACAGATGTCAGAACTTCGGCATGAATGAAAAAGAACTGCCCGGCGATGGCGTAGTAACAGGCTATGGGCAAATTGACGGCAGACTTGTATTTGCGTTTGCACAGGACTTTACAGTTAGCGGAGGCTCGCTGGGAGAATATCACGCAGAGAAAATCATAAAGGTTCAGGGGATGGCTCTTAAAATGGGAGCTCCTATCGTGGGACTTCAGGATTCAGGCGGTGCCAGAGTTGAAGAAGGCGTTGCGCCTCTTTCAGGCTTCGGCAAAATATTCCACAACAATACTATTTCATCGGGAGTTATCCCGCAGATTTCGGTAATCATGGGACCTTGTGCAGGAGGGGCAGTATACTCGCCTGCAATTACAGACTTTGTTTTCATGGTAGATAAAACAAGTCAGATGTTCATTACAGGGCCTAACGTAATCAAGACAGTAACAGGTGAAGTGGTTACATCCGAAAGTCTTGGCGGGGCTACTACTCACAATACAATAAGCGGAGTTGCGCATTTCATGGGCAAAAATGACGAAGAGACGCTTTTGATGGTAAGAGAGCTTCTGAGCTACATGCCTTCAAACAATATGGAAACAGCGCCTGTTTATGCCTGCAATGACGATGTCAACAGGATGATACCTGAATTTAACGATATCATTCCTGATAATCCTAACAAAGCATATGATATATATGACGTCATCACCAAGATTGCAGATGACGGCAAGATATTTGATGTTATGCCAATGTATGCCAAGAACATGGTTACCTGCTTTATCAGACTGGACGGAGCAACGGTCGGCGTTATCGCCAACCAGCCGAAGTTCGGAGCAGGATGTCTGGATATCGATGCTTCCGATAAAGCCGCAAGGTTTATTAGAAGATGCGATGCTTTTAACATTCCTCTTCTTACTATTGAAGACGTACCTGGGTTCTTGCCTGGGACAGGTCAGGAATACGGCGGCATAATCAGACATGGCGCTAAGATGCTTTATGCATACTGTGAGGCCACAGTGCCTAAGATTACAGTGATACTTAGAAAAGCTTACGGTGGTGCATATATCGGTATGTGCAACAAGGAACTTGGTGCTGATATGGTAATGGCATGGCCTTCCGCTCAGATTGCCGTAATGGGAGCAGAGGGAGCTGTTAACATTATTTCTTCCGTAAAGAAGGAAATAAAGGAAGCTGATGACCCTGAAAAGGTTAGAGCTGAAAGGGTTGCAGAATACGAAGAAAAGTTCAATACTCCTTATCAGGCCGCTGAACTCGGCTATGTAGATGATGTTATCGAGCCGGCGACTACGAGACAGAGAGTTATCAGCGCACTGGATATGCTCAGCACTAAGAGAGAATCATTACCTGCTAAGAAGCACGGTAATATTCCGCTTTAGGAGGTGGCATTATGAGTTTAATGGAATTATTCTCGAATCCCGAGACTATGCACTCCCTCAGCATGGGCGACAAGCTCATAGGTGGTTGCATAACTATGCTCATGGGTATGGGTATTACGTTTATTGTACTCTTGCTCCTATGGGGATTTGTAGGCGTTATGGGAAGAGTACTCAATACAGGCAGGAAGGGAGATAAGGCGTCAAAAGAGACAAGTGCCGCTGCTGCGCCCTCGGTAGCAGCACCCGTTCAGGCAGCCTCCGATGACAGTCTTATAGCAGTGATTACAGCGGCAGTAGCTGCTTATCAGGGAGCAGGAGGAGCAGGAAATCTGATTGTAAGAAAAATTAGCAGGGTTTCCGGACAGGTTACCCCTTGGTCCAATGCAGCTAGGGAAGATTGTATTGAAAGCAGAAAGTTTTAGGATATACGGTCAAAAATATATTATTGAAAGGAAAATACAAAATGAAAAAATATAACATTACCGTTAACGGCACAGTATATGCAGTTGAAGTAGAAGAAGCCGGTGGAAGTGCAGCATCAGTAGCAGCTCCTGCACCAGCAGCGGCCCCTGCACCAGCAGCAGCTCCTGCACCAGCGGCAGCTCCTGCACCAGCAGCAGCTCCTGCAGGCGGAGCGGGAACAGTAGCTTCTCCGATGCCTGGAACAATACTTGATGTCAAGGTAAGCGTAGGGCAGGCTGTAAACGCAGGAGACGTTCTTGTTATCCTGGAAGCTATGAAGATGGAGAACGAAATTGCGGCACCTGTAGCCGGAACAGTAGAATCAATACCTGCAGCTAAGGGTTCATCAGTAAGCGCAGGAGATGTGCTTGTAGTCCTTAAGTAAGAAAGTATTTTGGATATTTATATAATTGTGGTATAATAAGGGCGGTTTTAACCGCCTTTATTTTTAATTATAAAACCATACGTTAAGGAGAGAAATATGCTACTGGCATTTGATGTAGGAAATACCAATATTGTATTAGGCGTTTTTGAAGAAGGCAAGATGGTTACAAATTGGAGACTGGAAACGGATAATAATAAGAGTGCCGACGAGTACGGAATGATCGTGGGACAGCTGTTTAGATATGAGGGGCTTAAACCAGAGGATGTAAAAGATGTAATAATCTCAACGGTAGTACCGTCGGTTTTGTATACCCTTCAGCATCTTTCACAGAAATATTTTAACAAGAAGGCTATAGTAATAGGCCCGGGAATAAAGACGGGTCTTGTGGTCAAGTACGATAATCCCAAGCAGGTGGGTTCTGACAGAATAGTGAATGCAGTTGCTGCCCATGCCAAGTATGGAGGATCTCTTATTATCATAGATTTTGGAACGGCTACCACTTTCTGCGCAGTATCTGAAAAGGCAGAATATATTGGGGGTACCATAGCTCCGGGTCTGAAAATATCATCAGAAGCTCTTTTTGAGAAAACAGCCAAACTTCCAAAGGTAGAACTTGAGGACCCCGGTCATGTTATATGCAGGAATACCATAAACAGTATGCAGTCGGGACTGGTTTATGGACATATGGGAGTGGTTGACTATATAGTGGGAAAAATGAAAAAAGAGCTTATGGAGTACAGCCAAAGCGATAAGGAGCCTAAGGTCATAGCCACGGGAGGTCTTGCCACCCTTATTGATTCCGGCATAGACTGCATAGACCACGTTGACAAAATGTTGACCCTGGAGGGCCTGGAAATAATTTACGAAAAGAACAGGAAATCAAAAAAGAGCGAACCGAAAATAAGCGCTGAAAAGGAAGAGGAAGATTATGGAGGGGAATGCTGTTAAAACAAATAAGCCAGCCCTTAAAATAGGGGAGGTTTTTTTTGACAATCCCTTTGTCCTAGCCCCTATGGCAGGAATTACCGATAAATCGATGAGAAGCCTATGCATACAGCAGGGGGCTTCTTTTGCGTATACGGAAATGGTCAGTGGCAAGGGTCTGTGGTACGGCGACAAAAAAAGTCGCAAGCTCCTTGAGTACGAGAGCTTTGAGGAAGGGCGCATAGGATACCAGCTCTTCGGCAGTGCCCCTGAGATAATGGCCTTTGCAGCCAAGACCCTTAGAGATGACGGGAACCTTTTGCTGGACCTTAACGTAGGCTGTCCCGTACCTAAAATTGTGAGAAACGGCGAAGGCTCCGCACTTCTCAAGAATCTTGATAGATTGTACGATGTTGTAAAGGTAATGGTCAAGGAGGCGGGAAAGCCTGTAACGGCGAAGATAAGAATGGGCTTTGTACGCGGAGAAAATACGGCTGTGGAGACGGCCAGAGCTCTGGAATCTGCCGGCGCGGCGGCGGTCACGGTACACGGAAGAACCAGGGAACAGTTTTACGAGGGAAAGGCTGACTGGCAGGTAATAGCCGACGTGAAGAAATCCCTAGGAATTCCCGTAATAGGAAATGGAGATGTTCGCTGTGGCACAGATGCCATTCATATAATGGAGCAGACTGGATGCGATGGCGTTATGATAGCCAGGGGAGCTTTGGGGAACCCTTGGATATTCAGAGAAGCAGCTGCATTGTGGAGGGGAGAGGAACCGCCACCGCCACCCACATCCGACGAGAAGATTGATATGCTGCTGAAGCATCTTGACCTTGTCACAAAGGATAAAGGTGCTCATGTAGCCGTTTGCGAAATAAGGAAGCATGTGGGATGGTATATAAAGGGCCTTCACGGGGCTGCGGTTCTCAGGAGAGAAGTAAACGGCATAACGGATATAGACGAAATGAAGCGGACTCTGATTGAGTGCCGGAACGGCTGACACCCATGATATTTTAAGGGTGTCATTTTTTTTGAAAAAATTTTATAATATTGTGTTGACACATAATATTATATGATGTATAGTATTGACCATAGAACAATATTATTTAACGACAAGGAGGGACCTATGGCATTTAAAATCGAATCAAGTCTATTGGATGCATGTGCCCTTGCTATATTAAGCAAAGGCGACACATATGGCTATGAAATAACCCAGTCATTCAAGAAGGCAATAATAGTTTCCGAATCCACATTGTATCCGGTTTTGAGAAGACTTCAGAAGGAAAATCTGTGCAGGACATACGATGAACCGTTTCAGGGAAGAAACAGGAGATACTATTCCATTACAGAGAACGGAAAAGAGCAGTTGGAAGAATACAAAACACAGTGGAAGGATTACAAGATAGCCATTGACATGTTTTTAGACGGAGGTGAAGAAGTTGAATAGGAAGGAATTCATTGAAAAATTACGAGCCGAGCTTGGGAAGCTGCCTAAGGAAGAAGCTGAAGCAGCCATATACTACTATGAAGAATATCTTGACGAAGCAGGCCCTGGAAAAGAACAGGAGATAATAGAGGGATGGGGCAATCCTAAGAAAATAGCTGGACAGATTAAATCGGAGTATGCA
This sequence comes from Clostridiales bacterium, assembly GCA_012513435.1. Lineage (GTDB taxonomy): Bacteria > Bacillota > Clostridia > Peptostreptococcales > Anaerovoracaceae > Lentihominibacter. The sequence continues at coordinate 90,867 of JAAZCE010000019.1, forward strand.
GTGAAAATGCTTGACACTGACGAGGGCCCGGCTACAAAGAAGGGCTTGTCTGCAATCTGGTGGGTAATAATAGGTATAGTTTCGGCGCCTGTATCCATCCCGGTGGCCTTTGGACTACTGATACTGGTAATAGGTGGTGCGGCGGCAGCAATAGGCATTATTCTAGGCATCTTCGGAGCTATAATAGGCTGCTTAGTAGGTGCAGGTGCCTGTGTAGTTGTGGGGATTATGTCAATACCCGTTGCCCTTTCCTCAGCAATCATGTTTATAGGTATCGGCCTTGCAGGTCTGGCAGTAATGGCAGCAATAGGCGTAGCTGTAGTAATGGGAATAAGAGCCTTGGTGAAAGCTTTAGTCAGAGCTATTAGGAGACGCAACGAAAGAAAGAGTGTCGAAAAGAGAGGCTATGTTGAATCATCTGATTACCCAAGCACTGCAGGTGCAGACGATAATTGGAAGTATAAGGAAGGACCTGAGGACGCCAAGAAGGCCTTTGAGACGCAATCATCTGATTCCAAAGCTGGAGAGGAGGAGAAGAAGGATGAATAAAGGATTGAAAAGATTTTTCATAATATGCGTTATCATATTGGGCGCAGGAATAATTTTGACCGTTGCCGGATATGCAATGGGAGGGATTAAGGATGCCAACAGGCTTGCCAGTGAATACAGCTGGTGGGAGTATAGGGATACCTCAAATATGACAACCATGTATTTAGAGGAAGCAGAAGCATTTAATTCTATAGAAGTTTCGGGAACTATGGATGTCAATATCGTTACAGGTGCGGAACAGACATACATAAGCTATAATCCTGGAAGCTGTACGCCGCAGCTTGCAGTGGAAGGTGGGATATTGAGGGTGGATTCGGATTACTTAGATAATGGTGGTGTTCTTGACTTTGGCTTCACGGATAATGACATACCGATGGTGTGGATATACGTTCCTGAAGGAACTGTACTTAACAGTATAGGAGGAACCATGGAGTTGGGAGATGTGACTATTACTGGAGTTACTGTAGGCAGCATTAATATTAAAGCCGATTTAGGAGATATTGAAGTATATAACGCTTCCGTATCAAAGCTGACATTGGACGCCGACCTGGGAGATGTCCAAATCAGAATGCCTTTTACAGAGGATCAGTATACACTAACGGCTGATGTGTCATTAGGAGAGATTTCCATCAATGAAAGAGACTATGAGGCTTTTGACAAGCACTATGTCAGTGGAGCAGGTCCTAACGTTATCAACATAAGCGTTGATACAGGCGATGTGGATATAGAATTTGGCGGTATACACAGTCACGACAACGATTGATAAGCCCTATATAAAAAGCCGGGGAAGGCTTGAGCGTTTAATGCGTTCAGACAATTCCCGGCTTTTTAGTTGATATTTATTTTGATACGGCGCATCGTTATCCCCAAAGCTCTTCGTCGGTAGGGACATGGTTTTCAGGCATATATCTGGCTATCCTAGATATGTTCATAAGATGCTTGTAGTCAAGGTTTTCGGAAATACTGTTGTGTCCCCACGAACCGCAGCCTAAGGTGTTAGTAGGAGCCAGCCCGTTCCAGAAGCTTCCGCCTGCACTGCTTGCGGAAACTTGATTTATGACGAATCTCGAAACGCAGAGCTCGTTGCCCACGTACTCTATACGTTCTTCTGAATCGGAATGGAATGAAACGCTGTGACCCTTGCCGTCCTTCTCAAGGTTTTCGCGGGCGATATTCACACCTTCCTCCAGACTTGAGTATTTGTAGGCGGCAATAACAGGAGCCATTTTCTCACCACCGAGAAGATCGGTGAGGCCGGTGCCATCTGCTACAGCTACGATTATCTTGGTGTCCTCAGGTATATCAACGCCTGCCAGCTCAGCCACCTTCTGACATGACTGCCCCACAGAGTGTCTATTTGGCTTGCCGTCTTGAAAAAGTGCGCCTCTGATAGCTTCAAGCTCAGCTTTATCCTTAACTATATATCCGCCCTTTGATTTGAATTCATCCAGTATGGCTTCAAAATTCTTATCAGGGCATATCACCGACTGCTCTCCCGAACAGATGATGCCGTTGTCAAAGGTTCTGCCTGTAATAATTTTAGGAACAGCCTCCCTGTAATCGTAATCCTCATCTATTATGCACTGAACATTGCCTGCGCCTACTCCCAGAGCCGGTCTGCCAGAGCTGTATGCTGCATTTACCATGCCTGCTCCCCCAGTTGCGACTACTACGTCAGCAGATGAAATGAGATTTTTGGTATTCTCTCTTGAATGTTCATCGATTATCTGAATTAAATTTTCAGGCATACCCAGCTTCGTCAGCTCTGCATTTATCATCTCCACGGTTTTGGTGCTGCACTTTACCGATTTGTGATGAGGTGTGATGATAATAGCATTGCCGCACTTGAGAGCAAACATGGAGTTGCTCATAGGTGTAACGATAGGGTTGGTGCATGGAGTAATGGCGGCAACCACGCCTATCGGTTTTGCAACGCGAGTGATTCCCGTCTCTTCATCTGTGTCGAGAATACCTCTTGATTTCTTCCCTTTCAGATTGTTCCACACTATTTTAGACTTCTGTTTGTTTTTGGCAATCTTATCGGCAACGTTGCCCATTCCCGTTTCTTCAACTGCAATTTCAGCCAGGAATTCGGCGTTGTCGTATACCACCTTGCCCACTGTTCTTACTGCAGAATCAACCTGTTCCTGTGACATCTTTTCAAAAGCCTGCTGCGCCTTTTCTGCACGCTGGATATAACCATCAATATAAGACTTGCTGTCCATTTAGTAAGTACCTCCTAAATTATGTACACTGATTATTATGCTGTAGATTACCTTTCATTATATAATGGTAAATTGAACCTTTCAAGACGCAGGGCCCTTTAAGTTTAAAAAATCATTGCATTAAAATTGTATTTGGCATATTCCTTCAAGCTCTTTGCCTATGGCGGAGATAATGGATGTTGGACTTTGGCCATCAGAAGGATTAACCAGGAGAGCTTCTAAATCAACTATGTATCTATGGATGCCGGTCAGAGCCAGCATTCCGGCCATCTCCTTGGAGTGAAGACATATATTCATTGCCTGGGAATACTCCTTGTCTTCAATTAATCTACCCAGCCGTGACACCAAATCCCTGTTGTTGTCTTTGAAATTATTGAAATGCTTTATGAAAATATCCACATTGCCGCCCATGTTGTAGACACCGAGAAAGGCATTGCAAATTTTAGGATCCATGGTAGGAACAATGCCGTTTTCAATTATAGCTTTTTCCAGATTTTTTGTGAGTTCCATGGCGTTTTTAATCCAGGGAGCAATATAAAAATAAAATTCATAGGGCTCCATATTTACACAGAATTTATTGAAGGGAGCAAGTGGCTCCACCGGGGAATTGATTCCTGCGTTTCTTAAAGAATTTACAATTTGTGAGCAGTCATCATGGAGCAGGTTTATATCTGTTAAAATCAGAGAATAATAATCAGGGTCTGCTGAACAGCATAATGAGGCTGCTTCAGCCCCATTGGCTGCATTTTCACATATTACATCAATATCGTCTAAAAACGATTTAATAATATCATAATCATAATGGTTACTGCCGATAATAAGTACCCTGTCAAGAGTCTTGCCTTGTCTGTTGTTTCTTTCGTTATTCATTTTGCCTCCTTTGTCATATGCTTGTGTGCTAGGTGTATTTGTATATGTACATGATAACCTTGATGTAAACCTATTTCTATAAGATTTATCTTACATATTTCTACATAATACGACAAAAACCCTAAAATATCATTGTAGTAAAAAAGAGAACTTGGTAGAATAAAGGAAGTATTGGAGGGATTTTATGATAATATCTATAGTTATAAAAACTGCGGCAAGCGTGGTGTTTGGATTGCTTGCAGGGTTCGGAGTTATATACATATTCAATAAAATACCGGCCTCCTGGCTATGTGACTATGGACAGAAGCCCCCTCAGGAGCTGACAGACCCCTACGTCCAACGCATTAAAGGCTTTCCCTGGAGGTGGATATATGCGGCGGGTTTTACTTGTCTGCTCATAAGGCTTTCATTTTTTGATATACAATTTGCTGCTGCCGGACTGTTTGCCTGTTGGGCCATGCTCATAATAGGTCTTGCGGACTTGAAATACATGATAATTCCGGACCAGTTTGTCATAATGCTGGCCCTGTCAGCCATAGGCTTCATACCCTATCAGACCTCAATATGGCAGCCTCTAGTGGGCGCTGTTATTGGTGGCGGGGTGATGATGATGGTAGGAATCTTGGGAGGTGTGGCTTTTAAAAAAGAGGTCATGGGCTTTGGCGATATAAAGCTTTTCGCATCCCTGGGGCTGGTTTTGGGAATAAAAGGGACGGTGGTGGTTCTCGTAGGGGCCTCTCTAACAAGTGGTATAGCGGCTGCTATAGGGCTTGCACGCGGAAAGTACAAGAAGGACGATGCTAGACCTCTGGGCCCGCATATTTGCGGATGGGGAATAGTCTATATATTCATCATTTATCCGATTTTACTGTGCATTTAAGGGAAAATAATATATAATGTAACGAAGATGATGAAAAATATTTTGCTGACAATAGAATATGACGGCACGAATTTTCACGGATGGCAGAGACAGCCTGATGAAATAACCGTCCAGGGGCACTTGGAAAGGGTACTGGGCAGGCTCCTTTGCAGGCAGATACTTTTGAACGGGACAAGCAGAACCGATGGGGGAGTTCATGCCTACGGGCAGAGAGCGTCCTTTACGGCAGACATAAATATTCCTGTTGAAAAGCTAGCCCTTGTTGCCAACAACAGTCTAGCGGCATGTGAAAAGGGAAGTTTCGCCTTAACGCCCATAAGAATACTGAAGGCAGAGGAAAAGCCTCTAGACTTTCACGCAAGATTTGATGCCAAGGGAAAGAAGTATATTTACAAGATACGAAATCTGCAAGACGTAGATATCTTTAAAAGAAATTACGTGTACCAAGTTACGGAGCCCTTGAATGTAGAGGCTATGAGAGAAGCGGCCAAGGAGCTTGTGGGAATCCATGATTTTAAATCTTTTGAAGCATCGGGCAGTAGCCAGCGGGAATCTACAGTGAGAACCATATTTTCCCTTGAAGTTATGGAAGAGGACGGTTTTGTAGAGCTTCACATCAGTGGCGATGGATTCTTGTACAATATGGTGAGAATTATAACCGGAACATTGGTAGACATAGGGCTTGGCAGGATAACGGCTGTTTCGATGAAGGAAATAATTGAAACCAAAGACAGGAGCCGGGCAGGACATACTGCTCCGCCTTACGGATTGTATTTAGCGGAAGTGTATTACTAATAGTTGAAGTTTAGAAGGAGAAAAGCATGGACAGAAGACCGGGTTGGGATGAATATTTTATGGATATGGCGGCTTTAACAGCTAAGCGTTCTACTTGTTTGAGAAGACATGTCGGTGCCGTAATTGTGCATGATAAGCACATTATAGCTACCGGATACAACGGCGCTCCTCGCGGACTTGAGCACTGCGCGGAGAGGAAGGGCGGATGCCTGAGAGAGCAGCTTGGCATACCTTCGGGAGAAAAGCATGAGCTGTGTAGAGCTCTGCATGCAGAGCAAAATGCCATTATACAGGCGGCCACCTTGGGGCAGAGCATTGAAGGGGCGACTATCTACATAACTCATCAGCCCTGTGTTATCTGCGCTAAGATGATAATAAATGCAGGGATAACGAGGATCGTTGTAAAGCAGGGATATCCCGACGAGTTATCCGTTGAGATATTACGTGAAGCAGGGCTCAAAATAGTAATGTTAGGAGAATAAGCGTGACAGCTACTAGTTTAGAATTATGGGGACCTTTTTTCGTTGCTGCGATAGTTGCGGCTTTGACTACGCCGGCAGCTATTTGGCTTGCACCGAAAATCGGCGCTATGGATATACCTAAGGACGAAAGAAGAGTTCACAACAAGCCCATGCCAAGGTTTGGGGGCATAGCTATATATCTTGGAATCATGGTCGCCCTATCTATCTATGCTTTGAAGAATGAGGGGGTAGTAAGTGCTATGGTCGGCTGTACCCTTATTTACATTCTAGGGCTTGTGGATGACCTGAAGGACTTGAAGCCTTGGATTAAATTTGGCGGACAGGTAGGGTGTGCCGTGGTGGTTTATGCCCTAGGCCTAAGGATAGAATTTATCACTAATTATTTTGGCCCCGGAAACATGGCCTTCGGAGATGTGGCCTGCTTTGTAATTACTATCCTGTGGCTTGTGGGTATTACCAATGCAGTGAACCTCATTGACGGACTTGACGGGCTGGCTGCGGGAATAGCGGCTATTTCAGCTCTCTGCATAGGGTATGTGGCTTATATCAACGGTCAGTACATACCGACTTTGGCTATGATGACTATTGCAGGAGCAGCCCTTGGGTTTCTCCCTTTCAATTTTCATCCGGCCAAGATATTTATGGGAGATTCGGGCTCACAGCTACTTGGGTTCAGCATGGCAGCTTTTTCAATAATGGGTACGGTGAAAAGCACCACGGTGGTAGTAGTGGTAATACCGGCGCTAGTACTGGGACTGCCTATATTCGATACGGCATTTGCCATAGTAAGGAGAATGTTGAAGCATCAGTCAATAGGGACAGCGGATAAGGAGCATCTGCATCACAGGATAATGAAGGCCGGATTCGGTCAGAGACGGGCGGTCATGCTTATGTACTGTATAAGCGGGATAATGGGTGTAGTGGCGGTCCTTTATAGCAGAGGCTTCATGGTGGAGTCTATTGGGCTGGTTGCAATAGCCATAATGCTGCTCTATGTGCTGTTGTCGGACACAGGAAACAGGAACGTACGCATTAAAGCCAAAGAAGTTACAGATGAACGAGAAGAAGGTAAGGATTAAATCGGAGAAGAAAGCAAAGGTTAAATGACACAAGGAGAAAACTTAAACAACATAAACAATAAAAAATTGTTGCGAACTCTGGGGAGGGTGGCACTACCTATTGCCGCCCAGAGCTTAATAGGATCCAGCCTCAACCTGGTGGACAATCTCATGGTGGGAAGTCTGGGAGAATTGAGCCTCAACGCGGTAGGAGTATCGGTGCAGATATATTTTATATACTGGATGCTGCTTTATGGATTTTGCAGTGGCTCGGCCACATTCATATCGCAGTTTTTTGGCATAAATGACATGAAGAATATCAGGAAGACCCAGGGCTTTACCCTGATAGTATCAGTCTGCGTGGGAACCCTGTTCTTCTTGGCAGCGTTGATTATTCCTCAGCATATAATTGGTATATTCACCAGTTTCCCGGAAGTAATAGAAGTGGGGGTACAATATGTCAGAATTGGAGCGCCTTGCTTTTTGTTTGTGGCCATCACACAGCCCTTTACCATAGCACTTAGGGCGACACAGCAGACGAAGCTGCCTCTCATTGCCAGTGCAATAGGTCTGGGAGCCAATACCATATTGAATTACATTTTCATTTTCGGCAATTTCGGGGCGCCGGCTCTGGGAGTTGCGGGAGCAGCCCTTGCCACTGTAATTTCAAGGCTTATTGAAATGTCCTTAATACTATATATAGTATTTGGCAGGAAAAACGCTATAGGAGGGAAGTTCAGCGAATTCCTCGGGTTTGAGAAAGCACTAGCAATGAGGATTGTGAGAAATTCACTGCCTACCACCATCAATGAGAGCATGTGGGGGATAGGCACATCTATGTATATCGCCGCCTTCGCAAGGATTGGAGTAACGGAGGGCGCCGCCATTCAGGCTTGCAATACCATCAACAACCTGTTTACCATGGCTGCATTCAGCATAGGAGATGCGGTTTTGATTTTAGTCGGCCAGAAGCTGGGAGAGGGAAAGATAGATATAGCATATGAAATGTCGAAAAAAATAGTTGCTATAGGCATTGGACTGGGAATAGTCTTGGGAGGTGCGCTGATTCTTCTCGGAGACCCTGTACTTATGCTGTTTGATTTTACCCCTAGAGGAGAAGATCTTGCAGAGAAGATACTTACGGTGTACGGTGCGACCTTTGTCGTTTCTCTTTACGGAGGAATTCATATAACGGGAACTCTGAGGTGCGGTGGTGATACGAAATTCGCCATGTTTACGGAAACGGGAACGGTTTGGCTAATCGGTGTACCCTTGGCATTCATAACGGCTCTGTATCTCCACTGGCCTATATATTTCGCAGTGCTGGCAGTAAAAGGAGAGGAATTTGTAAAGGCGATAATATTGACAAAACGTTATTTCAGCAAGAAATGGCTCAACAACGTTATACAGGATTTGAGCAAATAACGAATAATGTGTTAAGGTATATAAAACTTTTTATCTTTTTTTTAACTTTTTCAAACTTTACATTTCTTGAAATAGGGTTATAATATAGTGAAAAGAAGTCTGACAGAAGAAACGGGCATTTCACTATGTATGATTTAAAAAACTTCAGAAATCAAATAATAAAATACGACGTGGTAATTGCGTGTATAATAATTGTGATGTCTCTACCTTTCTTGAAACTGGAACCCTTTTTTTGGCTGGGCGTCATATTAGGCACGATTACGGCTCTGCTGAGCCTTAGGATAATGATAGCTTCGGGGAAGAGGGTCGCCGAAAACGGTAGTAAGGGAGCTGCTGTTGCCGGATACTTTTTGAGATTGCCAATATACGGTGTCGTGTTTTATTTTTGTATAAAGATGAATCTTATGTGTGGCTTGGCCTGCGGTCTGGGATTTCTGACGACACCGATTTCCATATTCTATATATACGGTATCAGATCCAGGTTTCCCGGAGCAAGGAAGAATCCTTTGAACGAAACCGATGAATCGAGAGAGTGGAATGACCTGGACGATGATGGCTGGGATGAAAAAGACTGAAGGGGAGGAAAAACATTATGGAATTAGGCCCACGAATAATACTGAGAATCGGGAACATTCCTATTACGGAAACGGTATTGTTTTCCTTGATAATAAGTATACTTATACTTGTTTTCGCTTTTTTTGCTACGAGAAGAATGGAGCGTATTCCTAAGGGCGCACAGGCTGTGGGAGAGCTTATCGTAGGAACGGTATATAATATGGTCGGCGAAACTATGGGCGGTGAAGCGAAGGAACGATTTGCACCGTACATGGGGACCCTGTTTTTGTATCTTGCATTCGGCAGCTGCCTTGGGCTCTTTGAGCTGAGACCGGTGACTGCGGATTTGAACTGCACCGTGCCTCTGGCTTTAGTAAGTTTCATCATGATACATTACAACGCTGTGAAAGCTCAGACGGCGAAAGGCTATATAAAGCATTTGGCTGAACCTTATGCATTTATTTTTCCTATGAACATCATGAGCGATGTTATGTTCCCTATAACGCTGGCATGTCGAATATTCGGCAACATTACAGCGGGGGTTATTCTTATGACCTTGATGTATGATGGACTGAAGGCTGTTACTACGGCTCTGGGAAGCGTAGTTCCTTTCTTCCAGATTGGGATACCGCTGCCTTTCCATTTCTTCTTCGATATGTTTGAACCGGGGCTGCAAGCCTACATCTTCGTTATGTTAACTATGGTCTTTACTGCAAACGGAATGAATGCAAACGAAGAGCATTGATAAATAAGAAATCATAATTAGCTATAATATAAGGAGGTTACTATTATGACACAAATTACACCGGAAGCTTTTATTATGGGATTATCCGCAATAGGCGCAGGATTAGCTATGATTGCTATGGCAGGCGTTGGTATCGGGATAGGCTTTTCTGCCGGTAAAACCGTAGAGGGAACCGCAAGACAGCCTGAAGCGCAGGGAACGTTACTTAAGCTGATGCTTGTAGGGGTCGCATTGACCGAGACAGCAGGTATTTTTGCTTTGATAATATCCATTATTTTGCTGTTCGCAAATCCGTTCCTATAGGGGGAGAAGGCTATGGAAGTTTATTCCGGATTAATAGAGCTTAATTGGACATCACTTATGGTATTGGCAAATATTGTGATACTGTATTTGATTTTAAAACATTTTTTCTTTGAAAAAATCCATAATTTCATGCAGAACAGGCAGGATGCAGTCAGAGATGCCATTGACAGTGCAGAGGCAATTAATCGCAAGGCTGACGCAAAGATGGAAAATTATAATAAGAGGATTGCAAATGCTGAGGCAGAGGGCAGGGATATTGTTAGACAGGCAAAGGTCAAGGCTGATGCTCAGGCTGCCGAGATAGTTGAGGAAGCTCGTAAGCAGGCCGGAGAAATTATAGTTAAAGCAGAGAAAACCATTGAGCGAGAAAGAGAAAAAGCCACGGAAGAGATGCGCCACGAGATAGCAGCGCTGGCGATTCTTGCTGCTGAAAAAATCGTGGAACATGAGATTCAAAATATCGGACAGGAAACGATTATAGACGAGGTAATAAGAAAAGCAAGGAGTGACCAATGGCAGAATTAACTGTTGATTTGACCTATGGTGCTGCTTTGTTTCAGGCAGCCGTGGAAACAAACAAAAAGGATGTGATTCTTAGTGAGGCGGAGGAGCTTCTGGATATATTTGTTCGTGAGCCTGATTTGAAAGCCTTCATTAATTATCCTGCCATATCCGTTAACGAAAAAAAGAAAGTCATCGCAGGTATTTTCCAGGGAAAAATCTGTGATGAACTGATAAACTTTCTCTATGTGCTTGTGGATAAGGGCAGAACCACACATTTTGAAAGAATAATCAAGGAGTACAAAAAACTGGTGGAAAGAGAAGAAGGCTGTTCTTACGGAACGGTTTATTCTGTAATTCCTCTTACTGACAACCGCATCGAAGTACTTGAAAAGGAAACCTCCAGGCTGATGAAGAGCAATGTATGGCTGACCAACGAGCTGGATCCAAAGCTTATCGCAGGCATCAAAATCCTTGTTGAAGGAAAAATAGTAGACGCTTCCATAAGAAAGCGATTCGATGAATTGGAAAGCCAAATAATTTAGAATCGGGGGAATAAAAAGATGAATTTAAGACCTGAAGAGATAAGTACAGTCATAAAGGAGCAAATAAAAAACTATAAGAATCAGCTAGACATTTCTGATTTCGGTACAGTTATCCAGGTCGGTGACGGTATTTCCAGAGTTTACGGTCTGGAAAATTGTATGGCAGGAGAGCTGTTGGAATTCCCGGGAAATACTTACGGCATGGCGTTGAATCTGGAAGAGGATAACGTAGGTGCCGTTGTTTTGGGCTCCGACCGTGAGATAAAAGAAGGAGACATAGTCAAGCCTACGGGAACGGTAGTAGAGGTTCCGGTAGGTGATGAAATATTAGGACGTGTAGTAAACGCACTTGGGCAGCCTATCGACGGGAAGGGAATCATTAAGACGAGTGAAACCAGGCCTATTGAATGTCCTGCACCGGGAGTGCTGCAGAGGAAATCAGTAAACCAGCCTTTGCAGACGGGAATCAAAGCTATAGATTCCATGATACCTATAGGCAGAGGACAGAGAGAGCTTATTATCGGAGACAGACAGACAGGCAAGACCGCTATTGCCATCGATACTATCCTCAACCAGAAGGGCGGGGACGTAATATGTATTTACGTTGCCATAGGACAGAAAAAATCAACGGTTGCACAGCTTGTGCAGACTCTGGAAGACAGGGGTGCTATGGAATACACCATAATCGTGTCAGCTACAGCATCGGACGTTGCGCCACTCCAGTACATTGCACCTTATGCAGGATGTACCATAGGCGAATATTTTATGTATCATGGCAAGGATGTGCTTATTGTATACGACGATTTGTCTAAACATGCCGTTGCATACAGGGCAATGTCACTTCTGCTGAGGAGACCGCCTGGTCGTGAAGCCTATCCGGGAGATGTGTTTTATCTTCATTCCAGACTTTTGGAGAGAGCTGCCAAACTTTCTGATGAAATGGGTGGAGGCTCGATTACAGCGTTGCCTATAATCGAAACTCAGGCAGGGGACGTTTCTGCTTATATACCGACTAACGTAATATCCATAACCGACGGTCAGATATTCCTTGAGAACGAATTGTTCTTTACAGGCCAAAGACCGGCTGTTAACGCGGGTATTTCCGTATCTCGTGTAGGAGGAAACGCGCAGATAAAGGCGATGAAGAAGGTTTCCGGCAAGGTTAAGCTGGAGCTGGCTCAGTACAGAGAGCTGGCTAACTTCTCACAGTTCGGCTCTGATGTAGACCAGGATACCAAGAACAGACTGGAGCATGGACAGATTTTGATGGAAATACTTAAGCAGCCCCAGTATCAGCCTATTCCTGTAGAGAATCAGGTTATGATAATATATGCTGCCGTCAACCATTATCTGTCGGATATTGCCGTTGAGTCCATAAAGGAATTTGAAAAGAAGTTCTATGAATTTATGAATTCCACCTATCCGGAGATAGGCAAGAGCATTAAGAAGACGGGAGCAATAGACGAGAAGGTGGAACAGGAGCTTATAAAGGCCATCGAAATCTTCAAGAAGAGCTTCAAAATAGAATAAATAAGAGGGAGGTGTGAGCATGGCTTCAAACAGTATGCAGGACATAAAAAGACGAATAAGAAGCGTAAACAGCACTGAGCATATTACCAATGCCATGAAGCTGGTTTCGGCGGGCAAGCTGAGAAAGGCGAAGGCTATTTTTGAAAAAACAAATGAAAACTCACACTACATTACCCATATGATTCACGAGTTGTTCAATAACAGCAAGGAAATACCGGAGGATTATCTGGCAGGGAACAGGGAAATAAAGACCACGTGCTATATTGTGGTCACCAGTTGCCGAGGACTGTGCGGAGGCTTCAACAGCAATATATTGAAGGAAGCCCAGCATGATATAGATATGGACTGGGAGGAGCCCGTTATATTTGCCATAGGCACAAAGGCAAAGGAGTATTTTGAAAAACGAGGCTATAACATATACAGCAGTTACCTTGCCCCGCCGGAGAACATTTCCTTCCTTGAGACGCGGGAAATGAGCCGTCCTATTATCGATATGTACAACAAGGGAGAAATCGATGAGGTAGTGCTGATTTACACATCATTTATCAGTTCTATGGAGCAGGAAGTGAAGAACGTTACCCTGCTTCCCGTGGAAATTGAAAATGATATGGATATAATACAGAACAACAAGGATATCGAATACGAGCCATCGGTTGAGGAAGTATTTAACTATTTGGTTCCTAAGTACGTTGAAATGATGATATATGCGGCTGTGGTGGAATCAGCTACATGTGAGCACGCTGCCAGGAGAATAGCAATGGAGAATGCAACGGATAATGCTCGTGAGATGCTTGGAAACCTTTCCTTGACATACAACAGAGCGAGACAATCTGCCATAACCGATGAGATAATAGAAATCGTTGCCGGTTCAGAGGCGCAAAAATAGGAGGCGAAAATGAGCAAGGGGAAAATACATCAGATAATAGGACCTGTAATTGATGTTAAGTTCAATGAAGAAGAGATGCCGGAACTGTTGAATGCGGTCAACATCGAAATAGATGGTAAAACCATTGTTACGGAAGTCGCTCAGCATATAGGGGACGATGTGGCCAGATGTGTTGCGCTTTCTTCCACGGACGGACTGAAGAGAGGAATGGAGGCCATTGATACAGGGGCAGCCATTGCTGTTCCCGTAGGAAAGGAAGTCCTGGGAAGGATGTTCAACGTTATAGGAGAGACCATTGATGAGAAGGGGCCTGTAGCGACGGAGCTTAGGGAAACCATTCACAGAGAGGCTCCATCCTTTGAAGACCAGGATACATCAGCCCAGATATTCGAAACGGGAATCAAGGTAATAGATTTGATTGCACCTTATACTAGAGGTGGTAAGGTAGGGCTCTTCGGCGGTGCTGGAGTAGGCAAAACCGTACTGATTCAGGAGCTTATCAGTAACATTGCCAAGGAGCATGGCGGTATTTCCGTATTCGCCGGCGTAGGCGAAAGAACGCGAGAGGGTAATGACCTGTACTATGAAATGATAGAGTCAGGAGTTATAGATAAGACTGCTATGGTATTCGGTCAGATGAACGAGCCGCCGGGGGCAAGAATGAGAGTGGCCCTTACGGGACTGACTATGGCGGAATATTTCAGAGACAAAGAGAGTCAGGACGTGCTGCTGTTTATAGATAACATATTCAGATTTACCCAGGCAGGTTCAGAGGTATCGGCGCTGCTTGGCCGTGTACCTTCGGCCGTAGGCTATCAACCTACCCTTGCTACGGAAATGGGCGCACTCCAGGAAAGAATAACTTCCACGAAGAAGGGCTCCATCACATCGGTACAGGCCGTATACGTTCCTGCCGATGACTTGACGGACCCTGCTCCAGCGACTACCTTTGCCCACCTTGATGCTACTACGGTACTTTCCAGGGCTATAACGGAGCTTGGTATTTACCCTGCTGTTGACCCTCTGGAATCTACATCCAGGATAATGGATCCACTAATTCTGGGACAGGAGCATTACGAGACTGCAAGAGGTGTGCAGGAGGTACTTCAGAGATACAAGGATTTGCAGGATATCATAGCCATTCTTGGTATGGATGAGCTTTCCGATTCCGATAAACTGGTAGTTGCACGTGCAAGAAAGATACAGAGATTCCTGTCTCAGCCTTTCAGCGTTGCGGAGCAGTTTACGGGCATGGAAGGAAAGTATCTGCCGCTTAAGGAGACTATCAGAGGTTTTAAGGAGATACTTGAAGGCAAGCACGACGAGATTCCTGAGCAGCTTTTCCTCTTTGCAGGCGGAATAGATGAAGTAATTGAGAAATTTGAGGCAAGTAAGAAGCAGAGTTAGGAGAGCTTTATGGGCAATAGTGTAAAATTGGAAATAATGACTCCTTCTAAGATGTTTTACCGCGGAGATGTAGACCTTGTCATAGTTACTACATCTGAAGGCGATGAGGGCTTCATGTTTGGCCACTCATGGGCCTGCAAGCTCCTTGAGGTAGGCGAGCTTTGGATACAGGAAAAAGGCGCAGGCAAGGACGACTTCAGAGTTGCCGCCGTAGCCGGAGGCTTTATCGATGTACAGGACAGCATAATCATTTATACAGATGCCGTGGAATGGTCGGAGGACATCGATATGGACAGGGTTCTCAGCGAGAAGGCCAAGGCGGAAGACTGGCTTACACAGCATAAAGAGGACGGCAATACTAACGAGGTAACAAAGGCAAAGCTGGCCATACTCAAAGCGATAACTAGAAGTAACGTTGCCGCAGGCGGTATAAGGAGGAAGAGGTAATGGCAGAGACGAGAACCGCCTTAGTTGGAATAATAGTGGAGAAAGAGGATTCAGTGGAGGCTTTAAACGGACTCCTTCATCAGTATAGAGCAAGTATCATTGGCAGAATGGGTATCCCCCATCCCGAAAAGGGAATATCCATCATTAGCGTAGCTCTTGAAGCCGATCAGGATACCATCAGCGCCCTGTCCGGCAAGCTGGGGGCTTTGGACGGCGTCAGCACGAAGACAATATATTCAAAGAAATAGCAAGAGAGCAGGATATATTATTAAAATAATATTAAAGTATTATCAAAAAGCCCGGAAGGCATTAACCTTCCGGGCTTTATAACGGTGTAATATTTTATCTGACGATTCATCAGTCGTCGTAATTAGTTCTAGGCGTATAGTGGGTGTGGAGCAGCTGATGCGACTTGCTGCCTCCCGCCATGCCCAGAAAGTCTTTATAAAGTCTCTTGACGGTAGGATTGTTATGGGACTTTCTTATATACATATTCCTGTCTTCCTTATACAACCCCTTGGCTCTTTCGGCTCGCACATCAATCCAGTTTCTTACGTCAGACAACTGGAGAGGCTGACCGCCGCCGTTTACACAGCCGCCTGGACACGCCATGATTTCCACGAAGTGGAACTTCTCTCCTGTCTTGATGGCATCCATAAGTTTCCTGGCATTGCCAAGGCCGTGAGCGACAGCCGCCCTTACATTAAGGTCTCCTATTTTCACATTGGTGATTTTAATACCTTCAAGTCCTCTGACATCTTCGTATTCAAAGTTATCAGCGGAGCTTCCCGTCAGTATATCGGATACGGTTCTTAATGCAGCCTCCATAACGCCGCCTGTGGCGCCGAAGATAGCGCCGGCACCTGAAGCGTTGCCAAACGGATTGTCAAAGTCGCTGTCCCCAAGGTCAGGAAACTCGATACCTATATCGTAAATCATCTTGCCCAGCTCTCTTGTAGTGAGAACGATATCCACATCAGCAAGGCCGTCCACCTGCATCTCCGGTCTGTTAGCCTCGAATTTCTTGGCAGTACAAGGCATTATGGATACTACCACGATATCCTTAGGGTCGATGTCATTCCTCTCTGCATAGTAGGTCTTCAATACGGCTCCGAACATCTGGTGAGGAGATTTACACGAAGATAAATGTCCCAGCATATCAGGATAGTTGTGTTCACAGAACTTTATCCATCCCGGGGAGCAAGAGGTTATAAGCGGTAATTTACCGCCGCCCCTTATCCTGTCTATAAGCTCGGCCCCTTCTTCCATAATGGTAAGGTCTGCACCCGTGTCCGTATCGAATACCTTGTCAAAGCCCAGCATTCTCAGTGCGGTTACCATCTTGCCGGTTACAGGAGTTCCGATGTTCATTTCAAAGTCTTCTCCAAGAGCCACTCTTACAGCAGGAGCGGTTTGAACCACAACATGCTTGCTTGGGTCGTGAATAGCCTCCCAAACCTTGTCAACATCGCTCTTCTCATGAAGTGCACCTACAGGGCAGTAGTTTATACACTGTCCGCAGTTGACGCATGGCGTTTCCGAAAGTGAAATGCCGAAAGGCGATGCCACCTGAGTGTTAAAGCCTCTGTTCACAACATCTATTACGCCTACGGTCTGTATGTTCTTGCATACGCTTACACAGCGTCTGCAGAGGATACATTTGTTAGGGTCTCTTACTATTGAAGTACCGATATCGAGAGGAAGTTTCTTCTGTTCTCCTTCAAATCTGACCATATCTACGGAGAGCTTGTTTGCTAAAGCCTGAAGCTCGCAGTCCATCCAGCTTCTCGTACAGGTCTGACATCTTGAGTTGTGGTTAGAAAGGATAAGCTCTAAGTTTACCTTTCTGGCTTCCATTACGGCAGGTGTATGGGTGAACACCTCCATGCCCTCGGAAACAGGGTGAACACATGCTGCCTGCAGGGCTCTTGCGCCCTTCACCTCAACAATGCACATACGGCAGCAGCCGATTTCGTTTAAATTCTTCAGGAAGCAAAGTGTAGGAATGTTGATATTAACTTCCTTAGCTGCCTGTAAGATAGTATAGTTTTCCGGCACATACAATTTGATGCCGTCTATTGTCATGCTTACTTTATTCATGTTTATGCAGCCTCCTTACTACGCATTTTTAAGAATGGATTTGAACGGACATTTTTCCATACAAACGCCACACTTAACGCATTTATCCTGATCGATAACGAATGGAGTGTTTTTATCTCCTGAAATAGCATCAACAGGGCAGTTCTTTTTACATATGCTACAGCGCTTACAAGCGTCGATGTCGATGATGAACTTAACCATTGACTTGCAGACTCCCGCAGGACATTTCTTTTCTACCACATGAGCCATGTACTCATCCTTAAAGTATTTCATTGTGGAAAGTACAGGGTTAGGGGCTGTCTGGCCAAGTCCGCAAAGTGCGGCGGCCTTGATGTTCTTAGCAAGGACCTCAAGCCGTTCAAGGTCTTCAGGCTCGCCTTTACCTTCGGTTATTCGGGTAACTATTTCTAGCATCCTCTTAGTTCCTATCCTGCAAGGAGGGCATTTACCGCAGGATTCGTCTACGGTAAATTCAAGGAAGAATTTGGCAAGGTCAACCATGCATGTGTCCTCATCCATAACGATAAGTCCGCCGGAGCCCATCATGGAACCGAGAGCTATGAGGGAATCATAGTCTATAGGGGTATCTAGCTCTGAAGCAGGAATGCATCCGCCGGAAGGCCCGCCTGTCTGAGCGGCCTTGAAGTGCTTACCGTTAGGAATACCGCCGCCGATATCGTAGATAATTTCCCGGAGAGTGGTTCCCATAGGTATCTCTACAAGCCCTGTATTGTTTATTTTGCCGCCTACAGCGAAAACCTTAGTTCCTTTGGATTTTTCTGTACCTATGGTTGTAAACCATTCCGCACCTTTAAGTATAATGATAGGAATGTTGGCATAGGTTTCTACGTTGTTCAGTATTGTCGGCTTGCCGAAAAGTCCTTTGACTGCAGGGAAAGGAGGTCTTGGTCTAGGCTCGCCTCTCTTGCCTTCAACGGAGGTCATGAGAGCTGTTTCTTCTCCGCATACGAAAGCGCCGGCGCCCAGTCTGATTTCCAGGTCGAAATCAAAGCCCTTTCCTAAAATATCTTTGCCTAAGAGGCCATATTCCTCTGCTTGTTTAATAGCTATTCCCAGCCTTTCTACGGCTATAGGGTATTCCGCTCTTACATATACATAACCTTGCTTTGCGCCGATAGCGTATCCTGCAATGGCCATTGCTTCGATAAGTGAGTGAGGGTCCCCCTCAAGGACAGACCTGTCCATGAATGCTCCCGGGTCCCCTTCGTCGGCGTTGCAGCAGACGTACTTCTCCGCCACTTGCTGTGCTGCAGCGAAGCTCCATTTCACACCTGTAGGGAATCCGCCGCCACCTCTTCCTCTAAGCTGGGAGGCCTTGATGGTATCCACTACATCCTCAGGATCCATTTCCGTAATGACCTTTTCGAGGGCCAGATAACCGTCTCTGGCTATGTATTCGTCGATATCCTCAGGGCTGATAGCGCCGCAGTTCCTCAAGGCAATACGAAGCTGCTTGGAAAAAAAGTCCACGTTCTTCAGAGCGTTTTGGATTTTTTCAGCCTCTTTATCACCTGCGAGAAGCCTCTTTACGGGAACCCCGTTTTTAATATGGCTCTCAAAGATTTCATCTACATCCTCAGGCTGAACCAGAGTGTACATGATGTGGTCGGGGTATATCATAAGGATAGGACCTTCCGCACACAATCCGAAGCAGCCTGTCTTGACGATTTTTACATCGGACTGCAGACCCTCGGCTTCAACAAGACCTTCCAGGCCTGAAATTATCTTCATGGAGCTTGAGGAGGTACAACCTGTTCCCCCGCAGACCATTATATGTATTTTGCCGCCTGATTTCGTAGGGTCAGCGTTTGCGTCTATACGTATTTTGAGGTCGGCTTGTTTTGCTTTTCTTATATTATCAATATCTGCAATACTCTTTATCATTATCCCACCTCCTACAGTTCATCAAATTTATCTACGATTTTGTCAACGTCGTCGGCAATCAGTTTTCCGAAGACTTCATCGTTTACTGTAACGACAGGGGCAAGGCCGCAGGCCCCTATGCATCTGCAGGCATCCAGAGAATATTTGCCGTCCTCCGTGCATTCGCCTACGTCGATGGAAAGCCTGGTCTTGAATTTATCCAGTATCTCATTTGCACCCTTAACATAGCAAGCCGTACCCATGCAGACATTAATACGGTATTTTCCCTTTGGGTTGATGGAAAACTGAGTGTAAAAACTTACAACGCCGTACACCTCGGCAAGAGGTATGTTCAGTTTTTGGGCTATGGTACGCTGGACCTCCAAAGGCAGGTAGCCGTATAGTTCCTGTGCTTCGTGGAGAACAGGTATAAGTGCGCCTCTTATATCCTTATACTTTTTGATTATCGCATCAAGCTTTTTTGCGTTCTCCTTGACTTCTGCACAGGATGTGCAATTCTCATTCATGAGAAACTCCTTTCTTACTCATCTCAATTTTACAATGTAACCTTAATCATTATAACCTCAATATTTTAACACTTTAACACTTATAGAATACAGGCTAAAAAGGTACGGTGTCAACAATATTACATATTCACCAAAAAAAAGACAAGATTGTGAATTAAAGCGGGCTGGGAGTAAAGATGAAACCCGTTTCAAAATAACAATCTTGCTATTTAAAATTATTATCATGGTTTATTTTAAAGAAAAAGTTCCCCCACAGCTAAAATAACCGAGTTTCCTCCCACGCCAATATCTACAAAATCATTGGAGGCGGTTTTGATGTGAGAGCAGACCTTGGAAGGTCTGTCCATTGCTTCTCCCTGAATGAATGTGGACATAGTGCCGTCGGATATAAGCCCCGACTCGAAGAGATAGTATGTAAGGGCGCCGTTGGCTGTTCCTGTTGCAGCTTCCTCATTAATGTCATAAAGAGGCGCGAAATTCCTGCAGTGAGCAGTTGCCCCCTGATTTTCATCGGCGTCGAGAGTAAAGGCATGAACTCCTGTGACCTTATATTCTGCCGAAAGCTCTGACAGACGAGGAAAGTCGGGATTCAAATCCCTGAGCTGTTGTCGTGTAGCCAGGGGCATAATAATATCGGGGAGCCCTGTGGAAACCAGCATTGGAAGCAGCTTGATTTCACCTCCCCTTAGGGAGGAGGCCGTTATCGGCTGATATTTTATGCCCATGATTTCATAGAGCCTGGCGATTGCACTCTCATCTTCTATGGTGCCTAGTATTTTAGGTGAGGCCATTTCCATCATGATGAAATCATCCTTGACTTCTATTTTTAGGGTTCCTGCCAGAGTTTTGTTTATGTAGGTGTTACCTGGTTTTACAAGGCCTGCACTGAGAAGGCATTTGAAGGATGCGATGGTTGCGTGACCGCAGAGCTCAACTTCGGCAGCAGGCGTAAAATACCTTATGTTAAATTCATTTGCCGAAAGCACCTTGATAAAAGCCGTCTCGGAGTAGCGAAGCTCGGCTGCAGTCTTGCGCATTATCTCATCATCGGGAAAGCCTTGATCTTTTTCGAGAAGGACGACCCCTGCCGGATTGCCGCCAAAGCTGGTCTCGGTAAAAGCGTCTGCTATATATAATTTCATATTCACACCTCTTGATTCGCGGATTTTAATCTGCGGTTCTTAACGTTAGGCTTTTGAACAATTATAATTCCAACCCTTTTGTATTGTCAACGATATTTTGCACGGCTCGCAATGCTCCTGTGATTGTAGATTTATATAATGAAGCTGCCTATATTGAATAGGGCGAAGGAAGTTATCCATGCCAGGGCTATCTGAGACAGGGCCATCAACAGTGCATAACGCCAACCTCCCGTTTCTCTTCTGATGATTGCTAGTGTGGCGATACAGGGGATATACAGGAGACAAAATATGAGAAAGGAGAAGGCTGACAGTGGAGAAAATATTTGACAGAGCATAGCTGGCAGAGAACTGCCCAAGGCGGCGGAGGACATGACGGACAGGGTGCTGACCACAGCCTCCTTAGCAGAAAGCCCGGCGATGATGGCCGCGGCGGCACGCCAGTCATCGAAGCCCAGAGGTGTAAATATAGGAGAAGCGCATCTGCCCAGGGCGGCGAGGATGCTTGAGTCTACACTATCAGCGAGGCGGAGGTTCAAGTCAAAGCTTTGTAGAAACCATATGAGTATGGATGCTAAGAAAATTACGGTAAAAGTCTTTTTGAGAAATTCAAGGGCACTGTTTTTGACCTTGACCAAAACGATGAAAAAATCAGGAGCTTTACATACGGGAGCAGGGATAAGAGCACCGACCTTGCGTCCTCGGTAAAGGGTGTTGTTAAGCACGATGGCGTAAAGAAGGGCTATAACTATTCCGGAAAAATATATTCCCGTCATAGCTGTTGCTTCGTGGTGAGGGAAGAATACAGAAACAAAAATGCTGTATATAGGCAGCTTGGCGCTGCAGGACATAAAGGGAATGAGCCTTATGGTCATGTATCTTTCTCTTTTGTTTTGCAGTGTTCTTGTGGCCATGATGGCAGGAACGGAGCAGCCGAAGCCTATGAGCAGGGGAACGATAGCCTGGCCCGGAAGCCCCAGCCTTTTCATAACGCTATTCATGAAGGAGGCTACGCATGACATATAACCACTTTCTTCAAGGAGAAACAGACAGGTAAACAGAATAAGTATTGTAGGAAGAAAGGAAAGGACACTTCCTACGCCGTTGCATATGCCATCGCATATTAGTCTGCGAAGTACAGGGCTTGCATTGGCATTGGTTAGGGCAAGGTCAAGGAGGCTTGTCAGGTCGCCTATGGCCCGGTCAAGGACAGCCCGTGAAAAAGCTCCTGCGGAGTTAAATGTGAGGGTGAAAACCAGATACATAACGAGAAAAAATATGGGGAGAGCAAAAAATTTATTGGTAAAGATGCGGCAGAGGACAGAGGCCATTTAGGCTCCTTTCAAATCATTGATTTAAATAAACCCTTGTAGGAAAACATCGGTGTGGTATAATAAACACAAGGCGAGTTAGCATTAGATAACCAAAAAGCTTCATAAAGTGCAGCTTTCCGTAAATAAATATGGATCATATGTGAAAAATATTACAATAGAAAAAGATAATTATCGAAGATGATAAGGAAAGATAGGCTTATGAAAAAGAAATACGATGTGAAGGGAATGGGATGTGCAGCCTGTTCGGCCAGAATTGAAAAAAACGTGGGAGCCATGAAGGGTATCCAGCAGATAGATGTCAACCTTTTGGCCAATTCCATGGTGGTTCTCTACGATGAAAAAGTCGTGACCAGCCAGGAGATAATACAGGAGGTCAAGGACAGCGGCTATGAGGCGAAAGAAGCCGAAGAAGAAAGTCACCGGAGCAGCGGAGCATCTGAAGCAGGCAGAGAGCAGGCAGGGGAAATGAAACGACGTTTTCTCGTCTCCTTAATTTTTATGGTACCCCTTTTTATCATATCCATGGGTCATATGTTGGGGCTCCATATACCACACACAGTAAACATAGTAATTCAGCTAGTGCTGGTAATTCCTATTATTGCCGTAAACTATAAGTACTACGCAACGGGGCTTGGTATGCTGCTTAGGAAGAGCCCTAATATGGACAGCCTTATTGCAGTAGGATCAGCGGCCGCAGTGGCTTTGCTGTACTTTGAGTCGGCCGGAATGATACTTACCCTTGTGACCTTGGGAAAGTGGCTGGAAGCCAAGGCAAAGGGCAAGACAGGAGCAGCCATAGAGAGGCTCATAGACTTGGCGCCAAAGGAAGCCACGGTAATAAGGGGTAATGTTGAAGTCAAGGTGTCGCCGGAGGATATTAGGATAGGAGACATTGTGGCGGTGAGACCGGGAGAAGGCATACCGGTAGACGGGGTAATAGTTTCGGGAGAGACTACCATAGATGAGAGTGCTCTTACAGGCGAAAGTTTACCTGTAGACAAGAAAGTAGGCCAGCAGGTAAGCTCGGCAACTATTAACAGGTCCGGATATTTTACATTTGAAGCCGTCAAGGTAGGAAAAAACACTACCCTGGCTCAAATAATAAAGCTGGTGGAGGAAGCTTCTTCTTCAAAGTCTCCTATTGCCAAGCTGGCAGATAAGGTTGCCGGTATTTTCGTTCCGGTGGTTATGATAATAGCCGGAATTGCCATTGCCGTATGGATTATTGTGGGAACAGATGTGAGACAGGCTCTTACCATAGGCATATCAGTTTTAGTCATTTCTTGTCCATGTGCTCTCGGGCTTGCAACACCGGTAGCCATAATGGTAGGAACGGGCAGAGGCGCGGAAAATGGCATCCTTGTTAAATCGGCTGAGGCTCTTGAACAGGCCCATAAGATACAGGAGGTGGTTCTTGACAAGACGGGAACTATAACCGAGGGCAAGCCTAAGGTAAGCGATATAATTGCGGTGAGAGAAGACTTTACCCTGGCGCTCGCGGCGGCTTTGGAAAAACATTCGGAGCATCCTCTTGGGCAGGCTGTAGTGAAGGAAGCAATAGAAAGAGAGCTTGAAATTTACGAGACCGACAAGTTTACGGCAGTTTCCGGCAGAGGAATACAGGCAGAAACCGATGGACGCATGTATCTTGCAGGCAACAGAGAATTTCTCCGTGAAAACCATATAGACGTAAGGTTTGAGGAAAGCATGAGGCTGGCAAAAGAGGGGAAAACCGTGATATACTTTGCAGAGAAGGTTTCTGATGGTGGCGCTCTCATAGGCATTATCGCTCTTAGGGATATGCCTAAACCTACCAGCAGAAAGGCTATCGAAGAAATAGAAGCCATGGGAATAGATGTTACGATGCTCACGGGAGACAATCAGGTTACGGCAGAAGCTATAAAAAATGAGCTTGGGATAACGAACCTTGTGGCTCAGGTCATGCCTGAGGACAAGGAAAAGGTTATAGGCCGTATGCAGGAGAATGGCAAGCTGGTGGCTATGGTGGGCGATGGCATAAACGATGCCCCTGCCATAATAAAAGCAGATGTAGGAATAGCTATCGGAGCCGCTACGGATATAGCCATAGATTCGGCGGACGTGATTCTCGTCAAGAACGATTTGAGAGATGTTGCCAAGATGATAGCATTGAGCAGGGCTACTATAAAGAATATAAAGGAAAATCTTTTCTGGGCCTTCTTTTATAATGTCTTAGGTATTCCGCTTGCGGCGGGAGTGCTGTATCCCTTTACGGGATGGCTGTTGAATCCTATGTTTGCGGCGGCGGCAATGAGCCTCAGCTCCGTATGTGTAGTGGGAAATGCTCTGAGACTGCGCAAAATCAAGCTGGAGAAAGGTGAAATACATGAATAGAGTATTCAGAATAGGGCCTATCAGGCCGCCAAGTGAGGCTGACAGCCTACTTCTGCAGGTTACAAACGGATGTACATGGAATAAGTGCAAATTCTGTCAGCTTTATAAGCACACTAAATTCAAGGCATATAGTGCGGACAGCATTAAGGCCGATATAGACAACATGGTTTACTATGCAGATAGGGTAGACATATACAGTAAGGGTGATGGATCCTGGGACATTGATGGACTCAATAAGGAGCTAGCATATCTGCCGGATGAAGATGAACGGCAGTGCTTCTATATGATTGCCAGCTGGCTCATAGGAGGCGGTGAAAACGTGTTCCTGCAGGACGGCAATACTACCGCCCTGAGCAGTGGACGGCTTTCTGACGTGCTGATTTACCTGAGACAGGCATTCCCGAGCATTAAGAGGATAACCTCATACGGCCGTGCGGAAAACCTTGCCAGGGTTACAGCAGAGGAGTTTGCAGAGCTGAAGGAAGCAGGACTTGACAGAATACATTCTGGCTTTGAATCGGGCTCCGACGAAGTTCTTAAGATAATAAATAAGGGTGTTACAGCAGAACAGGAAATAAAAGCAGGGCGCAATGTAAAGGCTGGAGGCATAGAGCTTTCCGTGTACTTTATGCCCGGCGTCGGAGGTAGGGAACTTACGGAGAAAAACGCCTTGGGAACTGCTCGCGTAATAAACGAGATAAATCCTGACTTTTTGAGAATAAGGACCTTTGCGGCCAAACGAGGAACAGGACTGTATGAGGATTTTGTAGATGGCCGGTTTACTCTTTGCAGCGATGACGAGAAGGTTCTTGAAATAAGAAGACTGATAGAGGAGGCTAAAGGCATAGATACCATGCTGGTAAGCGATCATATCATCAATTTGCTTCAAGACGTGGAGGGAAGCCTTAAATTCGATAAGGAAAAAATGTTCAGGATTATAGACGATTATTTATCTATGGAGGAGGGGGAGAAAAGGCTGTATCAGGCGGCCAGACGCATGGCACGTCTTTCCAGGCCGGAGGACCTTAAATGTTTGGACTCGACTAGTAGGGATAAATTAAAAAGACTCGCTGCATCTACGCCGGACCCATATAAATGGGAGGTAAAGATGAACGAGCTTATCAGCAGGTATATATAGCTTATTTTTTGCTTGATAGCAGGAAGGCGGCAAGAGTGAAGCCTATCAGTCCGACAATAGCTATGATGCCTTCCGTACCGACAGCAAATCCGGGCCATATGATTATCATGGAGCCTGCCATTAGACCTAATATTCCGAAATAAAGTGCTTGGGGATGAAACCTGAGCATTTTTTTGATTACCTTAACTCCGACAACACCGCCGGCCAAAAGCCCAAAGGAAATCGCGGCTATAAGTAGGAAATTAAAGGTGGCGATGGATTCCATGACAGCGGCGTAAGTTCCGAAGAGAAGCAGTATAAGAGAACCCGAAAGCCCCGGAAGAATCATGGCTATCATTCCCACAAAGGCTGTAAAGGCAAGCCATATGCAGAATGCAGCGCTTACTCCGCCGAACTGCTCTATGGATTTATTGGCCGTTGTCTCAGGATTGATTACGGTAAGGAATATCATAAGCCCCAGAGCGAGAGCAAAAAATATCCAGTTGCGATGATTTATCTTATCGCCCTTTGCTCTTTTATAGAGGGCGGGAATGCTGCCTAAAACAAGGCCTATGAAGCAGAAGTTGAGTATTACAGGATGAGTTTTCATAGCACCTACGATAACATTGCTCAGTGCGAAAACCCCAAGGCCTGCACCAAGTGCAAGAGGAACGAGGAATTTAAGGTTTTCTTTTATATTTTTTAAGCTGATGGAATACATGATTTTGTCATAGATGTTCAATATGACAGCCATTGTTCCTCCGCTGACCCCGGGTATGGCGTTAGCTATTCCTATAAGCATGCCGAAAACTAAATTTTTAATGTATTCCATATGAATTCCTTTCAACTAATAAAATTTGTCACGTGCCTATTTTACATATAATTCGATAAAAAGTCCATACTTTAGAAGTTCAAGAATAGAATTAAGAGAAAAGTCTTACACAGTTCCTGTATCAACAATGAGACTAAGTATCAAATGTGAAACAAAAAAAGGCGTAAAAAACCAAAAAAAGAAAGGTAGCCTATAAAGTTATATGTTTATTTTTGTCTTTATATTTCTGACGGAAAGGTTGTAATTGCTCAAATAACGGCAATTATCAGAAAATTAAGTATTTTATAAAGGGGCGGAAATGTGTTTTGCAGACAAGTTGGCACGGAAATTGAATATACATAGTATCGGAAGTTATACCGATTGCCGTTAATTTTAGGCGGCGAATAAAAAAGTTATTTTTATTACAAAAAGGGAGGTCATGAAATGACTGAAAGAAACATGAAACTAGCTCTGGAAGAAGCTAAGAGAGTAGTTGGTATGATTGAAGCGGATGAACTTACTGCTGAGCAGAAAAAAGCTATTCACGACGATTCGATTGCAAATTTCAATGAGAACGTTAACCCTGGATGGCTCGAGTACAGAAAGTCTGTATCAACAGATGCTGCATTCGTAGAATGGGAAGATGATAACGAAGTATTCAAGGACTTAAACGGCACTGAATTCATTGACTGCTTAGGCGGATTTGGTATCTTTGCTTGTGGTCATGGTAACCCTGAAATCAAGAAGACTGTAATGGCTCAGTTAGACAGATACGCTCTTCACTCCCAGGAACTGGTTGACCCGCTAAGAGGTTATCTTGCTAAGTTATTGGCAATGATTACTCCTGGAGACCTTCAGTATTCATTCTTCACAAACGGTGGAGCTGAAGCTATCGAAATGGCTCTTAAGCTGGCTAGACTGGCAACAGGCGGCAGATGGTACATCTCAACTGTTGGCGCATTCCACGGAAAATCCATGGGTGCTATCTCCATGGGCGGCAAGGCTGCTTACAGAGAAGACTATATTCCAATGATTCAGCAGGTACAGCACGTTGAATATGGTAATGCAGCAGCTACAGAGGCAGCAGTTAAGAACCTGGTAGCCGTAGGCGAAAAGGTTGCAGGAATCATCGTTGAGCCTATTCAGGGCGAAGGCGGCGTTATAATTCCACCGGATGGATATCTTAAGGACTTAAGAGCAATCGCTGACAAGTATGGCTGCTGCTTAATCTTCGATGAAATCCAGACTGGTATGGGACGTACAGGCACAATGTGGAGAGCTGATTACGAAGGAGTTACCCCTGATATCATGACTTATGGTAAGGCAACAAGCGGCGGCTTGGTACCTATCACAGGTATCATCGCAAGACCTTGGACTTATGAGAAGTCAGGCGTAGGCACAGGCACTGAATGCAAGATGTTTGATAATCCATGGATTTTAGGTTCACCGACATTCGGCGGCAACCCTATGGCTTGTGCAGCATTTATCTCAACTATCAGATATATGCTGGAAAATGATATTCCTGGAATGTCAAAGGCGAAGGGCGAATACTACATGAAGGGCTTAAAGAAGCTGCAGGAAAAATACCCTACAGTTCTTACTACATTCAGAGGTTCCGGAATGCTTATCTGCATGGAATTCCCTGAAGCAGAAGTTGGATATGAAGTAACTAAGGGCTTATTCTCAAGAAAGGTTATGACTGCCGGAACATTAGTAAATGCTAAGACAGTTAGAATCGAGCCACCTATTACTCAGAGCTATGAAACTATCGATAAGGTACTGGAAGCATTAGATGGAGCAATTGCTGATGCTAAGAAGGCATTCAATCTGTAGTTCATACATAATAAGACAGACACGAATATCGGTGTAATATTCATCTAAATACCCGCAAAGCCCCGCCATTTCGGCGGGGTTTTGCATTTCTCAAAAATTATGCTATACTTATGTAGCTTGGAGGGCATAAGATGAGCTATAGAGTAAAATTAAACGTGTTTGAGGGTCCCTTTGACCTTTTGGTATACCTCATTGAGCACGCACAGATGAGTATATATGATATTAAGATTTCTGAAATCACGGGGCAGTATATGGCATATGTAGAGGATATGCAAAAGTCTGACGTAAACCTTTCCTCTGATTTTATGGTGCTTGCGGCAGCTCTGCTGGAAATTAAATCGAAGATGCTTCTTCCAAGGGCGGTTTCAGAGGATGGAACGCAGGAGCTTTATGAAGATCCAAGGACCGAGCTGGTAGAGAGACTTTTGGAATATAAGAAATTCAAGACCATATCCGAGATGCTGGAAGACAATTTTGATGAAGAATCTATGAGACTTGCCAAGCCTCAAGAGGACTTGACAGAGTATACTAAAGAAGCCGATGAGTATCTAAGCCTTGATATAGATAAATTCGTAGTTGCCTTTGAACAGTTTCTTGAAAAGAAAAAGAAGCTGGAGCAGATAAGAGAGCATCATATAAGAACGGAAAAACAGAGGATAACCACTGAATTACGAATGAAGGGCATTAGGAGCTTTTTTCAAGAACAGAAAGTACGGGAAGCTGATTTCACAGAGCTTGTCGAGAAAAAGCAGGACAGATATGATGTGGCCGTAACCTTTTCATCCGTATTGGAAATGATGAAGGAAAGGCGTCTGGACGCAGAGCAGAAATACGTTTTCGGGAATATAAGGGTAAAGGCTACCGAGTTGTTATTTGAGAAGGAGATATAAGATGGCCGGCAAAAAGACAATTAAATCAGCAATAGAATCTATGATGTTCGTCTGGGGAGAGCCGCTGGACATAAAAGAAGTTGCTGAAATCTTCAATGTGGACAAAAAGGAAATATACGGTTATTTCAAAGAGCTTCAGGATGAGTACGAGCAGGAAGGCAGGGGCATCATAATAAAGGAAGTCAACAAGAGCTTTCAGTTCGTTACCCGAAAAGAAAACATAGACTACATAGAAAGACTTTGTACTCCTGTTAAGCACAAGAGACTGTCCCAATCAGCTCTGGAGGTTCTTGCCATAGTAGCGTACAGACAGCCGGTCACAAAGGGCGAAATTGAGGCCGTAAGAGGAATTAGGTGCGACAGAGTTATTGAAGGATTGGCTAAGAAAAATCTTATAGCTCCAATAGGCAGGTCTGATGCCGTAGGCAGGCCCATTCTATATGGAACCACCGACGAATTCCTGAATCAGTTCGGATTTGAGACCCTCAAGGAGCTGCCTAGCATAGACGACATCGAAGGCGTGCTTGCAGAGACCGAGAATATTCCAGATGTAGACGCACTTTACATGCAGCAAATAGCCATTGATTTGACAGAAAAGAAATAAAAGAAGCTCTCTTTTGAATAAGACAATCCCCTGGTCACATAGATTGACAAAGGGGATTTTTTTATGAGAAAAAAAGGAAAACTGACTTTTATATTATTGGTATGCCTGATAATCGCCACTGGATTTTACCTTTACATTCAAAAGCACGGTGTAGTGAAAACCGCAGGCGAGAGCATCCAAATATCAGCGGGGCAAGCAATTCTTACGGACGGAAAAACGGGCAGAGTAATATATGAAAGACATGCAGATGAGAAGGCCTACCCGGCTAGCACCACTAAAATTATGACCGCGCTTATAACCATAGAAACCTTGGAAAAGTATGATAGTCCTATGGAGCAAAAGGTAAGGGTTCCGGCTGAAGCAGCTGGAGTCGAAGGCTCATCCATTTACTTAGCCCAAGAGGAGGAGATTTCCATAGAGGACCTACTTTACGGACTTATGCTGGTGTCGGGAAATGATACAGCTACGGCGCTAGCTTGCATTATAGGCGGCGATGAAAAAACCTTTGTAGGAATGATGAACGACAGAGCAGAGGCTCTTGGTTGCACAGGAACGAATTTTACCAACTCAAGCGGACTCTTCGATGAGAACCACTATACCACAGCAAGAGATATGGCAAAGATAAGCCGAGAGGCCATGAAGAACAAGATTTTCAGGCGTATTGTAGGAACCAGGGACTGGCAGGCCTGCAGGGAGGAGAGCCAGTACAATTCTTTTCACAATAAAAATAAAACGGTACATGAATTTGAAGGAGGAAATGGAGTTAAAATAGGATATACCGAAAGCTCCGGCAGAACTCTTGTGGCATCGGCCAAGAGAGGGAAAAGAACCATGATATGCGTTGTCATGAGCGCTCCAGACTGGTTTAATGATGCATACAGGCTTATGGAATTAGGCTTCAAAAAGTGAAGTATAGGAGGAAGACATGACTTGTATCAACGAATTTTGTGCAGATATAGGCACGGTTAACTGCCCGTGCCCTTTGGCTGAGACAGGAGACTGTCTAGTGTGCAGCAGACTTGCTGGGAAGAGTGAATGTGACTGCAACTGGTCGGGAGTGTGCGTTTTTAACGAGTACATGCAGAACGATAAAGTAATCAGGAGCATTCGGGAAGAAAAGAGCGGAAAAATCATTAAGAAAATCCGATATAGCCGCGATTTGATTGTCATAGTAATTCAGGTTGGTAAGGGCTTTGCATTGGAAGCGTCTACACCGGGGAGCTTTGTGTTTTTAAACAGTAAAGAAAAAAGGAGTTTTTACAATGTGCCTATATCTGTCATGAGGGCAGATATCGAAAGAGGGACAATATATATAGCCCTTAAAGAAATTTCGGCAAAGACAAAGGTAATCGCTGATGCAGAGGAAAACATCAGGATAAAAGGGATATACAGAAACGGCTTTTTGGGGCAGGGCCTTATGGGCCTGGAGGAAGATATTAAGATAGGGGGACGCTGGCTCATTATCACCAAGGGCGTTGGTTTTGCACCTGTAGTTAACCTGATGGACAATTGCGGAGCGGCAGTGATGGTGGACATAATCATAGATACGGATAAGATAAATCAGGAAATAGTTATGGATTATCTGAACAGTCCCGGGGCAGGCGGAAAGAAGGCTGACACTTTGACTTTTGAATCCCTCCAAGAGATTGTTTCCAAAGAGAAGCTGCCACATGAGCCGGAGAGCTATGATAAAATCATGGTTTTTGCTTCGGACTACTACATTGAAGAAATAAGGCGTATCCTTGAAATTCCCAAGTCCAAGCTGGTGTTTTGCAATAACTTCAGAATGTGCTGCGGAGAAGGCATATGCGGCGCCTGCAGCATAGTAGATGAAGAAGGCAATGTGAGAAAAATGTGCAAGTGCAGAAATTTAATTTAAAAAAGAAAAAAACGACGGGTCGTTGGCCCGTCGAAAAAATATTTGGTTGAATATTTGTTTTGTTTAGCATGTTTGAGCAGTTACTATAAATTTCCGCTGTAGACTACATGGTCTATAAGCTTGGCACATTCTTTAATGCCCTCTGTAATAGATGATAACTTGCTAGTAACTGATTTTGTAGCAGCTTTCATTGTATCCCTCTTTTCTTTTCATGTTTATATGCTGCATGTTTGCTTACAAGTATAGTTTAGTACATAATTTGCGGTATTTCAAGGGTAAAATCGGTACTAGTTTGCTGTCTTTGCTGGTTCTGTTCAAATTTTGCATTTTTTAACACTATAATATGACTGTGTGACTTGGATGATATTGAGGTTTCAGAAGGGCCAAAAAAGAAAGAAAACAATCTTTCTTATGACTTAGTCACATATACCCCACAGTAAAAGTGGTATAATATTTACATATTATCGGTAATTCAGGGAGGTACTAATTATGAAGCTTGCGGTTACTTATGAAAACGGAAACGTATTTCAACATTTTGGACATACCGAAATGTTTCAGGTTTATGAAATTGAGGATGAAAAAATAGTAAGGAAAGCTCTTCTCGGCTCCGGCGGAAGCGGCCATGGAGCTCTCGCAGAGCTTTTGCTGAAGAATGGTGTAAACGTGCTTATATGCGGGGGCATTGGCGGAGGAGCTAAGGTTGCTCTCAGAGAAGCCAATGTACAGGTGTACGGTGGTGTGACAGGTAATGTTGACGAAGCCGTTAAAGCATTCATAGACGGAGAGCTTCAGTACGATCCTGATGTGGTATGCACGCATCACGAGGGAGATGACCACGATTGCGGCAACCACAATCATTCCTGCAGGCATGAATAGGTATTTAGAGAAACTACCCTATTGGGAACATCTCAACGACGAAGAGCGGCTTATGGTTGGGGAAAATTCTGTTTTGACTCACTATGATAAAGGAACCTATATACACGGCGGCAGCAATGATTGCCTTGGTATGATATTGGTAATCAGTGGTGAGGTCAGAACTTACCTTATGTCTGAGGAGGGCAGAGAGATAACCCTATTTCGCCTTTATGAAGCAGACCCGTGTGTGCTTTCCGCATCATGTGTAATAACGGAAATTACCTTTGATACCCATATGGTTGCAGAAAGAGATTGTGATATTCTCGTAGTAAATACGGGAGCCTTTGCAGCACTTACAGAGAAAAACATCTACGTTAAGTGCTTCATGTACGAGCTTGCTACGGAAAGATTTTCTGCTGTTATGTGGTCAATGCAGCAAATCCTTTTCATGGGCATGGATAGACGTCTAGCTACATTTTTAATCGGGGAGCTAGACAGAACGGGAATTCCTGAAATCCGAATGACCCACGAGCAGATAGCTCAACATATAAGCTCAGCCAGAGAGGTAGTTGCAAGGATGGTGAAGCGGTTTGCAGCAGAAGGTTTGGTGGAGGTAAGTCGGGGAACCATTAAAATTAAAAATGAGGAGAGACTCAGAAAATTCTCAGTAATATGATAAATCCAGGCCATCGTTATTAAGCGATGGCCTGGATTTTTGTAAAAATCTTATAGAATGTAACTGGGTCACGGTAAAAGGCTGGGAGATAACATATAATAAGCTAAAATAAAGCAGGAGGACAAAGGTTATGAGCTTATGGGACTTATTAAAGGGAAGAGACATAAATTCTGGACTTGAAGAATATAGAGCAAGAGATAACGCAGTTTTAATTGACGTGAGGAGCCAAGAAGAATATTCACAGGGACGCATTCCTCAAAGCATAAACGTACCTGTTCAGAATATGGGCATAATAAGGAAAAAGGTAAAGGAAAAAGATACGCCTATTTACACCTATTGTTTAAGTGGTGCAAGAAGCGGACAGGCAGTGTCATATTTAAAGAGTATGGGATACAGCGATGTCAATAATATTGGCGGTATCAACAGATATAAGGGAGAAATTGAGAGGTGAATAGTATGAAGGTAGTAATAGTAGGCGGCGTAGCAGGAGGAGCAACTGCAGCGGCACGTATCAGAAGACTTGATGAAAAGGCACAGATAATAGTTTTTGAACGCTCAGGATTCGTTTCATACGCAAACTGTGGACTGCCATATTATGTAGGGGGCACCATAAGCGATGAACGTGAGCTTACTCTGCAGACACCAAAGAGCTTCTGGGACCGCTTTAGAGTGGATATAAGAGTAAAGCATGAAGTAATGTCCATAGACAAGACGAGAAAAACAGTAACCGTTCACGGTCTTGAAACAGGGAAGATCTACGAGGAAAGTTACGATAAGCTTATTCTTTCTCCGGGGGCCAAGCCAATGAAACCGGAGCTTGAAGGAGTAAGGGGTGACAGAATCTTTACATTGCGAACAGTAGAGGATACTTTTCATATAAAGCAGTTCGTTGAAGTAAACAGGCCGAAGACCGTTTTGCTCGCAGGCGGTGGATTCATCGGTCTTGAAGTGGCTGAGAACCTTATTGAGCTGGGGGTAGATGTGACAATAGTCCAGAGGCCGAAGCATTTGTTGGGCCCTGTAGATGAGGATATGGCATGTCAGATACACACTTTGCTAAGGTCAAGAGGAGCGAAACTTATGCTGGGCAAATCAGTTGCGGGCTTCAGCCAGCAAGGAGATAAGGTAGAAACTTTTATTAAAGGAGAGAATTCTATTGTATCTGATATGGTGCTTATGGCGATAGGAGTTATACCGGATACCGGGTTGGCCGCAGATGCCGGTCTGGAGCTGGGAATGAAGGGAAGCATAGCCGTTAACGACAGAATGGAAACCTCGGCAGAGGACATCTATGCTGTAGGCGATGCGGTTTCCGTTGAGCATTTTGTTACAGGGCAGAGGGTGGTAATACCATTGGCAGGCCCTGCAAATAAACAGGGAAGAATAGTTGCGGATAATGTATGTGGCGGAGACAGCAGATACAAAGGCTCGCAGGGAACATCCGTCATCAAGCTCTTTGACATGACTGTAGCAACCACAGGGATAAAGGAGGAGCAGGCGAAGGCAGCAGGAATTAATTACGACAAGGTAATTCTCTCGCCGCCATCCCATGCCACATATTATCCGGGAGCCAGCCTCATGACGGTGAAGATACTTTACGACAGAGAAACTTTGGACATTCTAGGAGGGCAGATAATAGGATATGACGGAGTTGACAAGCGCATAGATGTACTGGCAACAGCGGCAAGGTGCGGGATGAAGGCTCCGGAGCTGAAGAACCTGGAGCTTGCATATGCACCACCTTATTCATCGGCGAAGGACCCGCTTAACATGGCAGGATTTATGATAGAAAACGTAGAAACCGGCAAGGTAAAACAGTTTTTTTATGAAGATGTCAGTTTACTGCCAAGGGATGGAAGTGTTATAATGTTAGATACTAGGACACCTTGGGAATACGACCGTGGGCATGTTGAAGGCTTTGTGAACATTCCTGTAGATGACATAAGAGAACGACTGGGAGAACTGGATAGGAACAAGCCTGTATATGTTATGTGTCAGTCAGGATTGAGAAGTTACATCACATGCAGGATATTAAAGCAAGAAGGCTTTGATTGCTACAATTTCGCAGGAGGCTATCGTTATTGGGAAATGATAGACTCGGAAAGGTTTTAAGAAGGAGGATTTATTATGTCACAGTACAAGGGAACACAGACAGAGAAGAATTTAGAGGCTGCATTTGCAGGAGAATCACAGGCTAGAAATAAATATACTTATTTTGCATCAACGGCTAAGAAGGAAGGCTACGAACAGATTTCCGCACTTTTCCAGAAGACGGCAGACAACGAAAAGGAACACGCCAAGATGTGGTTCAAGGAGCTGGAGGGAATCGGAGACACAGCAGCGAATCTTGAAGCAGCAGCAGACGGTGAAAATTACGAGTGGACTGATATGTATGCAGGCTTTGCAAAGACCGCAGAGGAAGAGGGTTTTCCTGTTCTAGCTGCAAAATTTCGTCTCGTAGGGGCTATCGAAAAGCATCACGAAGAACGTTATCGTGCACTTCTCAAGAACGTGCAGGATTCAGAAGTGTTCGCCAAGGGCGATGAGAAAATTTGGGAATGCAGGAACTGTGGACACATATACATCGGCAAGGAAGCTCCGAAGGTTTGTCCTACATGCGTACATCCTCAGAGTTACTTCGAGATACATATGGAAAACTATTAAGTTTAAGAAGCCGGGCAACTTCTTTATCATGAATTGTCTGGTGTGAACTATGCCGCCGGCGAGACTGATGCTGCGAAAAATCTCGGACGTATTATTGTTCATCCATATATAGCCAGTCCTTGGCCGGAAGACTATCATCCTCAAGGTGTGGTGTTAGTGTATATCGGATAAATGCCTTGTATATTAAGTAACAATAACCCTTCTCACCTCATATTCTGATAAGAATAGAGTTGGGAGGGGTTTTATTTTGCATAAAGTAATAGTGATAGGCGGTGGTTGGGCAGGATGCGCTGCTGCCTTGACGGCGAGAAATGCCGGAGCAGAGGTAACCATACTGGAAAAGACCGATATGCTTTTAGGACTGGGCAACGTAGGCGGCATCATGAGAAACAACGGAAGATTCACGGCGGCTGAGGAAAACATAGCCTTGGGCGGCGGCGAGCTCTTTAGAATCACCGACAGCTGGGCGCGCCATAGGAATATCAACTTTCCGGGACACGACCACGCCAGCCTTTACGATGTGACTCGTGTGGAGCCGGAGGTACGCAGGTATTTGAGAGGCCAGGGTATCGAAATAAAGTTCATGACGAGAGCCGTAGATGCGGTCTGCGTCAAGACAAGAGCAGGGGACAGAATAATTGAAAAGCTGGCTCTGGCAGGAGGCGGGCAGTTGGAGGGAGATGTGTTTGTTGAGACCACCGGCTCTACCGGACCTATGGGCAATTGCCTTACATACGGCAATGGATGCTGCATGTGTATCTTAAGGTGCCCTGCCTTTGGTCCCAGAGTAAGCATAAGTGCTAAGGCCGGAGGCAGCGATATTATGGGAAAGAGAAAGGACGGTGCCTATGGCGCTTTCAGCGGCAGCGGCAAGCTGGAGAAACAGTCCCTTTCTCAGGAGCTTCAAGATGCTTTGAACGGGAAAGGTGTTGCCGTAGTTCCTTTGCCGAAGAAAGCCGTAAAAAAAGAAAAGCTGGATATGAAGGTATGCAAGCAGTACGCTCTTGAGGAATATGCGGAGAATATTGTTTTGCTAGACACGGGGTACGCCAAGATAATGACTCCGTTTTTTGACCTTGAAAGCCTTCGGCAGATTCCGGGATTTGAAAACGCACGATATGTAGACCCATATGCAGGAGGCAAGGGTAATTCTATCAGGTATCTTTCCGTGGCAGAAAGGGATAATACTATGAAAGTTGTCGGTGTGGAAAATCTTTTCTGCGGCGGCGAAAAGTCGGGGCTTTTCGTAGGCCATACGGAGGCCATTTCCACGGGGAATCTTGCAGGGCATAATGCCGTAAGGCACATGAAAGGGCTCAAGCTCCTTCAGCTCCCGGTAAGTCTTGCCGTAGGCGATTTAATATCCTATGCCAATAAGAGCCTTGAAACAGAGGATGGCCTTATGACAAGATACACCTTTGCAGGGGCGGAGTACTTTGCACGGATGAAGGAAAAAGGTCTCTATTCCACCGATATGGAGGAAATCGCAGACAGAGTGAAACGGTTTGGGTTGGAGGGTATATACAAAGAACGAATCGTAATGTAGGATTTTTCACCTTGCCTTGAATTGAAGCCGCGAGTATAATGGACGTAGTGCACGAAGATAATAAACATAGCAATACAAAAGGAGATTAGACAAAAT
The DNA here is from genome assembly GCA_012513435.1 of Clostridiales bacterium. Taxonomy (GTDB): domain Bacteria; phylum Bacillota; class Clostridia; order Peptostreptococcales; family Anaerovoracaceae; genus Lentihominibacter. The sequence continues at coordinate 128,398 of JAAZCE010000019.1, forward strand.
GGACATTAAAGAAAAAGAAATGCAGGCAGAAGGCTGTGGTTCAGGTGGATGCAGCTCAGAAGATTGCAGTACAGAAGGCTGCAGCTCGGACTGTGGCAGCTGTTCAAGCGCAGGAAATTGCAGTAGTCAGCCTCAGAACCTGATTGAGAAGACAAATGATTTTAACCATATAAAGAAGGTAATAGCCGTAGTCAGCGGTAAGGGCGGTGTAGGCAAATCACTGGTCACATCCTTGATGGCGGTAACTATGAACAGACTGGAGTATAAAACAGCTATCCTTGATGCTGACATTACGGGGCCTTCCATCCCTAAGGCATTTGGAATTACGGAAAAAGCTGCGGCAAATGAGCTGGGGATTTTTCCTATAAGAACCAAAACAGGAATCGGTACAATGTCAGTAAACAATTTACTGGAAAACGACACTGACCCTGTTCTTTGGAGGGGGCCTGTAATAGCCGGTACTGTAAAGCAGTTCTGGACGGATGTTCTCTGGGGCGATGTGGATTTCTTGTTTGTAGATATGCCTCCGGGAACGGGAGACGTTCCTCTCACAGTGTTCCAGTCACTTCCGGTTGATGGTATTATAGTAGTGACTTCGCCGCAGGAGCTGGTTTCCATGATAGTGGGCAAGGCTGTTAGAATGGCAGAGATGATGGATATTCCTGTGCTGGGAATAGTTGAGAACATGTCCTATCTCAAATGCCCTAGCTGCGGAGAAGAAATTCCTGTGTTCGGAACAAGTAAGGTTGAAGAGGTTGCAAAGGAGTATTCCATAGACGTTTTGGGGAGGCTTCCTATAGACCCTAAACTTGCCGCCGCCTGTGACAAGGGCATGATTGAGCTCTTTGAAGGAGATTGGTTGGAAGGCGCCGTTAAAAAACTGGAGGATATGTAAAGGAAAGGTAAACCCTTATGAAAAAGAAGTTAATATTTTTTTTAAGTGTGATGATGGTGTGCCTTTTATGCTGGGGATGTGGGTCAAGTTCATCTACGACAATGGATTTAGTAGGTGAGCCTTCTGATTATTCCAGTGAAGATAACTGGCTTACGGTGCCGGAGGATGAAGAATATGACGTAGACGTAATATACTTTTATCCTACGACAGCACCGGTAACCGAAGGAACAGAGATCGAAGTCTGTGATATTGACAACGAGAAAATGCGTGATGGTGCAAAGTCAGTATATGAACAGCAGGCCACTGCATTTGAGGAAACCGGCAATATGTACGCTCCATACTACCGACAGGTGGACGCTTCAAAGCTGGCTGGCATGACTCAGGAGGAAATGCTTGAGGCCGAAAGAAATGAAACGAGGACAGATGTTTTCGCATCATTGGATTATTATTTTGAAAACTATAACAACGGCAAGCCTTATATTCTCGCGGGACACTCTCAGGGGGCCATGATGATTTGCCTCATACTCGATGAGTACATGGAAGTCCACCCTGAATACTACGAGAATATGGTTGTAGCTTATATGATAGGCAATGCCGCAACAAAAGGTTGGTTGGAAGAAAACCCTCATGTGAAGATGGCAACAGGTGCAGGGGATACGGGAGTGCTGGCGACTTGGAATACTGAGGGTCCCGAAAACATTGATGAGTACAATATGGTTGTTCCAGAAGGAGCCGTGTGCATAAATCCCCTCAACTGGAAAACCGATGAGACTTATGCCGGTGTGGATGAAAACAAGGGAAGTCTGGTAGATGGTGAAATCGTCAAGGGTATTGCAGATGCACAGATTAACCTTAAGCGTGGAAGCGTAATATGTAATAGTGTTGAACCGAGGCAGTATGCTAACGGTCCAGAAACTGAAGTCCTGTTTGGTCCGCAGAGTTACCATAGATGGGATTATGGCTTTTATTATGAAAACATACGAGAAAATTCAAAGCTAAGGGCAGCCAATTTTCTAAAATAGCTCTAAAATGGCAAAGTATATTAAATACAGGCTCCTCTGTTTCAGAGGAGCCTGTTGCTATGTTTAAGCCGGTAATATTGATAATTTTCTTTAGGCAGGTTAGATGTGTTCTTTTTTTGAACTTCAGTGTCGTCGATAACATCATACTCATACATCTAGCCCCACCTGTTTGCTCCAAAGGAAATGGCGGTTTTCCTTCACAGCCCTCCTTTCGGAGCTCCGCCGCCGGGCATTCCGCCGCCAGTACTGGAGGAGATCCCCGATGATGTTACTATCGAGGAAAGGGTAACAGTGCCCGCCGATGTGCCGTTTACGCATATTGTGTAGGTTTCGTTCTGCTTCATTTTGTCGCAGCTGAACAGCACACAGGTGTAGCTTTTATTCGGGCTGTAGCTTGCTATTGTATTGCCGGAGGAGTCTACCAGGCTGACCTGTGAGTCTGCCGCCTGACTTGAAGAGAACCCGTACAGCAATGAACATTGAGTAGAACCATCTCCGAAGTTCTGTGCCATACCGGAGCTGCCTGTCATTACAACGGTTCCGCTCTTTATGGAAGACTGGCCGTTATAGTCAAGGGCACCGTTGCCGTCGTTTGCCGGACCGGATACATATAAGGTTCCGCCTGTTACAGTCAAAGCACCGTTGGAATCCACCCCGTCACCAGAGGCGTCTATATTCAGTGTGCCTCCGCTTATTTCGATAAATGCGGTTTCATCGGCGGCGAACTGGTCCTGTCCCGCTCTGCCGTCTGTGGAAGAACCGTCGTTGCCTCCGGAGGCATTGAGCCCGTCGTCGGATGCCGTTATATCTATGGTTCCTTCCTTTACAGTTATAGTATTGCCCTCAAGACCCTCATAGCTTTTTGCTATGGTTATCTTTCCCTTCTTTACAATTAGGTCGGAATCCGCATGTATGCCGTCGTCCCCCGAAGACAGTGTAATCTTGCCGCCTCGTATTTGCACATCTCCGTTACTGTGAATGGAGTCGTCAGATGAATCTATATTCATGGTTCCGCCAAGAACAAGTACCTTGAGATTTCCCTTGAGCCCCTTGGCACTTACTGTATCGGTGGAACTGCTGTCTGAACTGGAGCCGGACCCTGGCATCATCTCATCCCCCGGAGCCTGCCCGTTGCCGCCGCCTCCCCAGCTCTGCCCCCAGTCGCTTTCGGTGCTGGAATACTCACTGCCACCACCTGTATTAATATCAAAACTGCCGTCAGCAACTCGAAGCAGAGTTTCGGCCTGAAGCCCATCATATCCGGCATTAATAGTAAAGGTTCCTCCGTCTATGGATAGGAAGCCTCTATATTCGTCCTCAGAATTATTGGATTTTATTCCGTCATTTTCCGCATTTATGGTAATTGAACCGTCCTTGACCTTGACGCAATCCTTGCCCTGAATACCGTCACCAGCTGCAGTTATATTAAAACTGCCGCCTGTTATTATAAGGTCATCCTTTGAAACTATACCGTTTTGTACAGCTGCAGTGACCTTAAGGCTTCCGCTACCGTTGATGCACAGGTCAGCCTTGCTGAAAATTACACCGTCTACACTGTCATTGGAAGCGGTGGAGTTGTAGGCCGAAGGTCCGGTAAGAATATTTTCGCTGTTCTCCGATAAGGTGATAAACACCTTATCGGAGGCCTTTATCAATATTGGGGAATCATCTGAACAGGCAATATCTGCATCCTTAAGCACTATCTGTACTTTTTCATCATCGGGAGTGTTCACAATGATTTGACCGTCGGATAGACTTCCCGAAATTATATAAGTACCTTCTTCTCTTATAGTAAGAGTGCTGCCATCAGCGGAAGCTCCATCTCCGTTTATAGATATCTTCTCATCTGATAAGGTTATTGCTGTAGCTTTAGTTTCCTTGTATGAGCTGTCCAGATCCCTGCCGCTATAGGAAAGGTCGTAGCCGGAGGTGCTGGAGCTGTTGTCGGAACCGCACCCTGAAAACCCAAGAGCCAGCATAAGGACGATGCAAAGAATCGCCGTTTTGTACATTTTCATTTTATCCACATCCTTTCTTACAGTGCTTCTCTGCTGTTTTCTGGTACTCTGCCGCATATTATATCCAGATTACCGTTTCTGCATCTTATACTGTCCAGCATTTTTTTTTCCAAGGCCTGGTCCTTGAGCATGACATGATAGAACAGTTGATAAAGACTGCCCATATTAGTGGTTCTCACCTTAATGAGCTCAGACTGGGCAGTATATTCAGCAAATATATCGTCAAATATTCCCGTGTAATCAAGATTTTCGGGAATAGTTATTTTTAATTCCTTAAGAGTTTTTTTGTTCTCCCCAAAACTCATCGTCATGTATAACAGATTTACAGCCAGAATAATCACTGTGAAGATTGCCGCAATGGCAATCTGACCCATGCCGGTGGCAAGACCTACGGCCATGGCCATGAATATGCTGCATATCTCCTTTGCAGTTCCGGGAACTGAACGGAATCTTACAAGATTAAAGGCACCCATTACGGCGATACCCGCACCGATATTACCGTTGACCAGCATTATGACCATCTGGACAACAGCAGGCATCAGCGCCAGTGTTATGGTGAAGCTAGCAGATGTCTTAGATTTATAAATTGATGCGGCAGCGATAACGGCACCCAGCACTAGCGAAGCTGCGGTGCATAGGAGGAAAGAATAGGGTGTTATGGCGTTCGATATAACGCTTGCAAATAAGGTGTTAAGCATAATTGATTTCTCCTTTTGTCAAATTTTCGTAGTAAGCTGCTCCGTATTTTGAGAAGGAAACAGGATAGATTTTTAGCTGAGCCAGAAGTTCGGCAAGCCATAGAGGCATAGCATTAGGTATTTTTATTTCCATGATTCGCTGGCCTTCCTGCAAAAGCGGAGAGCCGCGGTAGTCGGCCTTTGCGGCTACGTATACATTCTGCCATCTTATGTTGGCATCAAAGGTTATGCGCAGGTCACGGTTTTCCTTTGCGTCATAAGCTGCCCTGTCATAGGTGATAAGCATTGCCGGTGACAGATTTTTGTAAAGGTTTAAGAACCAAGATATTTCTCTTAGTATCTGCTGGTCGCAGTCCTGGGGTATTTTGTTGGTTTGTAAAAAGGAAAGGGCTTCTTCATAGTTCATTTCTGCTCTACGCTTGTACACCACATTTTTGTATTTCTTCTTTATCTCCACGAACACAGGCGATTTGTCATGAGGCATACCGTAGCTTCGGAGCCGGAGCTTTTCCTTATATACCGGCTTATCCAGAGACCGTCTTATGAGAAGATGGTTGGGAGTGTCAAAATATATGTTGAAGATGGTGCATCTTTTGTGACAGTCCGGATTGGTCTTAAGGAGAATTGCTTCCATCAGCTGTTCATACTGAGAATCAGTTATAAGGTATTTTTTTTCTATTCGTTTAAAGGTGGTTTGTTCCTCTGCCATTTCAGGTTTACTCCTTTCGCATCTTGTGGCAAATTATATACAGCCAACCTTAAATTTTTCTGAAAAAATTCTTTCAGCTTTTTTTCAGCTTTGTAGAGTATTCTAACAGGGAAATATAGGATATAATATGAAAATAAGGAGAGCATGGTATAAGAAAAAGGGTGCCATGCAGAGATAATATGCGCGTACTCGTTGTGGAAGATGAAACCAGGCTTGCGGAAGCTCTGGGGCAAATATTAAGAGAAGAAAAACACATGGTTGACGTGGTTTACAACGGCCAGGACGGATTGGATTATGGAAGGAGCGGAATCTACGATATTATAATCATGGACGTTATGATGCCAAGAATGGATGGATACCAGGTAACGGCACAGCTGCGAAGGGACAAGATAAATACGCCTGTCCTTATGCTTACTGCTAAGGATACGGTAGATAACAAGATAGAGGGGCTTGACAAGGGCGCCGATGACTATATGACTAAGCCCTTCGCACCAAAGGAGCTTCTAGCGCGGGTAAGAGCCCTTACGAGAAGACGGGGAGAGGTGATGGTGGAAACTGTCGATTTCGGAGACCTGAGCCTGAGCCTATCCTCATGCGATTTGTCCTCCGCAGGCAAATCCACCCATCTCAGCTTTAAGGAATTCCAACTGATGAAAATGCTTATGACAGGAGGCGAAGGAGTAACAAGCAAGGAGGAGATGCTTGTGAAGGTATGGGGATATGAGGGTGAAGCCACAGATAACAACGTGGAGGCCTACATATCTTTTTTACGAAAGAAGCTGATATTCTTGAATTCAAAGATAGAGATTACAGCTCTCAGAAAAATAGGGTATAAGCTGGAAAAAGGAAAGGTCTGAATAGACAAGGGGAGAACCCATGCTTAAAAAATTAAAAACAAAATTCGTGCTTATCAATATGTGTCTTGCTGGAATAGTACTGCTTTTGGCTGTTTCGATGGTTTGCTACGACACCTATAAGCAGGATATGCAAGAAATTGACAAAGCTCTGGAGATGGCTATATCCGATACATTAGAGGACAGGGCTATACCGCTTGAAATAGGCAGGCCGGAGAAAGGCGTGACCAGTCCTCGGCCTCTGGAAAAAGGTCGAATGGACTATAAGCCATTTAACTACGCTGCAGTGGTAGCCTACACAGAAGAAAATGAAAAGGGTAAGCAGGATATTTCTCTTATTTGGAATCAGAATGTGTCTATGAGCGAGAAAACTCTTGAAGCTGCAGTGGATGCGGCCCTTGTGGAAGAGGATAAAGCAGGGAAACTGAAGCGCTTGGACTTGTTTTACATGAAGACGACAGACGGTGACGGAGAGAGGATAGCCTTTGTTGATTCTAAATACTTTGACAGCATTACGGAGCAGAATTTGGTCAGAGCAGCTACACTGTTTGCCGCCGGAATGGTAATTCTTTTTTTTATAAGCCTGCTTCTTTCTAGGATTGCAGTCGCTCCCGTGAAAAGGGCTTGGAAACAGCAGCAGCAGTTTGTTGCAGATGCATCTCACGAGTTAAAAACGCCTCTTACAGTCATATTGGCTAACAACGATATACTATTGCTGCACGAAAATGAAAAATTGGAGACTCAGAAAAAATGGATTGAGAGCACTCAGGAAGAAGCTGTTCATATGAAGAATCTAATTGACGATTTGCTGTTTTTGGCCAGGTCAGACGAGGGTATTAGCGACAGAAGAATGATAAAAACCCAAGTCAGCATCAGCGATATTGTTACTGATGTTTACCTTCAGTTCGAGCCTGTTATATTTGATAAGGGTATTTCCCTTGATACGGATATTCGAGACGGAATAACCATAGAGGGAGATAAAACTCAGCTAAGACAGCTGATACATATACTTTTGGACAATGCATCAAAATATGCAGGGGTTGAAGGAAGAATATTTCTCAGACTTGCAAAGAACAGCAACAAAACGAAGCTTACAGTAATAAATACAGGAACGATTGTGCCTGCAGAAGATATTGAACACATATTTGAACGGTTCTATCGTTCAGACAAGGCAAGAACGAGAGAAGGCGGATATGGCTTGGGGCTTTCCATAGCTAAAACCATAGCGGAAAACCATGGAGGGAAGATTACTGCCGAAAACGGTAAGACTCCCGATGATAACGTACCAGCAGTTCTAATGACGGTAACCTTGTAGAAACGGTATGAACACACCTTTGTAGAAACAGCGCAAGAGCAAAACAGGAAGCCGTACTATTTTTTAAGGGACGCTGTTTTTCTTATAAGCGACTGGATAACCCTGATAAGGGCGCCAATCATAAGAAGCCCTGCGGCGGTGGAGCCTGCCATCATAAGAGTCTGCGCTCCGATGGAGGCAGAGCCTGATACATCGTGTTTAAGCATTGCATCCATGGTATGATACATGCCTGATCCCGGAACGAGACATAATATGCCGGGTATAATGAATATAGTTGAAGCTTCCTTGAATATCCTTGAGCAAATATCGCTGAGAAGGCCAACTACGCAGGAAGCTAGGAAGCACGAAAGCACCGGAGACGCATCGTAGTACATGGATATTTGATATGAAAGCCAGCCTGAGGCACCAACTATAATGCATATAGGGATGTTCTTTAGAGGAACCCTGAAGATAATGCAGAATCCGCAGGTTGCGAAGAGGGCAAAGAAGAACTGTAGGCACAAAGTGCTTAATTCATTCATATGGGCACACCTCCTATAACTCCCCACAGCTTGATTATTACACCTGCACCGGCAGCCAGAGAAACTGCAGTCAGAAGAGCCTCCGTCATACGGGCAACGCCTGAGAGCATATCGCCAGAAAGAAAGTCCCTGATGGAGTTGGTTATGGCAACGCCGGGGACGAATATCATAATTGAACCTATAATAATAGGTTCATAAGAAGCAAAAGTTATTGATGTGGCTGCGGTCATGGCTATAAACGAAGCTAAGGCGCAACAGCAGAAGCCCCGTATAAAAAAGTTGATTTCATACTTTGTCAGGAATGCAGAAAGAAGATAGCAAATCACACCAGCCAGAAAGGCTACGCAAAAGTCAACAACCGTTCCACCAAATATAAGACAGAAAAAGGAGGAAACCATAGCGGCGCCCAGAAGCCTGACAGGCAGAGGATAAGGCTTTTGCCCATCAATTTCTTTTAACATTTTCATCCCGTCTTCCACCGATAAATCAGTAGTGGTAAACTCTCTGGAAAAGCGATTTATCATGGAAATCTTGTTCAGGTCAGTATTTGTGCTTTTGATTCTCTTTATATAGGTCTGAGTATCATTCTCTTCGCCGCCCTTGTCGAGGGAAACAAAAATCCCCGTGGGAGTGGCAAAAACCTCTATATAATTTATTCCGCACGCCTTGCATATACGAGTGATAGTATCCTCTACTCTGTATATTTCGGCGCCGTTTTTCATCATTATTTCTCCGGCATAGATAGCCAGAATAAGCACTTTTTTCTGAAACACGTTTACCATTAAATACCTCATAAATAAATCATATGATATTGGATAGCATAAGTATAACATTTTCCCTTAATTACCGCAAATAAACATTGACCCATGAGAATGGAGATTGTATAATTGTATACAGAAATACAAAATCGCAAGTTAGAACATCTTTAGAACATTGAAGGAGGGAGACACTGATGGGTAAGACATTAGCGTATAAAATTTTGGAGCAGCATTTGGTGGAAGGCCACCTTTCCCCCGGAGAAGAGATAACCATTAAAATAGATCAGACCCTGACTCAGGATTCGACGGGTACTATGGTATATCTTCAGCTGGAAGCAATGGAAGTTGATAAAATAAAAACGGAGCTTTCTGTAGCATATATAGATCACAATACTCTGCAGACAGGATTTGAAAATGCAGACGACCATGAATTCATTAAGAGCGTCGCCAGGCGTCACGGAGTAATATTTTCCAAGCCGGGAAACGGCATCTGCCACCAGCTTCATCTGGAAAACTACGGGAAGCCCGGCAAAACCCTTATAGGCTCGGATAGCCACACACCTACGGGGGGCGGCCTTGGTATGATAGCCATAGGAGCAGGCGGCCTTGACGTGGCAGTCGCCATGGCAAAGGGCACCTACAGCCTTACAGCGCCTAAGGTGATAAATGTTCGGCTAAATGGGAAGCTTCGTCCGTGGGTTTCTGCGAAGGACGTTATCCTATGTGTTCTCAGAGAGCTTTCTGTAAAGGGCGGAGTAGGCAAAATAGTGGAATATACAGGCGAAGGAGTAAAATCCCTGTCCCTTACGGATCGAGCCACCATTACCAACATGGGAGCAGAACTTGGTGCTACCACATCTATCTTCCCAAGCGATGAGAACACGAGAGAGTACCTTGAGGCTCAGGGAAGGGGCGGAGATTACATTCCTCTGGCAGCAGATGATGATGCGAAATACGATGAAGAATTGGCAATAGATTTAAATGAGCTGGTTCCTCTGGCAGCTATGCCTCACAGTCCGGACAATGTTGACAGTATAATGAATATAGGACGTATCAAGGTGGATCAGGTAGCAATAGGAAGTTGTACTAATTCTTCATACACCGATTTAATGAAGGTGGCTGTAATCCTGAAGGGCAAAAAAGTGCATCCTGATGTAAGCCTTGTGATTTCACCGGGCTCAAGCAAGATAACCTCGGAAATGGCACGAAACGGCGCTCTTGCCGACATAATAAACGCAGGAGCCAGAATTATAGAGAACGCCTGCGGTCCATGTATAGGAATGGGACAGTCTCCAAGGTCAGGAGCCGTATCATTGAGGACCTTCAATAGGAACTTTAAGGGTAGAAGTGGAACAAATGATGCCGATGTATATCTTGTAAGTCCTGAAACGGCTGCAATATCCGCTATCAACGGATATCTTACCGATGGAATGGAATCGGGAGAGGTGCTTTCTGAAATAGGAAAGGGGCGCTTTGAACCTAATGACAACTTCCTAGTGTATCCGGAGGGCTGCAATAAGGATAATACCGATGTTTCAATGGGGCCTAATATTAAACCATTCCCTAGAAACTCAGCTCTGCCGAAGGATATAGAGGCTAAGGTAGTGCTTTGCGGAGGAGATAATATTACCACAGATGATATAATGCCGTCTGATTCCAGACTGTTGCCATACAGGTCCAATATACCTCATCTTGCAAACTACTGTTTTGAAAAGATAGATGCTGGCTTCGCCGAAAGGTGCAAGAGAGCTAAAAACTGCGCAATAATAGGCGGAGATAATTACGGACAGGGAAGTAGCAGAGAGCATGCCGCTTTGGCACCCCTTTACCTGGGAGTGAAGTTTGTTCTTGCCAAATCCTTTGCAAGGATTCACCGTTCTAATTTGATAAACAGCGGTATACTGCCTCTAGTGTTTGAAAATCCTTCTGATTATGAGGGCATTGAGATCGGAGATGAGCTTATTATCGAGAACGCGCCTGCACAGGTAAAGAAGGATGTAATAGAGGTGGTCAACGTTACTAAAAATGTGGCGTATAGGACAATGTCAAAATTTTCGGAGCTTGAAATTCTCATGATTTTCAAGGGCGGTAAGATTAATGCTATTAAGGAGGGCTGAAATGCCATATGTTGAAGACTTTAAACAGATAATAGAAGAACAGCTGGCAAGAGTGCAGCGAATAAAAGAAGGCGGCGATGCTACGGATTTTTCGGCTAAGGATAAGATAGTGATAGGAATCGTAGGCGGGGACGGAATAGGTCCTGTAATTATGCAATCTGTAAGGGAGATACTACAGAAACTTCTTGCCGAAGAGATAGCTTCGGGAAAGATTCAGCTGAGAAGAATCGAAGGGCTTACTCTTGAGAACAGAATAGCCAAGATGGAAACGGTTCCCCAGGACGTGCTTGAGGCCATCAAGGAATGCGACCTGCTGCTCAAAGGTCCTACCACCACACCGGGAAAAGGTGATAATCTGCCTAATATAGAAAGTGCCAATGTGAAGCTGAGAAGAGAACTTGACCTCTTTGCAAACGTAAGGCCTGTTGCCATTCCGGAAAAGAACATTGACTGGATATTTTACAGAGAAAATACCGAAGGTGAATACGCCCTTGGGAGCAGAGGCGTGAATATAGGGGACGAAATATCCGTAGACTTTAAGGTTACCACAGATGTAGGAACTATACGCCTCGCTAGAGCTGCTTATGAGTACGCTAAAAACAACGGAAATAAAAACGTGTCCATCGTGACCAAGGCCAATATTATGAAGAAGACTGACGGTAAGTTTCTCAAGCTCTGCTATGACGTGGCTAAGGATTATCCGCAGATAAATACAGACGATTGGTATGTGGATATTATGGCGGCTAATCTGATAAATGATCAGATAAACAGCAGATTCAATGTGTTTATACTGCCAAATCTTTACGGTGACATCATTACCGATGAAGCGGCCCAGATGCAGGGCGGCGTAGGGACGGCAGGAAGTGCCAATATCGGAAACAAATATGCTATGTTTGAAGCAATTCATGGTTCAGCGCCTCGGATGGTTGAAGAGGGCATCAAGGATTATGCTAATCCGGCCAGTATAAACAGAGCCTCTGTCATGATGCTCAGGCACATGGGGCTTGCATCCAAGGCTGAGAAGCTGGAAAGGGCTCTTGATGTAGCAGCCTCAGAGCTTGATATGCCGGGAGATGGCACGGGAAACACAGCTGAGGAGTTTACGCAATTCGTATTGGAAAGGATATGATTGGTGATGTAGATGGTATTGTATAAGTTTTCTGATGACACAGAGTTGAGCAACGCTCCTCTTTCCAACAGCCTGCTTTCTAAACTTCAGCGGGACATACTGACCGGCAAGATGAAGCCGGGACAAAAGCTTACAGAGCAGGAGCTTTGCAAGGCATACGAAGTCAGCAGAACTCCCGTAAGAGAAGCCCTGAGACAGCTTGAAACAGATGGACTTGTGGAAAACATACTTAACCGGGGCGCTTTTGTGGTAGGCATGACGGATCAGGATTATGAGGACATGTTTGAGCTGCGAAAGGCATATGAAGTTCAGGCGGTAAAATGGGCCATAGAACGTATTACAGACGAAGAAATGGATAAGCTGGAGGAGACCTTTGAATTTATGGAATTTTACACCATGAGAAATGATATCAGCAAAATGCTTACCATTAATACCGGATTTCATCAGGTCATATATGAAGCATCCCACAACAGGATGCTTCAAAAGCTGCTGTCCTCATATCAGAATTTCCTGAAATACAAGGGGATAGAAGCTGTGTACGACGATAATTACTTAAGCACCGTTTTGGAAGAGCACCGGGCCATTTTTAGAGCCTTTACGGATAGAGATGTAAAGGCAGGAGCCTTAGCCATGGAAATGCACATAAGCCGCGCAAAAGAGCGAAGATGCGGGTAGCATCCATCACAGCAGACCGTTTTGCAGCAGGAAATTAGCGGCCTGAACGTCATGCTCCAGCAGCTTGAACAACGAAGGCTTAAGAAAAATGCTGTTTGCCTGGTCCTTTTTAAGGCTGTCGGCAATATAACAAAGAATAGATATGCGAAGTTCACCGTCACTCAAGTCATGTGAGATTTGGGTGACTATTTCTTTTATTTTAAGGCTGGTGTTGAGAGCATATATTCCGTATCGACTACTTCCTCGATAGCTTGCAATTGAATCATCCAAAGCGGCGAGCAGTGTTTTCCTGTTGTATATACGGGTAGGGTCTAACTCCAAAATATTAGCGGCCATATCGGCTCCCATCAGGCCATGACTGCTAAAGCAGCCCTTTTCAAAGGTAAAGACGCTTCCGTCGTATTTTCCAAAGGCTCTCATGGCATCCAGATAACCTAGGCGCATTATTCTCTCGGTATTCTTTTTATCAAAGAGGAGGAAATTCCCTAAATCGTGAGGGCTTTTGATAATGCGGAAGTCATGGGCTTCTTTCTCAGCCCTTTTTATAGTATCTTTTCTAATAAACCCTGCAGCCTCAAGGTTTACGGCTATTATATCTGTAGCTCCGTTGTTCAGAGCCATGGAAACAGGCATATTGTCACTGTAGCCGCCGTCAATATAGGTTGTGCCATCTATAGTGCATTTTTGAACGGCAGGAAAGCATGAAGCACTTGCTATTATATAGTTTACAAGGCAGCCTTGGGGAATATCATTAAGGCTCAGGAATCTTCCACTAAATCCAGGAAAGGCAGTAGCCACAAGACCGTAAATAAGACCGGAGGCTCTAACCTTTTTTTCATCCACATATTTATTCAGCAGGCCGAGAAGTCCCGTGTTGCCGGCGCCGCCGCTGAGTACGATTTCTTTGGCGTAAGCTATGGCGTTTTCCGCAGGCATTCCGGCTATATTGAGGTCGGAGATTTTTTCTTTGACGTTTTCAGGAATTTCCTCCTTGGCATCGTCAATATCGAATATCATATCTGTTTCCATCTGGAGCCAAAGGTTCTTGCTCAGCTCAAGATTACCCTGGGCTATCATAGCAGAGTTTATCGCTCCAACTGATGTTCCGAAGACCATATCAGGTTTAATATCAAGTTCACGCAGAGCTTCCCAGACTCCTATCTGATATCCTCCACGGCTGCCGCCGCCGCTTAGCACAAGTGCAACTTTTTTCATACCTTCTCAACCTCCCGTTACTGTATATCTAATAATTACCATAAATCTCAATAAATTGCAAACTGAATTACGGTAAGGATGGTATCAAGTTTTTGTGGAGCTTTTTGTTGACAACTCTAAAGTGTTAATTGAGTAAGATCGAGCAAAAGCTCCTTCACATACTTGTGAAAAATCCGGGAGCTACCCTTACAAGGGAAAGGCTTATAGATTACGTCTGGTCCTACTGCAGGGAGTACGTTGATGAAAACGTTCTTTCTGTAACCATAAAAAGGCTCCGGGACAAGCTGGAGGATGAACCTTCAAGGCCTAAACATATTAGGACAGTGTACGAGATGGGTATGTATGGGCGGTGAAAGAATGGTAAGCTCGGCAATAGATAGAGAGCATTATAGAAACTCTTGGACTGGAGGAGAAACTTCAAAGTCTTCCCAACAACCTTTCGGGCGGTCCGCAGCAGAGAGTTGCCATAGCAAGAGCACTGGCATCCAAGCCCAATATTTTGCTTGCCGATGAGCCTACCGGTAACCTGGACAGCAAGACCAGCCAGGACTTTAAGCTATGCGGCTTATGGGAAGGCAGCGATTCTATGGCAGCCAGTCAGGTGTTCCTTTCCAGACAGTACAGCGACCTGGTTGCCCCTGTAATAGATGTGCCTATTTATGAGAGCGGCAGCACGAATTTCGAAGGGACTATAAGCCCATCCATTTGGTTCTGCTCCTCCTGGGATATAGATTCACAGATGGCGGACCTTAAGGATAGATGCGGGTTCGATGAAGAGGTTAATTGGGCATACACCACATAGGACATCAGGTTTTACGGACTTCTCAAAAACATAGGAATCACAAGGGCACAGCTTAAACACATAGTGCGCCGTCAAGCTTTGAGTCTTTGCATAGTAGGAATACCGGCAGGGCTTGTCATGGGATATATGATAGGACGGCTTCTCATGCCTACGGTGCTTAAGGTTACGGATATGGCGGAGGATTTCGTTATAACCGTAAATCCCCTTGTCTTCGTGGGAGCGGCAGCCTTCGCTCTATTGACAGATTGATGTGGGATAGCATAGAGCTGGCTCCGGGACAGACTCTGGATAAGGAGAAATTCAGTACGGGAGACCATGTGCTGGCTACGTCATTTTATGATACAGGCGGACGAAGGTATTACGAGCCGGCAGAAAAAGTATGTTGGCTTCGGCTTCACATGCGCGCCCCCTCCATGAGTTTTTTGTTTAACTGCTCTTGAGAATACCGTATTTGTTTCACTTATTGCCTATGGGAGACTATAATCGGACCCCCTTCATGAGTTTTCTTATATGACATAAAAAATAAGTCAGTGATTGCCACGTACAAACGATTTTTTTTACGTATTATTTGGGTAAAACTCAGTGTTCAAGCCACATAGGTCTCTTAATATTGAATTAAAATCCGAAAATACGATGTTTTGTAAATAATAAATACTAAAACTCAGTGAATATAAGGGAATAAACACACGTTTTTACTTGAACAAGTGTTCGCTAAGTGCTAAAATATACTTACGCTTAAAGTATTTGTATTTTTTCGGAGGGGTACCTATGGAAGCTATTATGGAAAAACTCAAGATATTGGCAGATAGTGCCAAATACGATGTTTCCTGTTCCAGCAGCGGCGTCGGGCGTGATAACAACGCGACTATCGGCAGCGCCCATGCATCGGGCATCTGTCATTCGTGGGGAGCTGACGGCAGATGTATTTCTCTGCTGAAGGTGCTGTTCACCAACAAATGTGCGTATAACTGTGAATATTGCGTGAACAAGCGAACCAACGATTTTCCGAGAGCCAGCTTTGAGCCCGAGGAGCTGGCAAAGCTGACCATAGAATTTTACAGGAGAAATTATATCGAAGGCCTGTTCCTAAGCTCTGCGGTAGAAGTTTCGCCCGATTACACAGCTGAAAGGATTTTGGAATCTCTCAGGCTGCTCAGGTATGAATACGGCTTCGCCGGTTACATTCATGCCAAAATAATTCCCGGAGTATCTCCCGAAATACTTCATCAGATAGGTCTTGTGGCAGATAGACTCAGCGTCAATATAGAGCTGCCCACATCCGAGAGCCTGGAGGTGCTGGCTCCTCAGAAACGACCAAAAGCAATTTTTTCTCCCATGAGGCAGATAACCAATTCACTTATCGAGCGGAACGCCCTCAAGGGTCCTGGTACCATGTTCAAGGGGCAGGAGCTAAATACAGCAGGCAATTATTTGGGAAATGGAGCCACAGATAGGAATGTGACGGCAGGAGGTTCCCCGCTGCTCGGTGCTTCTTCCGCAGGGGCAGGAAGCTCATTAAGAGGCAATTCACTGGCACTTGGCAGAGGAGTCTCAAGGCGCAAGGAAAGCTTTGCTCCCGCAGGACAGACCACTCAGATGATAATAGGTGTGGGAGGGGAGACGGATCAGAGTATTCTCACAACTGGAGAAAATTTATACAGGACCTTTAAGATGAAGAGGGTTTACTATTCGGCATATATCCCCGTAGTTGATTCCCCTGTGCTGCCCGACAAGGAAACTGCACCGCCTCTTGCAAGAGAGCATAGGATATATCAGGCCGACTGGCTTCTCAGGTTCTACGGATTTTCGGTGGGAGAGTTGTTTAAGGGCGGCGAGGCCAACCTAGACCCGGATTTGGACCCAAAGGTAATATGGGCATTGCGAAATCTTGAGCAATTCCCTGTGGAGGTCAACAAAGCGTCATATCAGAGCCTCATGCGAATACCAGGCATAGGAGCTATTTCAGCCAAGCGAATAGTAAGGCAGCGAAGATTCGCCGCAGTGCAGTACGACGATCTGAAGAAGATGGGCGTGGTTTTGAAGCGCGCTAAATACTTTTTGACATGCTCCGGGAAGTATTACGGAGATAGAGTCTTTGAGCCGGAGGTTATCAAGAATTCCATGCTGCAGATGGAAAACGGTTTGCAGCTTTCTCTATTTGACAATGGATGGAACAGACTAGAGGAAGGAGCAAGACAGGAGAAGCTTGCCTTCGCAGGAGTGATTTGATGAAAGATTATCTTTACGACGGAACATTTGAAGGGCTGCTGACCTGCATATACCATAATTATTATACGGAAAAAGCGTCAGGCATATTCGATGTCAAATCTTACCAGCCTAGCATGTTAAACGGGTTCGACGAAATAGCCACGGAAGAGGACAAGGCTATGAGGGTTTATGATGCCATAGATAAGAAGATCTCGCCCTATGCCCTGAGGAGGATTTATCGCGTATTTCTTTCCAATGACGAAGGAAAAGAAACAAAAATACTTAAATACGTGGTTCTGGGCTTCAAGGTAGGGCGTAGCATATCCAGTCTTCACGGCAACACCGTAGTCTTCGATGTGCAGGCCATAGACAAGAAAATATGGGCGGAAAGGGAAAGGATGCTGCAGTTCGTCAGGTTTTCCGGCATGAAAGGCGGCATGCTTTACGCCCCCATAGAGCCAGACAACGACGTTTTAGAGCTGATTGCCGAGCATTTTTGCGACAGGCTGAAGAATGAGCCCTTCATAATTCACGACGTGAAAAGGGACAAGGCAATATTCGCATATCACAGGCAGTGGTATGTTGCGTCCTTTAACCGAAACGAGGTACCCGAAGAAAGCTCAGAGGAAATAATCTATAAGAAGCTTTGGAAAAACTATTTTGACAATATCGCTATTATGGAACGTAAGAATCCGCGATGCCAGAAGAACTTCATGCCCGTAAGATACTGGAAGCACTTGACGGAATGTACGACCCAATAGGGGCGTAATCCGCTGTCAAGCTACAGGAGGCTTAAGTCTACCGCACACCCTCCAGCTTCAGCAGATATTCCTTTATATGCAGTCCGCCGCCGTAGCCTACAAGGCTACCGTCTGAGCCTATAACTCTGTGGCAGGGAATGACTATCATTATAGGGTTGCGATTGTTGGCAAGCCCAACTGCACGAGGTCCCTTGGGGCAGCCGATACGAACAGCGATATCCTTGTAGGTTACGGTCTCGCCGTAAGGAACTTCACACAGAGCAGCCCAGTCCTTTTTCTGAAAATCGGTACCCTTAGGCGCCAAAGGCAAATCAAAATCCCTGAGGAAGCCTGCGAAATAATCCTTTAGCTGATTCACCGCACGGTCAAGGAGAGGCGTCGATTTTTCCTGACCGCCGCCGTTCAAGAGCTCTTCCATACATATCTCATCCAGCAAATCGATGTTTGTGAGCGCGTTGTTTTCTTCGACGATTATTAAAGTCCCCACGGGAGTTTTTATAGTGCAATAGTATTTCATATCTACCTCCTGACCGGCCAATATGCAGAACTATCAGTTTGTTATTAAACTAACACAAATCACGATAATGAGCAAGGAATTGTATTAAATTATGTGTTATAATCAAAGACAGAGGAAAGGACAGGTGAAAGCTATGGATGAAAGAGTAAAAAAGATATTAAACGGAAGCAAAAGAGTGGCTTTTTTTGGAGGCGCCGGAGTTTCCACGGAAAGTAATATTCCGGACTTTCGTTCCGAGTCGGGCCTATATAAGGCCATGAACGATTACGGCTATTCTCCGGAGCATATGCTCTCCAGGACCTTCTTCATGAACCACACGAAGATGTTCTACGATTATTACAAGAAGAATTTAATTTATGTCGATGCCATGCCTAACAAGGCTCATATTGCCCTGGCAAAGCTGGAGGAGGAGGGAAAGCTCATAGGCATCGTGACCCAGAACATAGACGGACTTCATCAGAAAGCGGGCAACAGGAAGGTCTTCGAGCTTCACGGTTCGGTGCTGCGAAACAACTGCATGGACTGCGGAGCCTATTACGATTTGGACTACATAATGGATGAAGCAAACTGCGCAGACGGGATACCCAGATGCAAAAAGTGCGGAGGAATAGTTAAGCCAGATGTGGTTCTCTATGAAGAGGCTCTCGACGAGAAGGTTATCAGCGGAGCGGTAGAGGCTATCGGGAGCGCCGACACACTTATAGTCGGTGGAACGTCCCTCGTTGTCTACCCTGCGGCAGGGCTTATCAATTATTTCAGAGGTGATAATATCATCCTTATAAACAAGTCGGAAACAGGCTATGACCACAGAGCAAATCTTGTGATAAACGACTCTATCGGCAAGGTTCTGGGAAACTAGAGGCAGCCCATGAATGTCGTTAAAATTATAATTATTATTTATTTTACTTAAATAGTATGATAAACTTTTTAGCGTATACTCTTTTTGTTTTATTACGGCGGGTATACGCTTTTCACTAAATAAACAGCTGTAGTAGGGGGAATAAATGAAGGTGCTAGTAGCCAATGATGATGGCATTAAATCGAGAGGTATATATGAGCTGGTAAAGGCTTTGTCTGCTAAGGCAGATGTCTATGTTGTGGCCCCTGAGTCACAGAGAAGTGCCAGCGGACACGGTATCACAATAGCTAAACCTATAAGAGTAGAGAAGGTTGAATTTGACAATGCCAGATTGGCATATCAAATATCGGGAACTCCTGCGGATTGTGTTAAATTAGGCATGGAAATCCTTTCCAAGGAGAACATAAAGGTAGATATGGTTTTCACAGGCATCAATCACGGTGGGAACCTGGGAAATGATACATTGTATTCGGGAACAGTTTCGGCGGCTCTTGAAGGCTCCATTTGCGGGGTACCTTCGGTGGCAGTGTCCGTATGCAGCCATCAGGCGGAGTATTTTGACTATGCCTGCGAGCTCGCGGCAGAGTGCCTGGAAAAGGCTAAGGGAAAATTGGCACCGGAGACGGTACTCAATATTAACGTTCCCAACCTTCCCAAGGATGAAATAAAGGGGCTGAGATATGCCAGCTTGGGGAAAGTGGAATACAGAGAGTTTTTCGATGTAGAGGAGCTTGAAAGCGGGAAGCGTCAATACCTGTATGGGGGAGAGCCCATTGCGGTAACCGGCTTGCCGGAAACTACGGACGTAATGTCCATGCAGGAGGGTTATGCTACCATAACGCCTTTGCACAGTGATTTGACGGATTACAGTCTTATAAATGAAGTGAGAAAATGGAGGATAGGAGAATGAGTTTGATTTTAAGAGAAGATACATTGTTTATTGTAATAGATTTTCAGGAAAGACTGATGCCCGCCATGAGCGGCAAGGAACAGCTTGAGGATAAGGTCCTAAAACTTATAAAGGGAATGAAAGCCCTGGGTATTCCTGCAATAGTCACACAGCAGTACACCAAGGGCATAGGCCCTACAATATCCTCAATAGGAGAGGCTCTGGGAGATTTTGAGCATATAGAGAAGACGACATTCAGCTGCATGGCTAATCCTCAGTTTGCTGAAAAGGTCAAGGCCGCGGGCAAGAAAAACGTGGTGGTCTGCGGTATAGAAGCTCACATTTGTGTTCAGCAGACCGCATTGCAGCTTATAGAAGAAGGATATAATGTTTATGTACCAGCAGATTGCGTATCGTCAAGAAGCTCCGAGGACAAAATTTGGGGAGCAGAAAGAATGAGAGATGCGGGGGCAATAATTACATCGTATGAATCTGTGCTTTATGAGTTGCTGGGAGATTCAAAGGCAGAAGGCTTCAAAGCTGTTTCTGCAATAGTAAAATAGCCGGAGGCGCTAAAATGTACATGTTTGATAACAGAATATCAATAGATAACAGAGAAATGTTGGAGGAGTATTTAAACGGATTTGAATACAAGACATCGGGACTGTCTTTTTCTGCCCAGTATATGTGGAGAGATATTAACAAGTTCAGCTGGGATATGGTCGGCGATTATATGTGTATAAGTGGAATAAGTCATCTTGAGCTAGAGGAAGGAATTATTCTGCCTTTTATGTTTCCGCCTCTCACCAGAACAGGAGAATACGAGAAGGAGTCTTTGAGAGAGACTATATTCAAAGCCAAAGAAGTTTTTGACAAGGTAGGGCAGCCCTTTAGTTTAAGGCTGGTTCCATTTCATCTCATGGAAATAATCAAGGAAGCATGCCCTGAAATGTGCTTCAAGGACGACAGGCCTAATTATGACTACATTTACCTTACTCAGGATCTTATAGATTTAAAGGGCAGGGCATATCACGGCAAGAAAAACCATCTCAACTTCTTCAAGAAGACCTATGGGTATGAGTATGTAGAAATGACATCCGATATGGCTGACGAGGCCATGGAGTTTATAGATGAGTTCAACAAGCGAAAGGATGTACCGGAGCACGAAATGGAAATGCTCAAAATGGAAGAGCAGGCCATGGAGGATGTTTTCGTCAATCTTGAGAAGGTGGGATACAGTGCCGGAGCCATATTAATAGACGGTAAAATAGAAGCCATAGCAATAGGTGGCCAGCTGGGAAAGAACACTATCACGGAGCATGTGGAAAAGGCAAACATCAATTTCAGGGGGCTCTACCAGGCTATAAACAATGAATTTTGTCAAAACGTTGCCGCTAGGGCAAAATATGTAAACAGAGAAGAGGACATGGGCATTCCTAACTTGAGGAAGGCCAAGCTGTCCTATAAACCTGTTAAGTTGTTGGAAAAGTATATAGGAGTATTTAAAACCTAATCTCCGTATACCTTTTATTAATAATAAGGAGGCAAGAATTATGAGAGAAGTTGTAATCGTAGGAGCAGCCAGAACCCCCATAGGGACTTTTGGAGGCGCATTAAAGAATGTGCCGGCAAGAACTTTAGGTGCTATTTGTGTTAAGGGAGCGCTTAACAGAGCAGGTGTAGACCCTGCATTGGTTGATGAAGTCGTTATGGGAGTCGTACTTCAGGGGGGCCTTGGACAAAACGTTGCAAGACAGATTTCCATAGATGCCGGAATTCCGCAGGAAGTACCAGCAATGACATTAAACAAGGTATGCGGATCAGGACTGAGAGCAGTATCTTTGGCCGCTCAGATGATTAAAGCAGGCGATGCTGAGGTAATAGTTGCGGGCGGAGCAGAGAATATGTCAATGGCAGGGTACGTTTTACCATCAGCTAGATGGGGAGCCAGAATGGACGACAACAAGATGATCGACATGATGGTCCATGACGGGCTTACAGATGCATTCAGCAAGGTGCACATGGGAATCACAGCTGAGAATATCTGTGACCAGTGGGGCCTTACAAGAGAAGAACTGGATAACTTCGCAGCAGCATCACAGCAGAAAGCTGTAGAAGCAGTAGCCGCAGGAAGATTTAAGGATGAGATAGTTCCCGTAGAAATCCCTCAGAGAAAGGGTGACCCCATTATATTTGATACAGACGAATATCCTAAGGCTGGAACTACGGCAGAAGGAATTGGCAAGCTGAAGCCGGCATTTAAGAAGGAAGGCATAGTAACGGCAGCCAATGCTTCCGGCATCAACGATTCGGGCGCGGCAGTAGTAGTTATGTCAAAGGAAAAGGCAGATGAGCTGGGGATTAAACCGATCTGCACTATCAAGTCATACGCATCGGCGGGTGTTGACCCTCAGATTATGGGTATAGGACCTGTTCCTGCATCAACAATAGCTATGAAAAAAGCCGGAATAGATGTTGATGACCTTGATTTAATCGAAGCGAACGAAGCTTTCGCAGCACAGTCTGTAGCAGTAGGCAAGGATTTGAAGTTCGATCACAATATACTTAATGTAAACGGCGGAGCAATCGCACTGGGCCATCCAATCGGGGCTTCCGGATGCAGAATACTTATATCGCTGATACATGAAATGCAGAAGAGAGATGCTAAGACAGGTCTTGCAACTCTGTGCATCGGCGGCGGACAGGGTACTGCTATGATAGTGGAAAGATAGTTAAGCATGAGGCCTGCATCCTTAAAGGGTGTAGGCCTATTTTTTTGGTCATTTCCCAGAGAAAAAGCTTAGGGTACTGCACGGATAAAGGATTCATAAATTTATGTTAATATTTTAACGAAATTTCGCTCAAAACTATTGCATTTTTAGAAAAATATGCTATTATAACAACTAAGAAGGGAAGTTTATAGGAAATAAGCAGTTAAAAATATAACGAAGCGTGGAAATGCGAGATGTTCCAGAGTAATAATGAGGAGGTTGATTATTATGAGAGATGTTGTAATCGTAGGAGCAGCCAGAACGCCTATTGGATCATTCGGCGGTTCACTAAAAACCGTTCCCGCCAAGACACTTGGCGCTGTTTGTATCAAGGAAGCCTTGAGCAGAGCTAAAGTCAAGCCTGAACAGGTAGATGAAGTAATCATGGGCAACGTTCTCCAAGGGGGACTTGGACAGAATATTGCAAGGCAGATGTCTATAGAATCAGGAATTCCACAGCAAGTGCCATCAATGACACTTAATAAGGTATGTGGTTCAGGATTGAGAGCCGTATCACTGGCAGGACAGATTATCAAGGCGGGCGACGCTGACATAATAGTTGCCGGAGGAGCTGAGAATATGTCTATGTCAGGCTATCTTTTACCATCGGCAAGATGGGGAGCCAGAATGGGCGACAACAAGATGATAGATATGATGATAAAAGATGGTCTTTCCGATGCGTTCAGCGGAGTACATATGGGGGTAACTGCAGAGAATATTTGTGAACAATGGGGACTGACCAGAGAGGAGCTCGATGAGTTTGCTGCTAAATCACAACAGAAGGCAGAAGTGGCAATAAAGACAGGAAAGTTCAAGGACGAGATAGTTCCTGTGGAGATTCCACAGAGAAAGGGTGATCCTGTTGTATTCGACACAGATGAGTATCCTAAGGCAGGCACTACGTCAGAGGGCATTGCCAGACTGAAGCCCGCATTTAAGAAGGGCGGAATGGTTACGGCAGCCAACGCTTCCGGCATCAACGATTCGGGTGCGGCAGTAGTAGTTATGTCAAAGGAAAAGGCAGATGAGCTGGGAATAAAACCTCTCTGCACCATCAATTCTTATGCATCGGCGGGAGTGGATCCTCAGATAATGGGTATGGGACCTGTACCTTCATCCAAGAAAGCATTAGCCAAGGCAGGCCTTGAAATCAAGGATATGGACCTTATCGAGGCAAATGAGGCTTTCGCGGCACAGTCCGTTGCAGTAGGTAAGGACCTTGGATTTGATGAAGCGAAGCTCAATGTCAACGGCGGAGCTATTGCCTTAGGCCCCCCAATCGGGGCATCGGGAGGCAGAATATTGATTTCACTCATATTTGAGATGCAGAAGAGAGGCGCCAAAAAAGGACTAGCAACACTGTGCATAGGCGGCGGACAAGGAACCGCGATGATAGTTGAAAGATAACGCCTTTGGAAACAAAAATACATACGAATAATATATTTAAGATAGCTGGCAAGGTGATTCAGAAGATACTTTACGTGTGAATTGCAGAGCAGCAATGTATCCATGTAGAGCGGCTGAGAAATTCAGCACAGGAAATTTACAATAAACTTTTGGTCAATAATCGAGACGATTGGGCAAAAGTTGTCTTACAGGGTAAAAAAGATAGCGAATAAATAGAAAGACTGCAGACAAATCATATGAGGCCATATGATTTATCTGCAGTCTTTTTTAATCTGTTTTATTTTTGATGGCTTTGATTTTCGTTCATTATGCTTATTCGGCTGGTGTTGCTATTACCCACGGCTGTGGTTCAGGTTCTCCAAGAAGCGTAACGCCCTCCTGCCACATGTAGAAGAACCTTTCCGCAGGAACGGTGAAGTAACCGTCTTGATAGTGATCCGAAGTGTCATAAGGGTCTGCTACGATGATAACGTCATCACCTATGTCATCTTTGGTGCCCATAGTGTCGTAGCCTATGATTACCTGCCAGTGACCAGCCCAGTCAATCCAGTCCACCATAATAGGGGTGTCGTTTTTCAGGTTTTTCTTTACCCATTTTATGAATTTAACGGTAGCCATATCGTCAGTGTAGACATCGAAGGTAGCTTCGCCGGCTGTGCTTCTCTGAACATCCCAGCCGATTCCCTCGAAGAATTGAGCGATACCGTTTACACCGACCCCGTTTTCGCTGTCAGTTCCTGAAAGCTCTGCAATTTGAAGCTCGTCATACTTATGGATATCGTAGTGATTAAGCACCATAAGAGCCGAGCATGGTCCGCATGTATATTCCGTAGACTGCTGATATGTTTCAAATTCAGGAATGATAGTCAGGGAATCCTTGGAGGTCATATTGTAATAATCAATATGAGTCCAATACGGAGAATCAAAGTGATCCTCACAGCCATCATAGCTGGAAGCTCCCGCTTCATCCAGCACATAACCGTCAGGATAAGGTATAGCATGCTTTTCAAAAGCTTCACTGCCGGAATCTGAACCGCAGGCAGTGAAAGTGAATATCATTGCCCCACAAATAAGGCCGAGAATTAACGGATTTTTCTTCTTAAACATTTAAAAACACCTCCTTCAATACATTCAGTAAGTTAATTATAGGCTTCCAATGGGCAAAAGACAAGGCAAATAAAAGAAAATTATGAAAATTTAAAAGAGGGGATTTGTATGTACTTGATACTGCCTTTTGTGGTATTATAAAGTGTATATGGTAATTAGGAGGAAAGACGATGACAGATACAAATAATTTTATTCACAATATTATAGATAAAGACCTGGAAGAAGAAAAATATGGAGATAAAGTACACACGAGATTCCCGCCAGAGCCTAACGGATACCTTCATATCGGACATGCCAAATCTATATGTCTGAACTTTACTACGGCGCAGAAATACGGCGGCAAGTGCAATCTGAGATACGATGATACTAACCCTGTGAAGGAGGATATGGAATATGTGGATTCCATAGAAGCCGATGTTAAGTGGCTGGGCTTTAGCTGGGACCAAAGGCTGTGGGCATCGGACTATTTTGATGAAATGTATCAGTGCGCTGTTGAACTCATAAAGCAGGGCAAGGCCTATGTCTGTGAGCTGAACGCTGATGAGACGCGAGCATATAGAGGGACCCTTACGGAGACGGGCAAAGAAAGCCCTTTCCGAAACAGAACTCCGGAGGAAAACCTGAAGCTTTTCGAGGGAATGAAGGAAGGCAGGTACGCTGACGGTGAAAAGGTTTTGAGAGCCAAAATTGATATGGCTTCGCCGAATATGAACATGAGGGATCCTGTTATTTACAGGATAGCCCATGTGCCTCATCACAACACAGCAGACAAGTGGTGCATATACCCTATGTACGATTTCGCTCATCCTATAGAGGATGCAATAGAAGGAATAACCCATTCCATATGCACCTTGGAATTTGAAGACCACAGACCCCTTTACGACTGGGTGCTGAGAGAGGTAGGCAGGTGGCCGGCTCCGCCTCAGCAGATAGAGTTTGCAAGGCTCAATATCACCAATACTATAATGAGTAAGCGTTATTTGAAGGCCCTCGTTGATGAAGGTAAGGTTGACGGCTGGGACGACCCAAGGATGTCCACTATTGCCGGAATTAGAAGAAGAGGCTATACCGCCGAGGCAGTAAGGGATTTTTGCGAGAGGATAGGCGTTGCAAAGGCTAATAGTACAGTAGACGTAGGCCTTCTTGAACACTGTGTAAGAGAAGACCTTAAGGCAAGAGTAGAGAGCAGAAACGTAGTCGAAAATCCTATTAAAATAATAATCACCAACTATCCGGAAGGCGAGAGCGAAGAACTTGAAATAGAAAACAACCGAGAGGTTCCTGAGCTGGGCAGCCGCAAGGTACCTTTTAGCCGAGAGCTTTACGTGGACGGTGACGACTTTATGGAAGAGCCTGTAAAGAAGTATTTCAGGCTGTTTCCAGGCAACGAGGTTAGGTTTAAGGGAGCGTATTTCATTACGTGTAGCCAGGTAGTAAAAAACCAGGACGGAACTATTAAGGAGCTTCTTTGCACCTACGACCCTGAAACAAAGAGCGGCAGCGGCTTTGAAGGGCGTAAGGTTAAGGGCACAATACACTGGGTCGATGCCAAAACTGCAATCAAGATAAGAATAAGGAATTACGATTATCTTATGATAGAAGATGAGAAAGGTGAGCAGACTCTGAATCCTGACTCTCTCATAGAGACGGAAGGCTATGCAGAGCCGCTTCTCGGTGAGGCTAAGGCGGGAGAGAGATTCCAGTTCTTTAGAAAGGGATATTATATTGCCGATGAAAAGTTCACCACAGATGAAGAAAAAGTTTTTAATAAGATAGTTGGGCTTAAGAGCTCCTGGAAAAAGTAAAGGAAAATACTAGAAAATGGACTACTATAAAGAATCTCTTAAGATGCATGAAGAGAACAAGGGCAAGATGGCTGTCGTAAGCAAGGTCAAGGTAGGGACTAAGGACGACCTTTCTACGGCATATACCCCCGGCGTTGCCGAACCCTGCAGGAAAATACACCAGAATCCGGAGGACGT
The DNA here is from genome assembly GCA_012513435.1 of Clostridiales bacterium. Lineage (GTDB taxonomy): Bacteria > Bacillota > Clostridia > Peptostreptococcales > Anaerovoracaceae > Lentihominibacter. Next base: position 155,627 of record JAAZCE010000019.1, read on the forward strand.
ATACAAATACACAAACAAATCCAATGTTGTGGCTGTGGTTTCGGACGGCTCTGCAGTCTTGGGGCTGGGAAACATAGGAGGGGCTGCCTCAATCCCTGTTATGGACGGGAAATCCCTGCTCTTCAAGGAGTTCGCGGGAATAGACGCTTTCCCTGTATGTCTTGAAACTCAGGACGTAGATGAAATAGTAAATATAGTGAAGAATATAGCGCCGACTCTGGGAGGCATCAATCTGGAGGATATATCAGCTCCAAGATGCTTTGAGATTGAAGAAAGACTTCAGGCTCAGGTGGACATTCCTGTATTCCACGATGACCAGCATGGAACAGCAGTGGTGGTTTCAGCGGCAGTAATCAATGCGGCAAAACTTACATGCAGGAGCCTTAAAGAAATGACAGCTGTAATAAACGGCGCAGGTGCTGCCGGTACGGCTATAGCCAAGATGCTGATGAACCTGGGAATCAAGGACATTATCGCCTGCGATAGCAAGGGCATACTCACGAGAAACAGGGGCGACCTTAACGAGGCCAAGAGAAGACTTGCGGCGATAACAAACGAAGGACAGGTTTCGGGAAGTCTTGGAGATGCCATAAGGGGAAGGGACCTTTTCATAGGAGTTTCGGCGGCGAGAGTGTTGACCCAGGATATGGTAAGAACCATGAACAAGGATGCTATAATCTTTGCCATGGCCAATCCTGAACCGGAGATACTACCTGATTTAGCCCGAGAAGCGGGAGCGGCGGTTATAGGAACAGGACGTTCCGACTTCCCTAATCAGATAAACAATGTGCTCATATTCCCGGGGCTTTTTAAAGGAGCTTTGGCAGCAAGAGCCAAGAGGATAACAGAAGAGATGAAAACTGCGGCAGCCTTTGCACTTGCAGGGATAATCAAGGACGATGAGCTTAGAGCAGACTATATTATACCAAGCGCATTTTACCCGGGAGCAGCAGACATAGTAGCTGCTGCTGTAGAGAAGGCTTGGCACCAATAAGATAAAAGACAAGACAGTTCGTAACCATCCTGTCTAAAAACAAAACTAGGGAGATAGAAAATGAATAACGAAATTTTGCTGGCTCTATCCATTATTGTGATTTATGGCAGCGTTTTGCTTATGTACCGGTATTTCGGGAGAACAGGGTTGTTCTGCTGGACCGCCATCGCCACTATTTTGGCAAACATAGAAGTCCTGAGAGTTGTGGAAGCCTTCGGCGTGGAGCAGACCCTTGGGAACGTACTCTTTGCATCTACATTCCTGGTAACTGACATACTAAGCGAAAAGGATGGAGCGAGGGTAGCGAAGCAGGCCGTAACGCTGGGTATTGTGACATCGCTGATATTCATCGTGATTTCACAGAGCTGGCTTTTGTATTCCCCCAGTGAAAGCGACTGGGCTGGAGAGAGCTTTGAGATTATCTTTTCCAATACACCGAGGCTTATTTTTGCAAGCCTTATAGTGTACGCTATATGTCAAAGACTTGACGTTTGGCTGTATCACAGATGGTGGGCGCTTACCACGAAGCTATGCGGAGACAGCAAACGATTTTTGTGGGTAAGAAATAACTTCTCCACGCTGATTTCTCAGGCCATAAATACGGTGCTTTACAATCTCGGCGCATTTTGGGGCATATATGATACCAAGACTCTTATCAGTATTTGTATAGGAGGGTATCTGATATTTATCGTTACCAGTATTGCCGACACACCGGTAGTGTATATGGCAAGAAAAATCAGCCCCAAAGAATATGCACAAGAGAAGGGAAGGTGATTTTATGCCCGTAGTTTATGATGAAATAGTTTTTTACGGCTACGGCGAACCTACCAAAAGAATGGATACAATGCTGGAAATCGCAAAACACATAAAGCAGCTCTACCGCAAGCCGATAAGGCTGAACACCATCGGCCTTGCGGATTTAATATACGGCTATAATACTGCGGTCAGGCTGGAAGGCTTCTTTTAAAGTCAGGTAGGATGGCATTTTGCAAGATGCTGGCTGCGTTTACAAATATCAGCTTTACATCATGTCATATATTACTTTTCCGTCAAATATTGTTAATACCACAGCAGCATCTTTAATTTTTTCACAATCGATTTCAAACAAGTTTCGGTCTATTACTATTACATCAGCAAGCATCCCTTCTTTAATACTGCCTATCCGATCTTCTCTTGTTTGTGAATATGCAGAACCGTAGGTATGGGCTTTTAGAGCCTCTCCAATAGTAATAGCTTGATGTATCTGCCATCCTTTTTCCATTTTTCCAAAGGGATCTTTCCTTGTAACAGCGGCATACAAAGAGTGAAATGGATTAATACCAACGATTGGAAAGTCGGTTCCCATTGATATAATAGCTCCTGTATCTAACAAATCCCGCATTGGCCAACACCATTTACACCTATCACCTCTAAATACCTCTTCTGCCTCTGTATCAAAGACAGCATGCATAGGTTGCATATTTGCACATACATTTAATTCCTTGAACCTTTTAATATCATCGGGATGGCATGATTCTATATGTTCTATACCATGACGTTCTCCATGATATCCGTAAAGTTCTTCGCCTTTCTCTAAAAAATCCAAACCTATTCTTACAGCTCCATCCCCGATACAGTGTAGTCTTACCGGGACGCCTGCTTTGCATGCTCGAAGTACTCCATCATGGATATCATCCATGGGATTTGTAGTGCATCCACGCGTCGTAGGATCATCACTATATGGTTCAAGCATTAATGCAGTATGTACTGTAATTACCCCATCTACTAACTCTTTAGTACCTTTACAACATAGCTTATCACTATGATACTTTTCACACTTTGCTTTATATTCCGCAATGTCAAATGTTATAAGCCTTACCGGAAATTCCAACCGCATTGTAAGCTCACCAGCTTCTTCAAATTCTTTAAATATTGAATAAACATCTTCCTTACCTACAAATGTAGGATAAAGCTCACCTGCTGCAGTGATACCAAATTTTTTGGCTTCCGCAAGAAAATTTCTGTATATTCTCTTAAATTCTTTGTCTTCCGGATTGTATAGCATTTCTGAAAACATAAACGTAGCATCGTCATACATTATTCCATCAAGCTTGCCATCTTTTGTCATTCCAAATTTTCCGCCTTCTGGAAAAGAAGTATTTTCATCAAACTTACACTTTTCTAAACTTAGGGAATTTACAACCATAGAATGGCCGTCCATATGCTGTACTACTACAGGTCTGTCTCCAATAGTATCATCTAGTTCAAATCTATTAGGTATATTAGAAGCGCTCCATCCTGCATTATATCCATATACCCATTGGTTATTAGGATGTTTATCGGCAAATTTTTTAAGCTGTTTTAAAAAAACATTTTTATCCGTTTCGCCTGCAAAATTTAACCCGAAATCCGGATCCATAAGAAAAGCGCCATATGTGATATGTGTATGACCATCATTAAATCCTGGGGAAATAAGTTTGCCCGTACAATCATATACTTTTGTATTTTCGCCAATTAGATTTTTAATTTCTTCATTCTTCCCAACTCTTTGTATCTTATTATTTTTAATAGCCACTGCACCATTAAAAGGTCGTTCTTCAATGCCATTGAAAACTTTGCCATTCTTAAGAACTATATCTGCATTTTTGTTCATAATATTTCTCCTCAAGTATAATTAATCAGTTCTAAATATTTTACATACACATACATTCTTTTATGCCGTGACAAACCCTACTATAGCAAAGCAAATTGCGGCCAGCGCTGCTGAACCTAATACATATGGTGCTATCGCTTTTATTTGTGTCATATTTGAGACACCTGTTCCTGCTGATGTCATGAATACAGCATCCGAGTAGAAGCATATTTTGCTTCCAAAGGCAACCCCTGACATAATTGCAGCGACAACTATTACCGGATCCATTCCCATACTGGCTGCAAGGGGAACAAAAATAGGTACTGTAATTACAATTAGTATCCAAAAACTTCCGGCTGCAAAAGCAACAAATGCAACAGTAATAAATGCTATCATGGGTAGTAATGTCGGTGGGATAACCTGAGTCAATTTATCAATTATATAAGGTGCAAATCCGAGAGCATCATTCTCTGCACTTAATACATATGCAAACATTATTATGAATGATAATGAAGCCATACCCGTAATCCCTGATAAAAATGCGTCTACGAACTCTGCCAGTGTCATTATTCTCTGAGCTAAATATAAAATCAACTGAACAATAATTGCTGCATATATTCCATGAATAACATCATTGTTGCATAAAAGCATTACTATAATAAGTACAATTATCGGTATAAAGAAATTAAGTGGTGAAGTTGGCTTTACTCCAGACATTCCTTCATCACTGGACTCCATATTGATAAATGAAGTTCCGCCTTCCTCTTGTACGCTTGGCATCACTGAACCTCCTGATGCCACTCTTTCGTATGCTTTTTTTATAGGGCCAACCTTTGGCACGATCCCTACTGCAACTAAAAGGCATAATAAAATAGCAATAATAGGAAAAAACATATATGGTAACGCCCTGACATAATCTGTAAATCCTAGCCCCTGCTCATTTATTACGCCTATTGCAAATGCTGCCCAACTTGTAAATGGTATCAACACACATACACATGCACCCATGGAGTTTACCCCATATGCTAAATGTTCTCTGGGGATACCATGTTTATCCGTTATGTCCTTCATTGCAAATGAAACTGATAATACATTCAAATAATCATCTACAAATACTAATATCCCCATTATCCATGTTGCAACCATTGATTTTTTGGGAGTGTTAGCAAATTTTGAAATAATGTTGCTAAAACCCTGAAAAGCACCTGACTTTTCAAATAGTTTTATCATCCCTCCAAAGCCTAATAATAATAAAATTAAAAACTGAAAGGATGAATTAGTAAGCGCACCATAACAAAGCTCAATGTATCCATCAAAAACATTTGATCGGTATACAATAATAGCTCCAATAATCGTTGATACCACAATCATTTCTACCATTCTTTTGGTTATTAACAGTCCTATTATCAACACTGCAATAGGCACACATGCCAATATTCCGTAATCCATTTTCTTCTCCTTTTCTACTAACATTCCAATTAACGACAAATTTATCTTATTTTAAATATTCTTAATTTTCAATTGTCTGATAATGTGATTTTTTTGCGTAATAATACAAGAATATTAGAATGGCATTTGGCTATTTAATAGTTCTCTAATATTTTTATATTACTATTTTAATACTTTTGTGTGTATTTCAAAAAAAACATCTACATGCTATACTGTTGTTATAATATTCTGTAGGAGGTATATATGAGCGATAAGCGGACGATTATGCAGTTGAATGATCTGATATATAAAATACACACCATCACCGATTATGATCAAATGCGTAAAAGTTTTCTAGAAGAGCTTCAATTTTTAATTCCTGCTAAAATTATTGGATTCTATCTTGCAAGCTCTATTTCACCCTATGAATTAGACAAACCAATCGTAAACGGTATTCCTGATGAAAAGGGGATGAGATATTTACGCGAGTATCAGAATATAGATTTCACCAGATGGGCTTACACCTCACCTTCTTCCCGGGTATTTAGAGATTTGGATTTAATGCCCGAAAGCAAAAGAGTGAACACACCATACTACAAGTTTATGTACATACCTAATGGGGTGCATTATTCGTTGATGCTTACGCTAATATATAATAGTAAATTTTTAGGGTGTCTAACACTTTTCAGAGATAAAGAAAGTAATGATTTTTCTGATGAAGATGTTTTTTTAATGGATGTTCTTAAGGATCACCTCAATTATCGTACTTATATTTCTATTAACCCTACTTGCATTACATCAAATGCGACATCCACTGATATTAAAATTGACAGTTTAGATAAAAATAGCCTTTATGAAATGTATAGTTTAACTCATAGAGAAATAGAAATTGTATACTTACTTTTATCGGGGAACTCAAAGGATGATATCAGCGGTAAACTTTGTATAAGTGTCAATACTGTAAAATCTCATATTCTCAATGTTTACAGAAAGCTGAATATTAACAGTCTTAGAGAGCTGTACATATTTGGCAAAAACTTAAAATGATAAAGGGAAAGACATCATACAAGCATTGTTATTTTTTATGAAATAAGTCTAATCTTACGGGTGTCTAACCTCTCCCCCCGCCAATGTTCCGCTGTCTTTCACCAATAAGATAGAGCTGCCTAATTTCTTTGTAATCGTTTACTGTAATAACCACCTTTTCACATCTGGATAGAATCTTTATATTCAGAATAAGATTGAGGTGGTTCGCGTTTAAAATAGCGCTTATAGCAAAGGCGATTGCACCTACACCTGCTGATGCGACATATTCTTGCTGGTTGATGTGCCGGTCAGAGTTCTAGTGCTTGCTGTGAAGCAAGGGCCTCCACGGCTATACACGTATACTTTGGCATTTTTGCGGGATGTGTTTCCATCGGTAGCATTGCAGTTACAGTATCACCTAAAGCAGTGGAGTTCTTAGAGCGAGACATTCCTGCACTAGCTTCTTTGGCAGTATAGTCGTCAGCCTTCTGTGTAGTGGCCTCTATATTTCTATTACTCTCATTTTTCCAGTAGGTCTGCTCATCGCTGGTATTCACCTGCACCCTTGCATCCCTGCAACATAGATATTATACGTACCAGTCAACAATGTCGTAGTATTAATTAGTGCCCTGCAAACAGCCATCATTTTATTGTAGCATTAAATTATAAAAAAGAAGCAGGGTATCAGAAATGTCTATGACATTTTTGGTAACTCCGCCTCTTTACTTCCTTCGGCTATTTCCTTCGGCCTCACTCCGCCCTTTCTTCTATTCTTCGCTCCTTGCCCGTCGCCCATTTTACCACGAAAACCTGAATAACCCCGGCGATAGGAACTGCCAGAAGCATGCCAAGTATCCCCCAGAAGTATCCGAAGACACTGACCGCAAGAAGGACCATTAACGGATGAAGGCCTGTTGAGGTGCCTACTATCTTAGGATAAATTAAATTGGCATCTATCTGCTGTATAACAAGTAGTATGATTACAGCTAGAGCGCCGTGCCAAAATCCACCTGTAGCCCAGCCCATCAAAAAGGCGGGAACCATTCCCATTACAGGCCCAAAATATGGAATAACATTGCATATGCCTGCAAAAACTCCGATAAACACAGCAGCCTCGAGATCCATTATAGACAGGCCAATTGATGATAATATGGCGATGAAGAGGGCGTCAAGAAGAGCACCTCTTATGAATTTGGAAAGCACGCCGTTGACCTCGCTTAAGGTCTCAGTAAGCACGGCATTCCCCTTCTGAGGAAGAACCAAATGGAGAAATTTTCTCCAAAGACCAAGGAAAAACTGCTTGTCTTTCATTAAGTAAATGCTTATGATTGTGCCTATTACTATATCTACAATATTGCTACCGATGCCGGTGAAGAAAGAAATTACCGAGGATGCGTTGACATTTTCTCCTATCCAGCCCATGATAGCATTGGTAAGGTCGGTGAGTTTTTCTGCGATAACCCCCTCAGGAACATTTTGAGCAATCCAAGATTTGAAGGAATGTTCATAGCCAATGACACCTGCGAATAAGTCTTGAGCCGTTTCGGATATGCTACTGAGAACAACCTTGCCTATTATCATAACCGCGAATCCATATATTATGGCCACAACTGCGGCAATGACCAGAACGAAGGTCAATATAACACTGATAAAATGTCGCGTGTTTTTCTTTTTTTCTGCTTTTATAGGGTCATCAGGGAGTTTGATGGCCTTGCTCATAATCTTTTCATCTATTAATTCCGACAGAGGATTGAGCAGATAAGCCAGGATAAGGCCTATTATCAGCGGCCAGAAAGCATTGAGCAGGGTAGCAAGTACACTCCCCAGCCCTGAAGAAACCGAACCTATATTTTTTATTAAAAAGTATGCAGCATATAAAATGATAGCATTGAAGAGAATGAAAAAACTTCCCCTTATAAACGTATTATCTTTCATCATTTCCTTAAATTTATTCATATGCTTTCCTCCAATATTATTTTATTATATACTATGGAAGATGGGTTATCAACATTTATCACCCTTTTGAGAAAGGCAAGGTAAGGATGAAAAAACGAAAGACTCCGGAACTGCTGTCTCCCGCAGGAGGCATGGAGCAGCTAAAGGCCGCCGTGCAAAACGGAGCAGATGCAGTCTATATGGGCGGGCCTGCGTTTAACGCCAGGGCAAAGGCCGACAACTTTACAAAGGAGGACATGGAAGAAGCCATAGACTACGCACACCTGCGCAACGTCAAAGTATATATAACCATGAACACTCTCATTAAGGATAGTGAGCTTTTCAAAGCCTTTTCATACGCGAATTTTTTCTATGGTATAGGTGTCGATGCTCTTATAGTGCAGGACCTGGGATTGGCGCGCCTCATCAGGAATTACCTGCCGGATTTCCCTATGCACCTGTCCACTCAGGGAACCCTGTACAACAAATGGGCGGTGGAAACCGTCAGGGAACTGGGCTTTAAGCGTATAATCCCCGCCAGGGAGCTTTCCTTAGAGGAGATAAAAGAGCTTGCGGAGGAATGTCATAAGGAAAAACCCAGCGGGAATAAAGGTAAAAATTGTCAGGTGGAGGTGTTCGCCCACGGAGCCCTTTGCATGTGCTACTCAGGTCAGTGCCAGATGAGCAGAGTTCTGGGAGGAATAAACGGCAGAAGCGGCAACCGCGGCCTTTGCGCTCAGCCATGCAGACTGCCCTACACAGACGATAAGGGTAAGACGTCATATATACTTAGCCCTAAGGATATTTGCACTCTTGAGCATATACCCCAACTTGCAATGGCAGGCGTTGATTCCCTAAAAATTGAGGGCCGGCTGAAATCGCCAGAATATGTGGCGGTGGTAACGTCAATTTACCGCAAGTATCTGGACATGTATGGGGAGGAAGGGTATGTGAAGGTCAAGGCCTCTGATATGGAAAGGCTTCTGCAGATTTTTAACAGAGGCGGCTTCACCACAGGCTATCTTTTTGGAAATCCGGGGAAGTCTCTTTTGTCCGGGGAAAGTCCTAAGAACTCAGGGATTTTTCTTGGAAAGGTCAGGGCTGTCAAGAAGAGCAGCACACTTATAGACATTGATACCGACCGTCAGCTGGGGATAGGCGACGGCGTAGAAATTAGAGGTGAGACGGTTACGGGGAACGTTCTGTCCTACTGCAAAGAAAACGCCAACGGCTCTTTTCGCATCGGCGATATAAAGGGCAGAGTTTCTCCAGGAGATAAGGTATATAAAGTTACGGATAAAGCGCTTAATAGGGACGCGGCAGACTCATACAGAGACGATTACAGAAAGAAGATAGCCCTTGATATTGAGTTTACTGCCACGGGGGGAAGACCATGCAAGGTCGTTTTGCGTGAAGGACAATATACGGCTGCGGCAGAAGCTCCATCCCCTCCGGAGCGTGCGGAGAAAGCACCTACAAGCGAAGAAAAAATTCGCCGACAGCTTTGCAAGCTGGGGAATACTGTTTTTGAACCCGGTAGGGTGGATATAAAAACAGACGACGATCTCATGCTACCTCTTTCTACTATAAACCACCTAAGGCGGGAAGCCTTGGGAAGACTTGAAGAAGTCAAACTTGCTAGCAGAAGGAAGCCCTTGAGCGAAGAAGAAAGCCTTGAGGTGTTCAGAATGGAAGAGCTGGACAAAGAGCTTTTGCAGGAAGATGTGAGAGGAAAATATATTTACGGCAGCCGGGGAATTTCAAGAGAGGATGTTATGGGTGAATATGAAACTTTTCTTCCTATTGAAGTGTTCATGGAGAGACCCGATTTGAGAGAAGTCACGTTGCCCTATATACTCAACGTCAGTAGAGGTAGGCTGGATGAATATGTTGACCTTCACTTTGAAGAGATAGTAAGGGCCGTGAGAAAAAATGGCATACTTATAGGGAATATTGGCTGGATAAAAAGGTTCAGGGAGCGCGGCATCAAGGTATATGGAGATTACGGGTTAAACGTGTATAATCTGCAAAGTAAAAAGGCCCTTGCAGAAATAGGCGTGGAAACTAAAGTTTATTCCCACGAACTGCAAAGGTCTGTTGCTTCCGGATTTCCTTTGATGATAACCGAGCACCCAATAGAGTCTTCCTATATAGTAGATAGGAAGGGCGTCAAGTATTCCATTGTCTCGAGCTGCTCCGGTGATAAGTATTTGGTGCTACTCGTTTGAGGTTCTGTAAAACGCACTGCAAAGATAAGCGCAGATAAGTCCGAAAATCAGTTTTGAGGTTGAGAATCCTGTAATCTTCATGGACCCTAAAAAGATAATGGTAAAGACGAGAAATGCAAGTGCGCACATTAGCTTTCTGGCGTCGCGTCTCCTGCCGTTGTTTCTAAATGACATATGTACCTCCCACTTGAGTTAATATTTGTTACCAATATATTAACATAATGAGAAAGAATAAAAAAGCAAAAAAGTAAGATAGAATAAAACCAAAAATATAACGGGCGTACACTGTACGCCCGTTTTGGTGTTTATGTAAGTCTTGAGAAAAATAGGACTAAGCTTCTAGTGCTTTTGCGGCAGCAGCCTTATCAGCAGCTCGCTGCTCTAATACAGCCTGATATTCTTCCTCTGTCATTTCTTCCATTGTGATTCCAGTGAATCCGTAGAAGATAGAAACGAGAGGGTTGAACCAGTTAAGTATAGCAAACGGAGCATATCCGCCTGCACCCCACTGTGGAGTCTGCAGGAATCCACGCATTGTGGCTCCGCAAGTGTTCCAAGGGATAAAATTGGAAGTAAGTGTACCGGAGTCTTCCAGACATCTTGACAGGTTCTTTGCCTTGAGTCTTCTGTCTTCAAATGCTTCCTTGTACATTCTTCC
>JAAZCE010000097.1 GCA_012513435.1 Clostridiales bacterium
AATATACGTTTAATAGAAAAGAAAAATATATCTTTTTTGTGTGGATTCTTTTTACGTTTTAATGTAGGTTTAAATAATTCTATTTCTGACATTTTTATTAAATTAAATGTCTATAGATTTAATCCTTTTCTTATTTGATATCAAACCGTATTGATTTATATACTATGTATACATATTAGTATATATGACAACTAAGGAATCTGAAATCATTGAAAAAATTGAAAAGCTATTACGCCTGTCACAATCTTCAAACGTAAACGAAGCCATGGTGGCAATGCAAAAAGCAAGAACATTAATGTTGAAATATCATATTGATGAAATGCGCGTAAACCCCAATGCAGAAAAAGAAGAAACCGTATGCATTGAAGAACATAAAATCAAATTCACTTGGGAAGCATTTATTTATTCAGTATTATGTAAAAACATGAGATGCACCATGTATTTACGTCAGGGTAAAGAAAATTCACTTACTATAATTGGATATAAATCAGATACCGAAGCTGTAAAAGTAATGGGTTCGTTCCTTGTAGATGTATGTAAAGCTGGATTACGAGAAGAACGCCAAAATGTGTCAAAGAATAAATACTCCACCCACGGATTAGCGAATATTTATAGATCAGGTTTTATAGACGGCGTAAATACAGCATTCAGAGAACAAAATACGAATACTGAATATGCGCTGATGACAATTACACCTCAAAAAGTAAAAGCCGAAGATCAAGTATATCGACAAAAACATACTATGGGTGCTCCCACTAAATATGGACAGATAAACCCATCCGATGCACGTGCATATAGAGACTCTTACACCAAGGGATACAATAAAGGATATGAGTTTGGTGGCAAAAAACAAATTTCACAATAACTCTTTTTTTCTTTTGTTACACAATAACATTTAAATATACAGATGGTGTAAATATACTACATGAATAGAAATTTATTTAATGTAAAAACTGTCGGTAATGCTTTGAACACAAGTTTCAAAAACATGGTGTCCAAAGCACACAATCCATTCAAACAACAAACTACACTTTCTACATGCATTGGCATAAATAAAATCAATTTTAAACTTTAAGGTGATTTCATGACAAATGTTATAAACGACTATTATGGGTTAGAAGTTTCTGCGAATCAAAACGCGCCAGAATCTAACATGCATCAATATGAAGCAAAACGAACAATGGATAACGAAGCTGAAGAAGAAGATGGCAACGACATGCCAAGAAGATCAGATGAAGATGAATTTACAGATTACGATTTAGAAGACGACGATGAAGAACCGGAAAATGAAGTCGACGATGTAATTTATCCTGAACCATCGGAACCAGACGAATCTGGTAATTCACCGGAATCCTTTTATGATTCAGAAAAATTAGCACGGGAAAATGAATTTGGAGCTAGTGAACTAAATGCAACCAATCAATTTAGCGGGGAATTCGGAGAAATGAAAACCACCAATAACTCACAGGGAAATGATTACATTTCATTTAATGGAATGGCGGGAGATGACAGTTCAAATGCGCGCTCTGATTTTGAAAATCAACCAGATATTATTTTCGGGAATAGTAACGAGAATAGTCTGTTCGATACATATTCAGAAAACGATAACTCACTAGAATCAAACAACGAAAACCAGTTTCAAGACATTTTAGGATTCGGGTCATTAGGGATAAATTCTGACAATGATTTCTTAGGATTTAGCAGTTTTAGCAATAAAAATAATGAGGATTCCTTTAATTTTAATGGATTTGGAAACGATACATACATGGCCGGTATTTTCGGGTTAGGTGCGTTAGGTGTTGGAGCGACAATAGACACAAGTCAATCAAAATATCACCAACCGCCTGTTGCAATGAACGGAGCATTCACTGACGCTTTAAAAAAAGCAGTAAATATGGGAAAAGAGGCAGTTGTTACAGTTGGAGAAAAACTCGCATCAAAAGCAAAAACCGTAGCAAAAAACGTATACGATGAACATATTGCATCTCCAGATATTTATGATAAATTAGGAGAAAATAGTGAAGCCAACCGAATTAGAGATTTACGTTTGAAAAAAGCTGAAGAAAAACAACAAAAATTAGCAGAAAAACAACAAAAATTAGCAGAAAAACAAAAATATGATGACGCTGTTACACAATATAAATTACGACTAGATAGAACAAAACATCCCGAAAAATATGATGAAAATGGTGAATTAAAAGAACCAGAATCATCAAAACCAACCGTTCTTAATTATGTCAAAAATAGAGGTGCAAATCTTGAAAACGAATTCAAAGAACTAACCGATGATTCATTTTTAGTTTCAAGAGAACCCGTATCTCGTCCTACAAGGTCTAGGTCAACATATAACGAATCAGAAGATATCTCCCAAGATAGTTCATCAGATTCATCATTTGGTCCATCGCAAAACTATATATTTGGCGGATTACAAAACCAACAATCTGACAGATATGAATCTAGTTTTTTCGCAGATAAACCAGCGAACCGTAATACAAATCGCCAGAAACCTAGGTCATCGCCACAGAGACGCGATTCTGAATTTTCATCGATGAAAGGCATACCCTTAGAAGACACTCTCGGATTTGGCTTTGGAAATGGAAGAGAATCGGCAGGATATAGCTTAGATGACACACTTGGATTTGGACAAATGTCAAGCAATGGGACTCACAATCCAGCTAATCAAATGCGGGGAATATCACTAGCTGAAAGTTTAGGTTTTGGAATAATAACGCAAGCCCCGATTCGATCACAACGTACCAAAGAAAACATTACAGCGTTTAAAAAGAAAAACAAAACCAGTTCGCAAAAACGAACCAAAAAAACCAAACCTGTAGATAGCAGAATACCAGATCGCTCAGCTTATGATGAATTTATGAAAAAACCAGAACC